>JBBCAV010000266.1:0-4039 GCA_051382305.1 Bdellovibrionota bacterium FG-2
CTCAAAAACGCCGCAAAGCGAAAACCCGCTACGACGAAGAAGACCAAATCCCGGGGTTCGCGTCAGTCCTGAATCGGGCTGAATTTCTACGCCCTAGGAGGAGTGCTAACGACTGAGCAAATGAAAAGAAGGGATCACATTGTGTTTTCGGTTGCAGACGCCATCAGCCTTCCCGTGTCCTGGAACTTAGCTGGTGGATACCAAGATCCAATTGGGAATGTTCTCGACTTGCATCTAATTACGGCACGCGAATGTTTGTCGGCGACCGCCGCATCAAAAGGTTGATCCGATTCTTTAGCCCTTTTTCTTGGTCCGCCTTACAGAAAGATTCCAAAAGGACAATCGAATCTACTATTCTTAAAACATTGGAGCCTTTTCGCGCATGAGAAAAACAAAAACATCAGGCACACTCATTTTTTCGCCTTCGGATCTCACGGCCTACCTTGAAAGCCCCTTTTCCTCTTGGATGGATCGTTTCGCGTTAGAATTCCCAGGCGAAATCGAAAGCGACGCAGAAGACGAAGCTGCCGAACTCATCCAAACTAAAGGAATGGATCACGAGAAAAATGTTTTGGAAGCCCTCAAAAAGGAATTCAAAGACGTTGCAACCATTGACGCCGAGGGTAACTTTGAATCACGCCATGCGGCCACCCTAATAGCTATGCAAAAGGGAGCCGCTGTCATTTATCAGGCGGCGCTCAAAAGAGATTCATTCTTGGGTTACGCCGATTTTCTAGTAAAAGTTTCGGGCCGTTCCAAGTTAGGAGATTTTCATTACGAGGCATGGGACTCGAAACTGGCGCGCTCCACAAAACCGTATTTTGTGATTCAGCTTTTGGCCTACTCCGAAATGCTTGAATCCATCCAGGGAGTATTTCCCCAATCCATCACCGTAGTGCTCGGAACGGGGGAACGAAAAGCGCTTCGCACAAATGACTTTTCGTCCTACTATTTTTCTTTGAAAAAAAGGTTTTTAGAATTTCACAACAGCTTTGACCGTAATCAAAGACCTCGAATCCAAAAAAACGAAGAAATTAGAAACTGGTCGGAATACGCGGCTCAGCTCATTGTCGAGACGGACGATCTTTCGCAGGTCGCCAATATCAAGACCTCGCAACAAAGAAAACTTGAACGCGCTGGCATAACGACCCTGACAGCGCTCGCAGGCACCAAGCTCAAACAGATTCCCAATCTTGAGGCGGCAACACTGGCAAAGCTTAAGCGCCAAGCACGACTTCAGCTTGAATCACGAGGGCTCAAAAAACCAAAATACGAGATATTGGATCATCAGGAAGATCAAAGGACTGGACTAAGGCTGCTTCCGCCGCCGAGTTCAGGTGACGTCTACTTTGATATGGAAGGTTACCCTCTCTTTGAAGATCAGGGACTCGAGTATCTCTTTGGTGCTATCTATCTCGATAAGAATAAAGACCAGCAATTCATCGATTTTTGGGCTCACAACCGCGCAAATGAGAAGAAGGCTTTCGAGGGGTGGATCGACTGGGTTTATCCCCGTTTCAGGGCCGATCCAGCGATGCACATTTACCACTACGCAGCTTACGAAGTCACGGCAATGCGTAAACTCTCGACCCAGCACGCGACGCGTGAGTTTGAAGTGGACCAGCTGCTTCGGGCGGAAACGTTTGTCGACTTATTCAAGATTGTTTCTCAATCGATTGTCGTAGGAGAAGCCAACTATTCGATTAAGTCGATCGAGCACCTCTACGCGCAAAAGCGGGATGGCGATGTCAAGAAAGCGTCTGACTCGATTGTGGAGTACGCCAAATACCTAATGTCTCCTGATGGCGCAACGTGGGAGACTTCCAAAATCCTAAAAGGAATCCGCGATTATAACGAAATCGATTGCATCTCGACCCTTAAACTCACCGATTGGTTAAGGGACGTCCAAAAAGAAGCCAAACTTCATTTTGTCTCCGCACAAAAAGAGGGCGAAGAAGCAGCGCCACCCGAGTCATCCGAAGCTGCACAAATGGCCGAGCAGCTCCTGCTAGAACTCGACGGGAAAATTGAACTGACGGAAGACGAGAGGGTTCAAAAACTGCTAGCGGAGCTTATCGAATTTCACAGAAGAGAAGCCAAGCAATACTGGTGGAAGTACTTTGATTGGCTGACTCATACGCACGAAGAGCTAACCCAAGAGTCCGATTGCATTGGCGACATTCAAAGGACGGCAAAGAAACCCTCACCTGACAAAAGATCTTTGATCGCCGAATACCGATTTGATCCATCGCAGGAGGTAAAATTCAGAAACGAATCGGAATGTAGGCTTTTCATTGACCAGGATCGAGTAATCGGAGCCGCGATCGGTGAGATCGATCGTGAGATGGGAACGCTCACGATCCGTATGAGCGCCAAGAAAGTCGATGAGATCGGGGGATTCCCGGCCCAGGCGTCGATTCTACCTGGATTCCCTGTGGACACCGGCGTTATTTCTGATTCGATTTTCGCTATTGTCTCAGAATTTGGGAAAACGAAAACGCGGAAATCACTGCCTTCTGCGCTTGCCGATCTCCTGTACCGAAGTTATCCCCGAATCACGGGCCATAAAGCGGGCGGCACCCTACCATTAGACAAAGCTGATCTCACGAAGTCGACCACCGCTCTCATCCAAAAAATGGAGCAAAGCACGATTTGCATCCAAGGACCGCCCGGGGCCGGAAAGACCTACACAGGTTCCCATGTAATTCTGGCCCTTCTCAAGGAGGGCAAACGCGTAGGGGTGACTTCAAACAGCCATCACGCTATTGAAAATCTCATGGCCGCCGTAATGGATAAGGCAATAACGGCGAAGCTCAAAGTAACGGCCTACAAAACAAAGAGTGATAACGAGGAGTTTTTTGAAAAAACCGGGGTAGCGGCTTTTAAGAGTGCCGATATCGGTGCCATCAGCCCCGCGCCGAATGGGCACATACTCGTAGGCGGCACTGCTTGGACATTTTCTAGGGACGAAGCGGTCGATGCTTTGGATTACCTTTTTGTCGACGAAGCGGGCCAGGTCGCCCTCGCAAACCTCGTCGGAATGTCTCGTTCTGCCAAAAACATCGTCCTCCTGGGCGATCAAAGGCAACTCGAACAGCCAATCCAAGGCGCGCACCCCGGCGAAAGTGGCGAGTCTTGCCTGAACTACTTGATTCAAAATCACGCCACCATCCCCGCCGAGCTCGGAATCTTCTTGGCAAAGACATTTCGCATGCGGCCAGCTGTCTGTGAGTTCATCTCCAATAATTTTTATGAAGGCAGGCTGGAATCCGACGAATCCACACTGGAAAACGAACTTCTGCTCGATAAAAAGGCAACATTGGTCACTGCGGATGAAGGAATCCTTTTCCTCCCCATAGACCACGAAGATTGTTCCCAGTCGAGCCTGGAAGAAGTTGCGCTTATCAAGTCGCTTATTGAGGACCTCTTGAAGTCGAAGATTTCTGAAAATGGAAAAGTGAGAGCCCTGACGGCCTCCGATCTGCTCGTTGTCGCTCCTTACAACCTTCAGATGGGCTTACTCAAAGACGCGCTCCCAAAGGACATCGCCGTTGGCTCAGTCGATAAGTTTCAGGGGAAAGAAGCGCCAGTGGTGATCCTTTCTATGTGCTCAAGCAATCTCGAACTATCGCCTCGCGGGGTTGAGTTCTTGTTCAATCCAAACCGACTCAATGTCGCTCTTTCACGGGCAAAATGCCTTGCAATCGTCGTAGGAAACCCTGCACTACAAACTACTGCCGCAAACTCGATTGAAAAGATGAAAATGGTGAATTTGTATTGTGCGATTGCCGGGGGCCGGTCCTGAAGGGCGGATCACGACTGCAGTACTTACGGATTTCACGCTCCGCAAAAAAGAGTTGCACCTCACGCGTTATGTCCCTAGAATATAAAACGTAACGTCAACAACTAACCAAAGGAGCCAACATGGCAACCAAGAAAAAAGCCGCTAAGAAACCTGCAAAGAAAACCGCTAAAAAAGCAGCTAAAAAGAAGTAATCTCGTTCCCACACTATGTGGGTTGTTAACAAGTGTGGGAGGG
>JBBCAV010000267.1:0-11397 GCA_051382305.1 Bdellovibrionota bacterium FG-2
GACTATAATGGTTTCAAGGTTTGCCTAGGAAAAGACACCGTTCATGGAAAACAGATTCAAGAACTTCGCATCATCATGGAGCAGCTTATTTTAGATAAGTCGTCACCACAATTCATAGGAAAAGTAACTGAATACCCAATTATTCCTGCTTATGTTGACTATCATATTAAACTCGCTCCAAAATTGAAGCGAAAGCGAATCGTGCTAGATGCCGGAAATGGAACCGCCTCAACTGTGGCTCCCGCGCTTTTTGAAAAACTGGGAGCCGAGGTGATTCCTCTCTTTTGTGAATTGGATGGGCGCTTTCCAAACCATCATCCAGATCCCACAGTTCCAGAGAACCTCAGGCACCTTATCTCAAAAGTAAGAGAAACCAAAGCTGACCTGGGTATCGCATTTGATGGTGACGCTGACCGCGTTGGCCTCGTTGATGAAACAGGCCGAATCTTTTACGGCGACGAAATCATGGTTCTTTTCTCTCGGGCTGTTCTAAAAGAAAGGCCGGGCGCAATCATCATTTCTGAGGTGAAATCAAGTCATCGCCTCTATAACGATATCGCTGAAAAAGGCGGAAAGCCTTTGATGTGGAAGACGGGACATTCTCTTATTAAGTCAAAAATGAAAGAAACTGGGGCGGCGCTTGCCGGGGAGATGTCAGGACATATCTTTTTTGCTGACCGATATTTTGGATTTGATGACGCCATTTATGCCGCCGTCCGCCTTTATGAAATTGCATGTTCCACATCGGCGCCGTTTTCGACCTTACTCGGAGATTTGCCAAAAGTAGTTTCTACCCCTGAGATTCGCGTCGAGTGCGTTGAGGATAAGAAATTTGAACTTGTCGCGGCTGCAAAGAGAATCTTAAAAACCAAGCCCTATAGCATTAATGATATCGATGGCGTTCGTGTGGATTTTGGCGACGGATGGGGGCTTATTCGGGCATCGAACACGCAACCCGTTCTTGTGCTTCGTTTTGAAGCTGTTTCACAGCAGCGACTGCTTGTTTTGCGTAAAGAAATTGAGTCCGCGCTCGCGGCCGCCGCTAAAGAAATTGGCCATCCCGACATAAACACCGAAGGAGGCCATGTTTAAGAGTAGCGACGAGACCTTAACGGTAAAGGGGGCTCGTGTACATAATCTAAAGAATGTTACACTGAGTATCCCTCGGGATAGATTGATTATTTTTACCGGCCCTTCGGGCTCCGGAAAATCCTCTTTAGCTTTTGATACCATTTACGCAGAAGGGCAGCGCCGATACGTGGAAAGCCTTTCCGCCTATGCCCGCCAGTTTCTTGAGAAAATTGGAAAACCTGATGTCGACGACATATCGGGACTTAGTCCTACGATTTCTATTGATCAAAAAACAACATCCTACAATCCTCGATCGACGGTTGGGACCGTCACCGAAGTTTATGACTATCTTCGGCTTTTATATGCGCGCATATCAAAACCATTTTGTTATAAATGCGAGCGCCCCATTCAATCCCAATCTCCCCAGCAGATTACGGATCACATTCTTACTTTTCCAGAAAACACAAAACTTGCTATTCTCGCCCCTATTGTGCGCGGCCGAAAAGGGGAATATCAGAAAGAGCTGCTTCAATTACGGCAAAATGGTTTTGTTAGAGTTAAAATTGACGGAGAAACCCTAGATCTTTCTGACAAAATCCAAGTAGAGAAGAACAGGAAACACGACATATCTGTTTACGTGGACCGACTTATCTTGAAGGGTGATCCAAGTCTTCTTGCGGCACGAGTTAGTGACTCCGTTGAACTTGCGTTACGCCTGGGCGAGGGGTTGATTCTCCTTGAGACTCTCGATCAGGGAGCGCCCAAAGGCGCGCCCACCGAAACATTGATGTCCGAGAAGTTTTCGTGCACCTATTGTCAGATTAGCTACCCCGCGCCGGAACCACGAACCTTTTCTTTCAATAGTCCGATGGGCGCCTGCCCGGAGTGTGAAGGGTTGGGATTTGACCACGCTTCAGCAGAGCTCCTTGCCGCCGAAGAGCTAAGCGACCCCTCAGGAGCTGCTGGCTCTGCGCCTTCGTTCTCCTCTAGACAAGTGCTCCCATGCCCCTCTTGTAAGGGTGCGAGACTTCGGCCTGAGAGTCTTCATCAACGAATTTATGAGCAGGACATTTCTGATCTTTCGCGGCTTTCGCTCGAAGAGTTGCTCACCTTTTTTTCAACTTTAAAACTGACCCAAAGAGAGCAGTTGGTTTCTGATCGAATCATACGCGAAATCCAAGATCGTCTTGGCTTTCTGATTTCTGTGGGCGTGGGCTATCTTTCTCTTTCTCGATCTGCTCAGTCCCTCTCAGGAGGAGAAACTCAGCGCATTCGCTTAGCCACGCAAATCGGCAGCGCGCTGGTTGGAGTTATCTATGTTCTTGACGAGCCAAGTATTGGTTTGCATCAACGAGACAATGAGAGATTACTTAAAACTCTTTTTCGACTTCGCGACATGGGAAATACCGTCATCGTCGTCGAGCATGACCGTGAAACGATCGAGGCGGCCGACTGGGTTGTCGATCTCGGGCCAGGGGCTGGGACGCAGGGCGGAGAAGTGGTGGCGTCAGGGACGCTGTCCGATATTTTATCTTCGAAAGAGAGTTTGACCGCTCAGTATTTGTCAGGCTTTCGAGAGATTCATGTGCCCTCCCTGAGGCGTGTATGGGCTAAAGATCGGGTAATTCACATTGAGGGTGCCCAACAGAATAATCTTAAAAGTATAAGTGTAGATTTTCCACTGGGTGTTTTTTGCTGTGTGACTGGGGTTTCTGGAAGTGGAAAGAGCTCCTTGATTGTAGACACCCTTTATCCTTTACTTGCTCAGGAGCTCTATTCCTCAAAGGTGGGGGATCTAAAGATCAAAGGCTTTTCTGGAATCCAGCACGTCGATAAGGTTATCGACATTGATCAAAGTCCAATTGGCCGAACTCCGCGCTCGAATCCCGCAACTTACACCGGACTTTTCAGTTTGGTGCGCGATTTATTTTCTCAACTCCCGGAATCAATGATCCGAGGATTTCTTCCCGGGCGCTTTTCTTTTAACGTCAAGGGGGGCCGGTGTGAGAATTGTCAGGGCGATGGACTGATGAAGATCGAAATGCATTTTTTACCTGATGTTTTTGTGGAGTGTGAAACGTGTCGAGGTTTACGCTACAATCGAGACACCCTCGACATTCGTTACCGTGGGAAAAATATTGCAGAGGTTCTTGATATGACCAGCAGCGAAGCCCTGATATTTTTTGATGCGGTCCCATCAATCAAGGCAAAGCTGAGCATTTTGAACGAAGTGGGCCTGGGTTATCTTCACCTTGGGCAAAGTTCCACAACCCTTTCGGGTGGAGAATCTCAGCGTATCAAGCTAGCAAAGGAGCTATCCAGACGAAGCACGGGCAGAACGGTATATATTTTGGACGAACCCTCTACTGGTCTTCATTTTGATGATGTTAATAAACTTATTAAGATTCTTCAGGCCCTTGTGGAACAGGGGAATACGGTAATCGTAATTGAGCACAATCTTGATATTATCAAGGTCGCTGATCATATTATTGACCTTGGTCCGGAGGGAGGTCTGTCGGGCGGGAGCATCATTGCGCAAGGCACCCCTGAGCAGGTTATCGAAACATCTCTCAGCATCACGGGTTCATATTTGCGCCCGTATTTAGCGCGCCAGAAAAATCTAGCGCCTCTAAAACCTCAAAAAAGTCCTTCGAAGAAAGGGGGCCATCCGTGATTCTTAAGCTCTCCGATGGCGCGCCTTTCTCTTGAAAATATTCAGTTCGTGAATGCTGGTATTCTTTAAGGTCTGAAGCGAGCTGCGTTTGAATCTCAAAGAGCTGCTTCTCGACCTCCTCCAGTTTGGAAATAAGGCAAATATCGTCCTTGAATTTTTCTTCCCGCGTTCCGATCGTGTTTAGTCTATCTAAAATGTCGTCCCTTTTAGGTACAATTAAGTGCACAAGCGCGAGGGTGTTAAGTACGTCCTGACTCTTGGAGACCATCTGACCCCAAAGGCGTGACTGGCTTCTTCCTAGGCGTCCCGAGGCATAAAGTCCAAGGGAATAGTGATTCGCCTCTGACGAGGAGTTCGCCAATTTATCCTCTGAAAACGAGGCTCTAATCGCCAGGATTAAATCCCGACGCTGATCTTCAAGGCCGACCGATAAACTGCCGGAGGCTCTTCGAAAAAAATCAGTGCTAAAACTTGTATTTAATAGAAACGCGACTAACGGATCGTCAAAGACTTTATTTTTTCTTGCAAACAGCTCCAAGGAGGAAATTACGGCTTGTTTTTCTGTTGGGTTTCCGTACTCCAAAACGTATTTTACTCGCGCAGCGGCGGAGAGGTCCCAGCCCCGTTGTTTTCCAAGGGCCGCGAGCCAATGCTCCCGAAGCTGAACCTCTAGGACATGCTTCTCTTCTGTTGGGATGGGATTCACTTTTTCGTTAGCACCCGCCAACAGTTCGAAACCGTCCGTCGTCAGGGCGACGCCTCCCTTTAGTCGTGGGTTTTTCTCTATCCCAAAATTACTAACAGAGCCGTACCAGCCTAAACGATATGAGTCCTTGCTTAGCTTCATAAACCACCCGGAGAGGGCTATGTCTCCCTGATTCAGAACGAGCTCGCCTGCGAGTGCCGCGATCGCAATAAGAACCGCATTTTCTGCGACTCCTCGTTTCAATCTCCCCCATCCTGAAGCTTCTTTTGGAAACAGCGGAGTTTGAGCTGCCAAAAAAACTCCCAAGTCCGTTAACTCTTCGACCGAAAAATATCCGGAAATCGAGTTTACAAATCGGGAAACCATTTGCTCTGCGTCTTTTGAGGATAAAGATAAAACGACTGAACTTGTGCTTTGGCTTTCCCTTACGCGCGAAGTGTCTGAACGCTCCATCTGCATCATCGAAACCCGCTCCGCTATTGCGGAGTAAAGGCGAAGCCGCATTTGGGGTGGAAGAAGCCCAATTTTTGCGCTCGTCGTCGCAGAGAGGGTCCACGGATCTCCGACGATACGATCAATTTCTTCATTAGAATGAAAAACTGGAAGCTCCCCAACCAGAATAACGAATTTTTTAGCAAGTTTACCGAACTCTGATGTTTCTTTTTGTTGTGAGCTGTCCGTTGACACGGGCTCCGGCTCATTTGCACAAACCGCCGCCTCATACCCCAGAAGGCCGCTGAGCAAAAAAGACAAAATAAGGGCGAGGCAGATTCGCCGTCTCAAAGAAAGCTTCATCGCTCACTTGAATTTGCAGAGAATGTGCCGCAACGGATGGATAAAACAGTGGGTCAGCCGGATGTTTTTATTGGTGATTTTGACGCTGCCAGAAAAATAAACCTCCACAAGGCGCCCGGGGTGTCTGAGTTTTTGACAGGAGAAAAAAAAATAGCCGAAACCAGGTTTCCCCGGCTTCGGCTTAAAAACTTATTCGTTTTCGTCCTGAAATCAGGTTTTGATTTTTACGAAAGCGATAACGAAAGCATACAGAACCAATGACTCAATAAGAGCTAAACCAATAATCATTGGAACGAAAATCTTTCCTTGAGCGGCAGGATTACGAGCAATGCCTTCAAGAGCGGCGGCAGCCGTTTTTCCTTGCCCCAAAGATCCACCGAAAGCTGCGAGCCCAATGGCCAGTGCTGCGCCCAAAGACGCATACTGGTCACCGCCTGCAGCGCCCCCCTCGTTGGCCATTGCTGCTGTTGCAAAAAAGGCCACAAGTAAAGTACCCAAAATAAACATCGTTTTACGAAAAGTCATCGAAGCTTCTTCCTTTCTCTTAATGATCGTGTGCTGTTGACAATGATATGTAGACCATCGTCATCAAACAGAAGACGAAAGCCTGAATAAAGGCCACAAACACTCCCAACCCGTAAAAAACTACAGGCAGAAGGTATGGAACCAAACTACTAAAAACACCCAAAACTACGTGATCCCCCATGATGTTCCCGCGTAAACGAAGGGCCAACGATAGGGGCCTAAAAATATGGGAAGCCACTTCAATAACCAACATCAGTGGGGCGAGCCATAATATCGGCCCTAAAAAATGTTTTAAATATGCAATCCCGTGCGCCCGGAGCCCTGCAAAATTATAGTAAATGAACACAAATGCGCCCAAAGCGAGTGTCGTGTTCAGATTTTCAGTCGGTGGAAGAAGTCCCGGAATTAGACCGATGATATTCGAGGTAAAAATAAATACAAAAAGTGTCCCAATAACAGGAAAATAGATTGGCGCATCATGATGGCCAATGACCGACTCCGTAAGTTTATAAAGACTTTCGGCGGCGATTTCGAAGAAGTTCCTATAGGTAAGCGTCGAATCGGGAACGAGGCCACCCTCCATTGTTTTCATCACGCGGGAAAGCTGCTGTCGCGCTATCCAGGTTGAGACCACAAGTAAAGAGGCAACGATCCCAGCCATCACGACGTGATTTGGATAGTCTCTCAAAACGGGTACAAGCTGCAGCCAATTAAAAACCTGCCCCTCATGCATGCTTCAAAACCCTCTGACTCCATAAAAATCCGCCAAAAAGCGGAACGATTATTAAAGTTCCAAGCCCCAAAAGCATTGCTCCCCTCGAGATCGAGGAACCTAAAAATAGCACTACTCCGAAAGCTCCCAAGCAACCTATCTTAAGAAATCCCCAATAGAAAGACTGAATTATAAGCGCAGGTCTTTTTTCAACGCTTTTTTCATCTCCTGCGGCCAAGATTAAAAGGGTAGAAACGACTTTGGTAAGCGCAAAAAGATCAAAAACCGAAAGACCCCAAAAACACAAAAACCAAGCGATACTTAGCTTAGCCTCGCCGGAAGAAAGCGCCAGCGACAGGAGTGTCCCGAGAACTAACCATCCGAGAGCGCACCATAGAAAAGGTTTTAACTGACCCACTTCAGAAACCCCCGTCCTTTTTTGATAAAAGGTATAACTTGTACATCGCAAGACCCAGCCCTGCCGTCGAGAAAAACAAAAGCACCCACCAGGGTGCATGCCACTGGTGCCAGCAGAAATACCCCAACCCCACTCCGGCGCCGGTGTATCCAACAAGATCCGCGATAATCACCGAAAAATAGCCCAACTGTCGGACCAGATTCTTGTTGGGGGGTAACATGTCGCCTCCTAAATTTCAACGGCTGCGCTGTAGTTTTCGTTCTCGAATTCGCGCGAGTCGTATCTGAATCACCTTCGGAGCGGGGTAGGACGACTTGATTGCCTCATAATTATTATATGCCGCATCGAGCTGGTCCATTTCCTCAAGACACGCGGCAATCCCAAATTTTGCTTCAGAAACACGCCGGCTCGTCGGAAACTTCTTTATAAATCCCTCATAAGCATCAATCGCTTCTTGATAGGTCTCTAGTGCTTGGCCATGTCCTCCTGGGTGCTGTTCCCCTCTGGTGTAAAACGTGACCCCTTCTTCAAAAGATGCGGGCTCTGCCCAGGCTGTCTTTGAGTAACTTTTGGACACTTCTCCGAAGGCTTTGATGGCCTCATCGAACTCCGCTCGAAAGAAGTGCCCTTTTCCAATGCGAAAGAGAAATTCCGCCGCCTCCTCCTCTGGTGGTTTTTTTAAGAGGAGCGCCTGATAATGTTGAATGGCTTGGTCATATTGCTCTAGTTTGGCAAATAAGATTTCGCCGATCAGTTTTTGAGCTTCCCAATAGTTCGGATTGTCTAAATTGATGGGATTTCCCACAAAAAGCTGCAGTTTTCGTAGGGCTTCGGAGTATTGGGAAAGAAAAAAAACCTGGGTAAACGCACCACGAAAAAGCGCTTGCTGTCCGGTCTTTCCCCTCGCATCTTGCGCGCTAGCGCGCTCAAACTCGGAAACCGCAGGAGCGTATTTACCGTCGTTCCAAAGTTTTTCAGCCAAAATATAGTGGCTTTTTGCCCCATTGGCGCTGCAACCCATCACCAGGAGTAAGAAAAATAACCCGTAAAAAGAAGGGGGAGGGTTAATCAGACACCTACTCCGTGGGCGGTTCGTTTGTTTGACCTGTGTCATTCGCCCCCACCTCGCTCGCAATCACCGCTTCTATATTTTCGGCCATGTATTCAAAGGATACAACTTTTTCTCCCTGAGCGACATTCATCACCCGTACACCTTGAGTGTTTCGTCCCTGCTCAGAAATTTCGCCCACATGGACACGAATCATTTGTCCGCGATTTGACACGAGCATCACGTCGTCTTTAGGAAGAACTTGACGAGTTCCCATGATGGCCCCGTTCCGGTCGGTGGTCTTCATCGTGATAATCCCTTTTCCACCACGGCTCTGCGTTCGATATTCCGACACCGGCGTGCGCTTCCCATATCCGCTCTCAGTCATAGTCAAAATTTCAAAATTTTCAGCGGCCCGATTAAGTACCTCAAGAGCCACGACCAGATCCCCCTCATCTAGGCTCATCCCAATCACGCCGCGAGCGGCGCGCCCCATCGGACGAACATCTTCTTCACTAAAACGGATGCTCATCCCGTCTTTTGAACACAAGAAAATGTCATTATTAGAGTTCGTCACCCTTGCGCTGATCAACTCATCGCCATCATCTGTTGAGATTGCAACAATTCCCATGGTCCGAACATTACTAAAATCACTCAAGGGGGTCTTCTTAACAATCCCCTTACGAGTCACCATAACAATAAACTCGGATTCCTTAAATTCACGCACTGGCAGAATCGCCTTAATTTTCTCGCCGGCCTGCAAAGATACTAGATTTACAATGGCCTTGCCTTTTGCGCCGCGCGTGGCTTCTGGAATTTTGTAAACCTTCAACCAGTAAACTCTGCCGCGATCCGTGAAGCACAATAAGTAACTTAGAGTATTTGTTCGGTAGATCGCTGTCACAAAATCTTCATCGCCGGTCGTTACACCGCGAACGCCTTTGCCCCCGCGATGCTGACTACGGAAGGTGCCCGGATCAGAGCGCTTCACATATCCAGTATGGGTAATTGAAACGAGCGTATCGACGTCGGCGATGAGATCCTCGACTTCAAATTCTGAATCGGTTCCATAGACGATCTCGGTGCGTCGTTTGTCGCCAAACTTTTCACGAACCTCAACGAGCTCTTCGCTGATTTTTTCAAAGATGAGCTTTTCGCTCGCTAAGAGGGTTCGCAGATCGGCGATGAGGGCCAAGATGGCCTTGTATTCTTCGATAATCTTGTCGCGCTCGAGACCCGTCAAGCGCTGAAGCTTCATATCTAAAATCGCCTGCGCTTGCAGATTGCTAAAGGAAAACTGACTGATTAGACCCAAGCGCGCTTCTTCGGGGTTCTTCGAACCTTTAATTAACGCAATCACGGCATCCAGATTTTCGACCGCGCGTTTTAATCCTTCCAAGATATGAAGACGGGCCTCGGCTTTCTTGAGTTCGAATATGGTCCTACGAACTACGACGTCTTTTCGATGTTCAATGAAGGCCCAGAGCATATCTCTGAGATTAAAGGTCCGGGGCTGCCCTTGGTGAATGGCGAGCATATTTAAGCCAAAGTTTTCTTGAAGCGGCGTAAGTTTAAAAAGACGATTTAAAATCACATTCGCGTTTTCGCCTTTTTTAGTTTCAACAACTACGCGCATCCCCGTCCGATCAGACTCGTCGCGAAGGTCGGAAATTCCTTCAACCTTTTTATCTCGAACCAAGTCCGCTATTTTCTCGATCAGCTTGGCTTTATTCACTTGATAAGGGAGTTCAGTAATAACAATTCGTTCGCGATCCCCTTTATAGGTTTCAATTTCGGTGCGGGCCCGAAGCGTGACAGACCCACGGCCCGTGCGATACGCTTCGCGAATATTATCGCCGCCAAACATATACGCGCCGGTTGGGAAGTCAGGGCCCTTTACGTATTGAAGCATCGCATTTGTGTCGAGCGAGGGGTCTTTAATCAGCGCGAGTGCCGCATCGACCACTTCGGTGAGATTGTGGGGAGGAATGTTCGTTGCCATCCCGACGGCAATCCCGGAGGAGCCATTTACGAGAAGATTTGGGATTCGAGAAGGAAGAACTAACGGCTCCATGATGGTGCCGTCATAGTTTGGCCCAAGGTCGACGGTTTCCTTGTCGAGGTCAGCCAATAGTTCGTCGGTAATTTTGGCCATTCGAATTTCGGTATAACGCATGGCTGCTGCGGAATCGCCGTCGATGGAACCGAAGTTTCCTTGTCCGTCGATTAAAGGATAGCGAAGCGAGAAATCTTGCGCCATTCGAACAATTGTATCGTAAACGGCGGTATCTCCGTGAGGATGGTATTTACCGAGAACATCCCCGACCACGCGCGCGGATTTTTTGTAAGCTTTGTTATGGGTATTGCCCATATCGTACATCGCGTAAAGGGCGCGGCGATGTACGGGTTTAAGACCATCCCGGACGTCCGGAAGGGCGCGGCCGACGATCACGCTCATCGCGTAATCGAGGTAGGCTCCACGCATTTCTTCTTCAATTGTTACAACGACGGTTCCCTTGTCGGGGGTTGTAGTTCCTGTTTCGCTCATAATTGCTTACCACCGAATAATCGCTGAAGACCAAGTAAACCCGCTACCGAAGGCACCGGAGGCAACCAGCATTCCTTTTTTTAATTTTCCCGCTTTTAATGCTTCATCAAAACCAATCGGGATGGTCGCGGCCGTCGTATTTCCAAACCGATCAATGGTATTGAAAATCTTATCCTCTGGAATCCCCATAGCCTTGGCAAGTGCCTCATTAATTCGAAGATTTGCCTGATGAACAATAAAAAGATCAATATCAGAAATTGAAATTTTATTTGTTTCAAACGCCTCATTCAGAACTTCTGTCATGCGCCGAACAGCGTTTACAAAAACAAGCTTGCCATTCATTTTTGGATACTGCTCACCAGTCATTTTTTTGACCTGCATCCAATCGCCTGGGCGGGCCATGCTCGGCTCCTCGAGCCACAACTCTTTTGCAAAGCGTCCATCAGAATGAAGATGGGTTGATAAAATATGAGAGGTGTTTTTATCCTTTGGTCCCTCTGCTGCCCTCACCACAACCGCACCAGCGCCATCGCCGAACAAAACCGCGATATCGCGACCATTAGTATTCTTTTCTAGGGCTCTGGAATGTGTCTCCGCACCAACGACAAGAACCGTTCTAGCGGCGCCCGTCTTGATAAATTGATCTGCTACTGAAAGCCCATAAAGAAACCCTGAACACTGCTGCCGAATGTCCATCGCAGGGATTCCGGGCGTTCCAAGCTTTGCTTGGAAAAAACAAGCGGTCCCCGGAAAAACATGATCGGGACTCAGGGTCGCCAAAAGGATCATGTCTAGCTCTTCTTTTTGGATTCCCGCGTTTTCAATCGCCTTTTTTGCGGCTTCTAGCGCAAGATCTGAGGTGCAGGTCGCACTGTCTTGATCAACCCAATGACGTTGTTT
>JBBCAV010000268.1:0-11628 GCA_051382305.1 Bdellovibrionota bacterium FG-2
GCAATATGCAATATAATGACAAGTGGTCTCAGCTCGGCAACGCGCGAGAAAATTCGGCAAGCCGTCGTCATTCAAGGAGTGAACTTTGTCGGCTTCTGCGCAGGCGCTTGGATGGCCGTTGGCCCGCGTGTCCCCGCCGGAGGAACTCCGTACTGGGGGTTATCGATCGTACAGGCAAGCTATCTTAAACAATATTATCCAAACGGGCAAAACCCAGTGGCAGCGATGATCTGGACGACCTTCGCCGATGGAAGTTCCCGAGACCTTGTATGGTGGGGCGGACCCTATTTGCCGAGCACCACTGGGAGCGTCATCGCAAAATACCCGGATGGATCCGCGGCAATGATGGAAAGCGTAGCAGGAAACGGCTTTGTGGTACTCAGCGGCCTAAAGTGCTTATTAACTCAAACAGCAACAACATTTTGTTATAACAAACTAAAGAGGCTTCTTCACTCCAAAGTTTTCAAAACAATCAACACCATCACAAGAAGGCCAAATCAAAGGCTGCCCACGGCGTGCGTGACCATAACCTTTGTAAGTTTTCTGAGTGATGGCAAGTGCATCGCCCAAATCGGATTCAATGCGCTCATTAATCCATGCGGGATCAAGGCCCTTGCTTTCAAATGCTTCGCGGGCGACTTTACTGCCGCTGCCGTAGATGTGAATGACCGCACTTCCTTGAACGCGGTTAACGACGTTGTCGAAAATCTCCATCGAAGTTGGAAAAGTTAGTCTCACACACCCTTTTGATGCGGCCCTACCGAGCTCGTTGTAATGAGGGGTGGAGTGAATAAAAAACGGGCCGTGAATATTAAGCGCCCAAAACATGGGCGAGTTTTCATATTTAGCAGATTTGTGAAACGGAAAAGGTCTAAATGATTTATCTTTCCCCCGACGTTTCTCAATTTTCAAAGGGAAGGTCCCCTCAATGGTCGTCTTGGGCGCTCTTGCAGTTGAGACGACATAGACATTGGAAATTTGACCGTCAATTGTCACGATAACAAATTCCTTTTTGACCCCTAGGTTTTTCGGGCTCTTGAAAACTTCGACAACCATTCGGTAAGACGCAGGGCCGGTGAGCGTCTTTTCAGCTTCGGGTAAAGTGCGAAGCGCAGGATTTTCTTCTTTTGCAGACGACAAGGTATCGCTGTGATACTTGGCGATTCCCTTAATTTGGTCGTCCAGCATTTCCGCTAAGATCTCGGTAGGGCTCATCTCATCGCTTACCGAATTGCCACTTAGCGCACTCTCCTGCGCATGAACCGAAGCTGCGTGGGTCGCGGCAGTCGTAAATAAACACACAGAAATAAAACGAATCAGAGCGGAATTCATTGAAAAAGCCTCCCAAAATATGACTACCCAATCCTTAACGCAGTAAGTCATAACTCAAGAATGGCACCGTGTCCAGAAAAAAGAGCAGAGGCACTCAGCTGAGTGCCAGGACGACTATACAATCGTTCCGCAACTCATCGACGTCCACTTGCCTGGACGAGAAACAGAGGTCTTCCCCTTAAGAGCATCAGACAAGACACGAGTAAGGATCCTTGGCTTTTCAAGATGAGGTGAATGCCCACAGCCATGCAGCAAAACTCCGTAAGAGCCAAAACCCTCGCTTCGTTCTAATTGCTCAAGCCACGCCCCAAGCGCAGCACTGGGTACCACTTCGTCTTTTTCACCCCAAATCACGACGACAGGGCAACGCAGAGATTCGAGCTTCTCATCGAGCAAATGTTCATCCCGAACGGATTCCCCAAGTTTTTTGATCTCAGGGGTCCCCAAACACCGATCTAAGTCACCCAATAAAAACCTAAGCCATCGGGGTTGGCGCCTGAACATTTTCCGCCGAAAGGCAACACTCTTAGATTCCTCGCCGCTGGAATCATCGTAGTCTTGAGAGTCATGGTGTTCTTGCGGCAATAACCAGCGCCGTGAAGCATTACGAAACACGCCTCCCGGATCCACCACCACAAGCCGCTGAGGACCGTCGTAGGAACGATTCTTCTTTCTTCCTCCTTGCCCCCAAAACACGGCGTAACGGGCCGCAACCCATCCCCCAAGCCCATGTCCGACGAGAGTGTGAGGCTTGAGGGTATCGAAAACATCAAAGGTATTCTCAAACAAAAGATCAAGAGAATGAAAGGCTCGCTCTTTGGCCAAAAATCCAGAGAATCCGGGGTAATCTACCACCACAAGTTCATCGTATTTTCCGCGCAAAAATGTCTTGAGAAACATCAAAACCGGAAACCACGAAAGCGGGGAATCCCCGAGGGTCGGAACCCACACAATCCGCTTTACGTTTTGATGTGCGTCCGGTGAGGGGTGTGCTCTGGTCTCGGATTTTGAATGCAATGATTTACGCCATAGTCCAATTTGCAAATCTCCCGTTCGCCTCGTTTCCCACCGGAACCCCGCCTTCAGCATCCGCGATTTAGCCAAAGCATGCAAAGCACGAACGGGCAACGTTTTAGGATGGGAAAGCGCCGGAAAGCGAATAGCCATGAGCGGCATCCTACCCGAGTTCGTTTCTATTTGGCAAGAAGCTTGGAAACCCGAAGCTCTTGTGAAAAACTGATGAACAAAGTGCTAAAACTTAAATTAGAATCCCTTATTGCTGCTCGCCTTGACACCCTAATACTGGAATCTTTACGCAGACATGCCGCCCTTTTTCCCAGGCGAATACTCAAACAATGGTTCAAAGAAAAACGCATCAAAGAGGTCGCCACGGGGAAACGGCTCGATCCCTCGTTTGAAGTAGCCCCTCCCTGCTACTCAGTGTTCATCGAGGGTGTCTCGGAAAGGGACCTGCAAGAGCTGACACAAGCCCGACCCGCATCACGGTGTTTTTTACCCATCTTATTTGAAGATGAAGACCTTCTTATTCTGAATAAAACGAGCGGAACGCCAAGTCTTCCGCTCTCAGGAACCGAAACAGAAACGGCCGTAAACGCGGCCCTCGCACATGCGCCTCATCTCATGAAGCTGACCAGCCTTAGTCCTCACCACGGCCCCTGCCCTCCGCTTGAGCCAGGCCTTCTCCACCGCCTTGATACCGGAACGAGTGGCGTACTAGCCTTTGCAAAAACCTCGGAAGAATTTGAGAGACTTCGAGATCTCTGGACGAGCGGCGTGCAAAAAATTTATCGTGCAATTGTTTGCCCGAAAACAAGGGTTCCACTTCCCCAGAGGATTGACCTCTCGCTTGCCCACTCACGCCACTCTTCGAAACGAATGATCGCATTTGAATCCGAGGAAATCCGCGCAAGCGAAATTCGCGGCAAACCACTTCCGGCGCTTACTTTAATACGCGCAAAAACAGCACTCTTGGAGACCCCACTTCTTGACCTCACTCTTGAAATCAAAACGGGGGTCTTCCATCAGATCCGCTGCCACTTAAGTGCTATAGGCTCGCCGATCCTAGGAGACCCCATCTACGGAGGAAATCCAGCACCCTACATTTCCACGCGTCTTTCAACGCGTCTTTCAACGCGTCTTTCAACGCGTCCTGCGACGCGCCTGTGGCTTCATGCGTGGAAACTTTCGCTCCCACGTGCAAATGGCGAGGCACCTCTTTTAATCGAGGCGCCTCTACCCGAAGGCTGGCCTAACTAACTTCAACTGCACCCCATGCTGTTGCCGCAGTTCAGACATTTGTAGCAAGCGCCGTTACGAACGGTAGTGTGACCACAGCTATCGCAAGGAGGCGCATCGCCCATCATCTCGGCCAAATGCCCTGACATCGAAGTTTCTGACGCCCCGGTTTCGCGAGCAACAAGCGCCTGAGAGACAGGAGCTTTAGGATAAACACGAGATGCTGCGCCTTTTTCAGCGGTCAAATCCACCGCTGGCTTGACTTGCACAAAATCGGTTCTCCCCAAATACTCCATCCCCAGGACGCGGAAAATATAATCCACAATCGAGGTCGCCATCTTCACATTTGGATGTCCATCGACAATCCCTGAAGGCTCAAAGCGTGTGAAGGTGAACTTATCCACGAATTCCTTCAAGGGCACTCCATACTGCAGTCCCAAGCTTACGGAGATCGCAAAGCAGTTCATCATCGAGCGATAAGCAGCTCCTTCTTTGTGCATATCGATGAAGACTTCGCCCAAGGTTCCATCTTCATACTCACCCGTACGAAGATAAACTTTGTGACCCGCGACGCCTGCTTCTTGTGTGAAGCCCTGACGTTTTGCAGGAAGTTTGTGCCTGACAGGGCTCCACACGGGACCCGTCATCGTGGCCTCAACCGAGGTCGTCGTCTTTTGAGTGTCTGCCTGAGAAGCAGCCTGAAGAGCAGAAGGCGACTTCTTATCCGTTACGCTTTCGGATTTCGAAGACAAAGGCTGCGAAGACTTACAGCCATCGCGATAAAGTGCGATGGCTTTTAATCCCAATTTCCAGCCTTGGGTGTAAATATCTTGGATTTCCTCAACAGTGGTTTCATTAGGAACATTCACGGTTTTGGAAATAGCACCGGATAGGAACGGCTGCGTTGCCGCCATCATGCGAACATGCCCCATTGGCGCGATAAAGCGCTTTCCGGTCTTACCGCAACGATTGGCGCAATCAAAAACAGGCAAATGCTCAGCCTTCAATTGCGGAGCGCCTTCAATGGTCATCGTCCCACAAATGAATTCTCCTGCCGCTTCAATCTGCGAATCCGTCAAACCGGCCCAACGTAAGAAACTAAAGTTCGGCTTTTCCATCTCAGCAGCAGGAACGCCAATGCGTTTAAGCAGCTCGTCACCTAATGTGAATCGTGTGAACGCACTGGAAATCTCAAACGTTCCAGCCAGCGTCTTTTCGATTTTTGCAATATCGCTCTCCTCAAGACCTTTTGATCTTAAGAACTCACGATTGATATGAGGAGCGGCTTCGGAGCCCTCGCCGAAGCTCATCGACCCCAAGATGTGGGTGAGGATTGCTCTGACTTGAGAGTCGTCATAGCCCAGGTTCTTCAAAGCCAGAGGGACAGATTGATTGACGATCTTAAAGTAACCGCCACCGGCGAGTTTCTTGAACTTCACCAAAGCAAAATCAGGTTCAATCCCTGTGGTATCGCAATCCATGAGAAGCCCGATGGTTCCCGTGGGCGCAAGCACGCTGACTTGCGCGTTTCTGAAACCATGTTTTTCACCCATGGAAAGAGCACGATCCCAATCCTCACGAGCGGCACTCACGAGTTCTTTTGGAACCTTCGTCTCATCAATCTTGTAGGCGAATTCACGGTGCATGCGAATCACGTTCAGCATCGATTCACGATTCTGAGGATAACCCGCAAACGGACCCATGACCGCAGCTTCTTCAGCACTCACGGCGTAAGCATGTCCCGTCATGATCGCAGTCAAGGCTCCGGCCCAAGCACGACCTTCATCGCTATCGTAAGGAATGCCCTTGAGCATGAGCATCGTTCCCAGGTTGGCGTAGCCCAAGCCCAGCGGACGATAATCATGGGAGTTCTTTGCGATACGCTCCGTAGGATAACTGGAGGCATCGACTAGGATCTCTTGCGCGATGACAAATGTTCGAGCGGCATTACGATAGGCTTCAATATCAAAGGAGCCATCGCGACGCATGAACTTCACAAGGTTCAAAGAAGACAGGTTGCAAGCCGAATCATCAAGGAACATGTACTCGGAGCAAGGATTTGAAGCATTGATCCGATCCGTTCCCGAACACGTATGCCATTTATTAATGGTGGTATCGTATTGAACGCCTGGATCAGCACAACTCCACGCGGCTTCGGCAACCATCTTCCACAAAACGCGCGCTTCGTAGGTATCAATAATTTCGCCGGAGGTGCGTTTACGAGTATTCCACTTGCTGCCGATCTCCACGGCTTGCATGAATTCGTCGTTGACGCGAATCGAGTTGTTCGAATTTTGCCCGCCGATGGATTTATAAGCCTCACCATTGAAGTCAGAGCTATAACCAGCAGCAATCAGCGCCTTTGCCTTGCGCTCTTCCCTGCTCTTCCAGGTGATAAAATCCACGATCTCGGGGTGGTCCATATCGAGGCAGACCATCTTCGCAGCCCGTCTGGTGGTGCCGCCGGATTTAGTGGCGCCGGCTCCTTTATCAAACACATCCAAGAAGCTCATGAGGCCAGAGGAGGTTCCGCCGCCCGAGAGTTTCTCTTGTTGCCCACGGATTTTTGAGAAATTCGTTCCCGTGCCCGAGCCGTATTTAAAGAGACGGGCTTCGTTTTTCACGAGTTGGAAAATCGACATCAAATCATCATCGACCGCTTGAATGAAGCAAGCCGAGCACTGTGGCTTCACATAAGCATCTTTCATTTCAACAATTCGCATTGAAACGGAGTCCCAGGCGTAGTTCCCGCCTGAACCTGTGATGCCGTACTCCTGCGAAAGGCCCAAATTGAACCAGACGGGAGAATTAAAAGCGCCCATCTGATGAATCAGAAGATAGGCCAGCTCTTCTTCGTACATCGCAGAAGCATCAGCGCTGAAATACCCCATCTGCAAGCCCGCCGAGGCGATGGTATGAGAGAGGCGATGAATCACCTGGCGAATGGACGTTTCGTGTCCCGTGCCTGCGACGCCTGCTTTTCGAAAATATTTGGAGACTAGGATGTCCACGGCGAGCTGGCTCCAGCCGGCGGGAACTTCGACGTCTTTCATTTCAAAGACCGTTCGGCCATCGGTATCTTTAATCTTGGAGGTTGAATAAACATACGACACCGCATCCAAGGGCTTCATCCCGTTGGAGTTGAGTTCGCGGGTGAAGAAGCGCGACATTGAAAGCTGGGAACTCCGTCGCGCTTGACCGGCGATAAGCTCGCGGGCTGAGTCGAGAGTCAGCTGCGGGGTTTCTTTTTTTGAAGAACCCTTTTTCTTGGTCTTCTTCAATAATGGGTTAAAACCCAAATCAACATTGCCTTCCATTTTCTCAGTCACCTTGTCAGTCATCTGTTCCATGATTCCACTCCCCCACGTTTGTTTCCCAAAAAACTCTTCCCAAGTTGAATTTCTGGGACTGTATTTCGCTTCATACTGCCGCGGCAAGTCCTCTTGCTGCGCTCAGGTCCGGAAGACCCTTAAAAACATCGTCCCGGTAAATTCAAGGTTGCTACAAACACCCGTCCGCCGTCAAAAAAGGAACTACAATTAGTTGTGGTGCATTTCGTACGCACCCCTAGGGATAGCCATGTATGCTCGCGTTAGGTGGCCGTGGTACTTAGACTTTTGGGCAAAATCTGGCAGGGATAACTCCCAAAAAGACCCGCAGCAAAAAAGATGCTGCAAGGCAAAACTTTATCACCCTCTTGACCAAAAGGGAAAATTCTGTTCTAGCGGTGAAACCGGCTATTTTTTAGGGAAAATTCAAAGAAATAGACAAAAAAAAGCAGCCGACCTTAAAACACAAGACCCACGGCTATCCGAACCCCACCCAGCTGGAATCCCGAAACCCCTGCTAGCGAACTCGAAACCGACCACATCCCCGTATTTAATCGAAATGCCGTCCCATCAAACCCGCCAAAACGCATATCTACTCCGGCCGTTGCTTCAAAACCATAGGATAGTCCCTGCGTGTAGGGTTCGATCCCCGACGGGGGCGTTGTCATTCGCAGGCTATGCCAGCCCAGCACGGCATTTGCGCCCACAAACGGCTGAAAACGTCCTTCTTTGAAGAAGAAACAATGAAATCCACCCAAAAATGCCGCGCCAAGAACTGTGACGTCGGCTGCTTCAGATCCAACCGTGACGTTTCCACTTGTCCTTTGAAGTTCAGCAGCCATTTCAGGCCTAAAAAGGCCTTTTCGCCGCTCGGAACGAAACGCCATAAAATATCCATTAGCCCCTGTTAAGCTTTTGCCCGTGACCCCACTATGGATCGTGGTGCCCAACTCAACGATCGGCGCATACTCGTTAGCAGATGCGGTTTCTGTAACCAATAGAGCGAGACTGGGAACAAAGAGAACCCAAACTCGAATATGACCCTTCGGAGGCGTTCGCATTCACTCCTTTTATCGACGGTTAGAGCAAATTCTTGAGAAAAATAAACTTGACCATTTTGCTTCGAAAATGGTACAGAGTGCCACCTTTTGGAGGTTGCTATGTTAACTCGTCAATTTTTGTTTGTGATTCCATTTCTATTGGTGGCTCTGGTGAGCACTTCAGAATCCTATGCTTTTGGCAGAAAAAAGCCAAAACCCCAACCTGGATCCACCCACTCCCCCATCCCGAATCCAGATGGCGCCCCAGATGACTCACCAAATGACTCAGGCGACGCGAACATCGACCCCAAGCAATACCCCCTTCTTTCCAAAACTTTTGCACATCCCGGCAATATAGTCACAAATCCAGACGTTGCCAACACCCTGGCGATACTAAGAACAATCGCAACGAACAAACCCGCCTATCATAAGGAGCTCGTGGAGCTGGTCCGGGACGCTAAGACTTTGGACAGCGCTCACCTGAATCTTCTCGTGGATTCGTGTTACTATACTTACGCGTCGTTCGAAACCATCCAACACGCCATCAAAGACCTCGAAAACAAAACCGACAGCGATTCACGGAAACAGGTTGCAAAACTTTTGCACGATCAAGAGATTGCTTGGAACCTGGGATCCTATACGAACACCCTCATAAAGCTCGGTTTGCCAAAAGTAAGCGATCTCAATTTTGATAACAGTATGACCCTGCTTAACCTGCTCTTTCCGGCCGGCGCCGACGAAGCTTTTGATGCCGTTCTAAAGCTTATCCCTCCCATTGCTTTTGAGCGAGAACTGGAGTTTGTCGATTTTGCCGCGCGCAAAGGCGCAAACCTGGCAGCCGCAAAAATCGCGCTGGATTGGTTTACTCAAAGCAGCGATCATTCGGTGGAGGGGCTCATCTCGCTTACTCAGCATCTTCGGTCGGACGGGAAAGACCGGCTGCTGCTTGGGGCGCTTACGCTTCTTCCACCGCTCACGGCCGAAGACGTGCGCGCACTCTCAGGGGCCGCATATTATTCGGGCACAGAACTGGTCTTCGCTGGAATGAAAATGATCACCGCACTTCGTATCGAAGACATCACACTCCTTGCTAAAGTCGTGGGAGGATCGAATAATGACTCGTTGGTTAAGCAGGGATTGGCGCGAATTAGCGTTCTTTCTACTGACCAGTTACTCGCACTCTCAGACGCCTCCTACTACGATGGGCAATCCCTGATTTTAACGAGCACCCCCAAACTTACTGATTTCACTGTTTCAAACGCGATCAAACTGGCAAATGGAGTCTCCGGATCCAATAAAGACGCTCTCATTAAGGGTTTTCTCACCACCTTGCCAGGAGTGAGTACCACCGAGATCGAATCCCTCGCTAGTGCCTGCTACTACGACGGTCAATCACTCATCCTTGGCAACCTGGCAAAGATCACGGATCTGACGGCGAAAAATACAGTAAGAATTTCCAGAAATAACGTCTCCGGCAGCAACCGAGACACCCTGGTTAAATTTTTTATCGATAAGACGCTCCTACTGAGCACATCAGATCTGTTGATGATCGCGGGAGCAACCTACTACGAAGGGCAATCTATTGTCCTGCAGAACATCTCCAAAATTAGTGACCTAAACGCAGCCAATACGGTAACGATCACACAAAATGCGCTCTCAGGGACCTATCGCGATACTTTCATCAAGGCGTTCATCGGGAGCGTCGCATCGCTCAGCACTGCCGAATTCACCTCCCTTGCCGAGGCTTGCTACTACGAGGGCCAGAATGTTCTAGTGAAATCGCTCCCAAAAACTAGAGACCTGAGCGTCGCAAATTCGCTACTCGTCACTACCCATTTGTCGGGAAGCAACAAAGACACCTATCTGCTGGCAGCCGTAGATCTCGTGCCAGATCTAACCGCCACAAATCTTCTACTGATGGCCAGCCACGCCTATTATGCAGAAAAACAAGTCATCACCAAGGGCAAGCGCCGGTTGGGCGACCTATGACGACCCCCCACAGTTTTTTTGCCACCACCGCCAAAGGAATGGAATCTCTATTGGCCTCCGAACTCACGGAATTTGGAGCCAGCGACATCACACCCACTCGAGCCGGTGTTTCCTTCAAAGGCCCGCTTCAAATCGCTTACCGGGCCTGCCTTTGGTCACGTATTGCTAACCGCGTTCTTTTGCCACTCAAAACTTTTCCCGCCCCCACCCCCGAAAAACTTTACGGCGGCGCAAAAGCCATTCGCTGGTCGGATCACATCACTCCCCAGCTCACTTTCTCGGTGGATTTTTCATCAACGGATTCGGCCATTACCCATACCCATTTTGGCGCCCTAAAAGTAAAAGACGCCCTTGTGGATCAACTTCGCAGTGTCCAAGGCTCTCGCCCCGATGTGGACTCCGTTAATCCCAACATCAGAATCAATGTGTATCTCTACCAAGATGTCGCCACCGTCAGCTTGGATCTTTCAGGCGAAAGCCTACATCGACGTGGTTATCGCGAGCAGGGGACTCCCGCGCCCCTCAAAGAAAACTTAGCAGCTGCAATCCTTGCCCTTGCAAACTGGAAAGAAGTACTAAAAACTGACGCAGCTTTCTTGGACCCCATGTGTGGCTCAGGCACGTTGCCCATCGAAGCCGCCCTCATCGCCGCACGTCGGGCGCCCGGATTGCATCGTGAGACCTATGGCTTCACGCACTGGCTTGGGCATAAACCTTTGATCTGGAAACAGCTGTTAGAAGAAGCACACGATCTCGAAATCCATGACAAGAAACTCCTTCCGACCATCGTAGGGTATGACGAAGATTTCAAAGCCGTTCGCGTTGCACTTGCTAACGTAGAGCGCGCGGGACTTCGGAACCGGGTGCACATCGAAAAGTGCTCACTCGCCGAATGCGAGCCGATTGCGGAAAGTGGGATCATTATCCTTAACCCTCCTTACGGCGAGCGATTGGGCGAGACTGAAGCACTAAAACCGCTCTACCAATCCATTGGGGACACTTTCAAAAAGAAATTCAGCGGCTGGTCAGGCTTCGTTTTTACGGGAAGCCGGGAATTGTCGCATGAAATTGGACTGCGCCCAAAACGCAGGCACGTCCTCTATAATGGAGCCCTTGAGTGCCGGTTGCTTCAATATGAACTGTACAAAGGGTCTCACGACACCAAAGAAAAGAAAGCAGAGCAGGAGACTTTCGTCAGCTAAGTATTTGGCGTTTCCCAAATCACATATTCCGCCGCGACCGGGAGTTGTGTCTCAAACCCCGCTTGCACGGGGATCATCTGGGGTGCGTTGATCCATGGATTCATCCACAGACCGTTTGCGCGCGCACAATCGCGCACCAAATAGTGCCCCACAGGATAGCGAGCGCAGGCGCCCACAAATACAACCGCCCCCCCATCCTCAAAGTTCGGGCGGCCACACCACGCTTTAAGTCCGCTGTTTTTGAAAAGGTGTACGTCAAACAAAAATTCTTAAATGCCCCAACGATTTCAGCACAATAGTAACCACGTCCCCAGGCATTCTGAGGAAACTCAAACAAGCCGTGAGCCTGCACGTACCCAAGTCGTGGATTTAATTTGCAAGTCGTTAACTTGGCTATCAGCACTGTCGTGTTTGGGAAGAAAACTCTTTCGGGGGTTGCCGCCACTTTGGGCTGTTCCCGAAGGAGCCTTAAACGCTGGT
>JBBCAV010000269.1:0-1503 GCA_051382305.1 Bdellovibrionota bacterium FG-2
TCACCGGAGGGCTCCACGCCTTCTACAATCTTGGGCTCACCAGACAAGTCCCCGCCTCCCTCACCATTGTCTCCGCATCCAGAAAACGCATCCAGACAACCAAGACGATCAGACGTAACGTCGACCACCTCAAGGGAGCCCGCGACCCGGAATTCTGGATTCTAGAGGCACTGCGAAAAATAAAATCAATACCCGATTGCCCGCCTAAAACCGCAGTGGCAAAAATCGCAATCTACATCGCAACGAATAGGATATCGACCAAGCGACTCATAAGTTTTGCCCTATCTGAGCCGCCACGGGTCCGCGCCCTCTTAGGTGCGATTTGCCAGGGTCTCAGCCCTGACTCCAGCGACCTCTTGCCACTCAGGAAAAGCCTCAACCCATTGACGACCTACAAGATCGGAGTTGCGAATTCGCTCAAACATGCCACAGAATGGGGCATCGAATGAAACTCTTACACGAACGAGATGATTTTTCAGACCTCATTAACGTTGCAAACTCAGCGACCCACATCCCTGAATCTTTCATCATCAAGGATTACTGGGTCACTGAAATTCTTCGCACGATTCAGACTTCTCCGCTCAACGGTCACGTCATTTTCAAGGGCGGAACTTCACTTTCTAAGGCCTATGGTATCATCAATCGTTTTTCTGAGGACATCGACCTGCTATTCACGGATTGCGAAATCGGAAAAAATCAGCGCCGCAAGCAAATGAAACTTGCCGAATCTCTCGCCCTGGCGCTGCCGGGATTGGTCTTTGACAAAGAAAATGCCGACAACTTCTCCTCTGATGACCATAAGACATCTTGCCTGATTTACGCTGCCCAACCTACAAGCGAAGTACTGCCCTATATTCGCATGGAAATGGGTTTTCGCGGCGGCACGGAGCCTTTCAAAACCCGCATGATTCAATCCACCATCGCGGCCTTTATCGAAAAACAAAATCCCCACGCTGCCAAAGAGTTTTCAAACTTATCAGCTTTTCCTATGAACGTTCTTGATCCCTTTCGAACACTGATCGAGAAGATTTTTTCTCTTCACCGCAGCTTTCACGACGGACGCCTCCAAGACAAGGAGCGACACTTTTACGATATTTACTTTCTTCTGAAACTCGACGGGATTGCGGACCGCCTCGGAACACCGGAACATTTCGAGATAAAGAAAAACGTGGCCCACTTTGACCAGCAGTTCAACAACAAACATATCCCGGCCGACCTAAAGTTCGGACCAAGTCCTATTTTCACCACGGATCACAGACAATTTGATGAAACAAAACATGCGTACGAAAACAGTCAAATCTACTACGGGACTCGCCCGGACTTTAACGAAATGATCGCGTTTATCGCTTCATACAGGGAGAAGCTGTGAATAGCTGGGCCAGGTTTCCCAAAACATCCGCAGCGGTGGTCGAGTCAGGGTGGAGGCTTGATGAAATTCTCGAACTCTTGAGAGGCTATCCAACTTGGTTTCTACCCGTCACTCCTGGGACTAAATTTGTCACG
>JBBCAV010000270.1:0-7308 GCA_051382305.1 Bdellovibrionota bacterium FG-2
CATAAGGATCAATGTCGACCAGTACTTGCCATCGTTTTGCTAAACTAAGCTCCCGGACTCCCTGACGGGCCGAATGCGAGAAGAGGAGTTCTTGGAATCCGAGCGAGAGCTTCGCCAGGCGCTCGCCTATCCTCCTTTTGGTCGCTTGGCTCGCGTGCGCGTAGAGTGTGGGGATCGCAATGAAGCGGCTCAGCGCTGTTCGGAACTTGCTGAAACCGTCAGAAAATTGGCGCAAAATCCGGATGATTTCGATATTTTGGGACCAAGTGAGGCCTTTTTGGAAAAAGCGAAAGGGGTTTATCGCTGGGATTTGCTCCTTAAAGCCACGCGCATCGGTCCGCTCCACCGCGCCTGTCAGGGAGTCCGGGAGCTTAGTTTAGCAAAACGATGGCAAGTACTGGTCGACATTGATCCTTATGGGGTAGGATAAGAGATAAGATATGGCGACCCTCAAGGAAGAGCGAAGTCGGAAAGTTCGAGATCGAGTTAATAGTGCGATCGAGGCTCAACAAGAAGCTCAAAAACGTGAGCTTCAGCGTCGTCGTATTGAACTCGCACGTCAAGGCATGGAAGCCTACGAATCTGGCAAGATGATCGAATGCGTTCGCCTTTTTCATACCTACATTTATATCTTGGAGATCTGGAAAGGGTGTGGCGACGGGGGCCTTGCGCCAAGTCATTTTCATCCGAAGCTTGATTTGCTGGAGTTGCTATTGATCAGCAGCGTGTATTGGGACTTGGTGAAGATCTACGATCACGCGCGCACCCCGGGAAAATACAAGGAGATGCAGGGCTATTTGGCGAAGTACATCCTTTTCTCAAAGGGGCAGCCCTATCAGCCGCTCTCCAGTGAGCAGATTCGAAAGTATCTCAATAACGATAAGGCGATTCATAAGAGTGATTTCAAGAACGCTTACATCGCACTTACGGGCTCAAAGTGCTTTGTGGCGACTTCTTTGATTGATCTGGTTGAGGACCCGACGCTTCTTAGTCTTCGAGTTTTCCGGGACGACGTGTTGCTTTCGCGTCCCTTGGGACGCATTTTTGTGTGGCTATACTATCAAGTAGGCCCCGTTTTGGCCTTTGTCCTCGATCACATGCCTTCGATCATCCGGCGAGGTTCTGCGAGAATTCTAGATCGCTTGGCTAAGCGCCTAGCTTAATGCAGTATCGTTCCAATTCGATCGGGCCGGAAGAAGAACTGGCTATCGGAGAAACTAATCCATAAAGATAGCCAGATAACCATGGCTTTGCCTTTGACGTTCTTCATAGGCACAAATCCCCAGAACCGGCTGTCATTGGAAAAATCTCGATTATCTCCCATGACAAAAAGGCTATTGGGGGGGACCAGCGTCGGCCCACTATTTTCCCCCATGTAGTTGTTTTTCTCGATCATCATGAGGTGGTTGGCCGTATCCAAATGTTCGGTGAAAACATCTATGTTATTTTGGGCATACTTGGGGTCGTCAAGCTTTTTGAGGATGTTTTCGGACTCGGAGGCTGGCAAACGGTCGCGCGCAACCGGGATCTGATTGACGAAGAGAACTTTGTTTCGGACTTCAATGGTATCACCCGGAATCCCGATGACCCGTTTGATGTAGTGCAGGCTCTCATCTTTTGGGAACAAGAAAACCACAATATCGCCCCGTTTTGGTGGTTCCCGCTTTACTAGGTAGAAAGGCTCATCCAACACCCAATCGGAGAAAGGAAGCTTGATGCCATAAGCGAATTTGTTGACGAAAATATGGTCTCCAATGAACAAAGTCGGAATCATGGAGCCTGAAGGAATCTTAAAGGGCTCTACGATGCTGGATCGAATCATCAGCACGATGAGCAGGGCGAGCGCGCCGGAGGTGACGTTTTCGAAGAGCCATTTCTTCCAATCTTTTTTCGTCTTGGAGGGGGTCGGGGAGGGTGTGTTGCTGTCCGTCATGCATTTATCCTTCGTTCATCCAAGATACTCTTGTTTTCAATCGAATTGCATCCCAAAAATGCATGGGGATTTGCTAGGATGGAAAAAAGGCGATTATGAGAACATTAGACCGCTATGTAGCGGTGTTATTTGCAAAAAATTTTCTTTTAGCTCTGGCTTCGCTCGTAAGCCTGTTTATCTTTCAAAAGTTCCTGGGCGAGCTATTTGATCGTAGCTATCCGAGTGATCAAATCATTATTTCCAATCTCTTGACGATCCCGGAGATCGTGGTGCAGATGATGCCACCCGCGGTACTTTTGGCGACCGTTTTTACTCTTTCGGGCCTGGCTCGGGCTAACGAGTTGGTGGCTTGTTTTTCAATTGGGGTCGGACTTCGGCGGCTCACCGGGGTGATTTTGTGTTTGGTGCTCATTGTCTCCTGTCTCATTCTGGCGATGGAGGATCGCATTTTACCTCAGACGTTTAAGAAGCGTACGACTTACAAAATGAGGGTCATGGAGAAAAAACAGGATTTCTTCTTGGATCTCAAGCAAGACAAGGTTTGGTATCGCTCCAAAAACATGATCTATAATTTGCAACGTTTTGATCCCAAGACCAAGACCATCCATGGGATGTCCGTCTATACCTTTGATGATGATTTCAATCTTGTGCAAGTGATCGATGCGGACAAGGCCCAGTACACGACTCAGGGCTGGAAGTTGATGCATGGGACGGTCACGCTTTTTGTGCCCGAGGATCCTTTTCCGATGACTAAGCAATTTGCGGAAAAAGAACTCCAAATTGTCGAGACGCCGCGGGAGTTTCAAGAAATCGAAAAAGAAGTAGACGGGCTCAGGCTGCGCGAACTTTGGAATTATGTCGCGCGGATGAAGGGTGCCGGGGCGGACACGAAGGCCTTTGAAGTAAAATTTCACTCCCGACTTAGCTTAAGTTTTATTCCCGTTGTGATGTGTTTTTTGGGAATTCCTTTTTCGGTTCGAAGCAGGCGTGAGGGCGGGGCGGCTAAAGATCTTGGACTTTGCTTGGTGATTACGTTTTTCTATTGGCTTTTTTACTCGGTGGGTTTATCTCTGGGAGCCAATGGTGCGTTGCCGCCGTGGCTCGCCGCATGGCTTCCAAGCTCGATCTTCGCAGTCTTGGCGGTAACGCTCATTTCCCGCCAAAGGTCAGGCTAATATGGCGATATTGAAAATCTACACATTTCCAGACTTGGTTTTAGCAAAAAAGGCGCTCCCCATCGCACGCGTTGAAAAGCGCTTTCATGCGCTTGCGGATTCCATGCTTGAGACGATGTATGACTCTCCTGGTGTGGGTTTGGCTGCAAATCAGGTCGGTATTTTAGAGAAAATTGTAGTCATTGATACTGAATACGAAGTTGATGATCTCGAAGAAGGTCAGTCGCCCCCGGAAGGTTCAGAATTGATTTCAGGGGGTGTGATTCGCAATAAGGATCCAAAGATTATTATTAATCCCGAAATCATTCTCAAAGAAGGCAGCGTCATGTTTAGCGAGGGCTGTTTGTCGGTTCCGGAATTTTCGGCGGAGGTGAAGCGGGCGGAGAAGATCAAGATTCAGTATCAGGATATTGATGGTCGTACGCGTACGCTTTCCGCTGAAGGGTTGCTTGCGATTTGCATTCAGCATGAGATGGACCATTTAGACGGTAAGCTCTTTATCGATCGGCTTTCGCCGCTAAAGAAAGAAACGATTCGTAGGCGACTCAAAAAAGAGCGACAGGAGCGCGAAGAAAAAGATCGCGACGAGATCGAGTTAAGACTTAAGAAGGGGCGCTAGGTCATGCTTCGCATCGTCTTTATGGGCACCCCTGGTTTTGCGGTTCCTTCGCTTGAGGTGATTGCGTCTGCGCATCAAATCGTTGGGGTTTACACTCAGCCTGATCGTCCCGTGGGACGCGGTCTTGAGTTGGCGTCTTCTCATGTAAAGAAGAAAGCGATGGAATTAGGTCTTCCCGTTTTTCAACCGGTGCGTCTTTCGGCCCCGGGGGAGTTTGAGAAGCTTGCGGGGCTTAAGCCTGATGTAATTGTCGTGGTCGCGTTCGGACAGATTCTGAAGCAAGAAGTATTGAGTCTTCCGCGCTTGGGATGTGTAAACGTGCATTCTTCGTTGCTGCCAAGGTGGCGGGGTGCAGCTCCGATTCAGTGGGCGATCCTGGCGGGCGACCGTGAGACGGGTGTGACGACTCAGAAAATGGCATTGAAACTCGATTCCGGTGAGATTTTATCGCAAGCGCGCACTCCGGTGGCGCCTGATGAAACGGCGTCTTCGCTTCATGATCGCCTTGCTCTCATGGGGGCGAAGCTGATTGAGGAGACTCTGGCGGGGCTTGTTTCGGCTGGCCTTGTCGGGCAGGCGCAAGACGAAACTCAGGTGACTCTGGCCCACAAGCTTACAAAAGAGATGGAGCGGCTGGATCCGAATAAATCGGCGGTGGAACTCGATCGGCAGATTCGCGCGATGAATCCCTGGCCCGGGACTTCGGTAACGGTCGTGTCTTCTGGTTTGGTGGGGGCGTCGTCGGAGTCCGCGCCTCAACGATTGCGTGTCAAAAAAGCAGTTTTAAGGCCCGAAGTTAAAGGTGAGGTCGGGCGGATTTTTGAGCGTGCGGGGATGGTTGTTTTGGGAACTTCGGCGGGATGTCTGGAGCTGCAGCGGTTGCAGTGGGATGGGAAGAAGGAAGTCGATCCAGGGGCATTTCTCAATGGATTACGCGGGAAGCTTCAGGAGATTGATTTTCGGGTCATATGAAAGGGGGATCGCAGTGGTGGTGAAAAAAGTGAAGACTCTGATCGCGCCTTCGATTTTGGCAGCAGATTTTTTGGCGCTGGGTGCGGAAATCCAATCGATTGAAGAAGGCGGAGCGGATTGGATTCATGTCGACGTGATGGATGGCCACTTTGTCCCGAATTTGACGATGGGGCCTCCCGTGGTCGCGGCGCTGAAGCGAGTGACGAAGTTACCGCTTGATTGTCATTTGATGGTTTCAAATCCTGAAAATTGGGTGGCGCCTTTTGTGAAAGTAGGCGCGCGCGTCGTGACGGTTCATGCCGAGGCGACGGTACATTTGGATCGCCTGATCCATCACATTCAATCTTTTAAGATTTTGGCAGGTGTTGCGATTAACCCCGCAACCCCGCTCGCCGCGATTGAAGAGGTATTGGGATTTGTGGATTTAGTGCTAATTATGAGCGTAAATCCCGGGTTTGGCGGGCAGGAATTTATCAAAACTTCGTTAACAAAGATCCGGCGACTCGCAGAACTTCGGAAAGTGAGCAAGGCTTCGTTTCTTGTTGAAGTAGATGGGGGCGTGAGTGCGGACAACGCATTGGCGCTTCGTCGGGCGGGGGTTGATGTTTTAGTCGCGGGTTCCGCGGTCTTTTCAGGGTCTGATCGTGCACATGCGATTGCGGCTCTTCGGAAGGGAGCTGTTTAATGGAAACTTTGAAGCTGGGTTCAAAACCCCTGACTCTTGAAAATATTCATGAGGTCGCGGTGGGGGGGCGCAATGTCGAGCTTTCGAAGGCGGCCATCGCAAAAATTCAGAAGGCGCACCGCTATTTGTTAGGCGAGATCAAAAGCGGCAAGACGATCTATGGCGTGAATACCGGGTTTGGACTTTTGTCCAATGTCAGGATCGAAGATTCGGATATTGAAACGTTGCAAGTTAATCTTTTGCGTTCCCATGCCTGCGGCGTGGGTAATTATCTTGAAGACGCGCAAGTTCGAGCGATGCTTTTGTTGCGGGCGAGTACCTTGGCGATCGGACATTCGGGGGTAAGTGTTGCGTTGGTGGAGCGCATCCTCTCTTTGTTGAATCGAGGGGTTTGTCCGCTGGTCCCGGAGCAGGGGTCGGTGGGCGCGAGTGGAGATTTGGCGCCGCTCTCGCATTTGGCGTTGGTCTTGATCGGTGAGGGACGAGCCCGTCTAAAAGGGCGAGAAATGTCTGGCAAACAGGCCTTGGCTGCTGCGAATTTGAAACCGATTCGGTTGGGACCCAAAGAGGGTCTGGCGCTTATTAACGGCACTCAGTTTATGACGGCCATTGGGGCGCTTGCTTATATGGAGGCCCACACTCTTTGTGAAGTAGCCGACCTTGCTGGGGCCATGACGGTTGAAGCTTTGCGGGGGACTGAGACGGCCTTTGAACCAGAAATTCATTCGGTGAGACCGCATCCGGGCCAAGTGCATGTCGCGAAGAATGTCAGACGCATCCTTTACTCTGGCGGGAAGAGTGAAATCGCGCAGAGCCACGCGGATTGTGGCAAAGTTCAGGATCCGTATAGTTTGCGGTGTATTCCGCAAGTTCATGGTCCGGTGAGAGATACGCTGGCGTTTGTGCGAGGCGTGCTTGAGCGGGAAGCAAATTCAGTTACGGATAATCCTCTGGTTTTTCCCGATCAGAAAAAAATTCTAAGCGGCGGAAATTTTCATGGTGAAGGTGTCGCGATGGCTATGGACTTCATGGCGATTGCGGTTGCCGAACTTGGGAGTATCTCGGAGCAGCGGATGGAAAAATTGGTCAACCCTGCAATCTCGGGGTTACCGGCATTTTTGACCAAAGAAGGTGGACTCAATAGTGGGTTCATGATTGTGCAAGTTGCGGCGGCCTCGATCGTTTCAGAAAATAAGACTTTGTGCCATCCCGCGAGTGTGGATTCGATTCCGACTTCGGCGGACAAAGAAGATCACGTGAGCATGGGCGCCTGGGCTGCCCGCAAGGCAGCTAGGGTTGTGACCAATACGCGCCGGGTTTTAGCGATGGAGTTGTTGGCTGGCGCGCAGGGGATTGATTTATTGCGTCCTTTGCGGAGTTCTGTGCTGATTGAGCGCGCGCATCAGAAGATTCGTACGCGCACGCGTCGCATGGATCAGGATCATTCGCCGCACGAAGAGTTAAAGGCGGTGGAGGAGATGATTGCGGAGTTGGGGCGATCGTAAGAGGCTAAGGGTTTGATCGATTTACGTCGTTTCGTCCGAAATTCGGAGTCTGAATAGGCGTTTGCGATCTATAGAATAACCAAATCAAACAGCTCTCTTCATGAGAGTCCTTGGGTTAATGCTGTACCCTGGTCACTCCTCACGAACGTCCTAAGTAGTAGTTAACAAGAATGCCTAGAAAAATTAAAAACCTGGCTAAGACGACGAGAATCCAGGTTTTTTTCTTTAATTCAAGGTAAGCATTCAGTAAACCCGCGTTAGGTTTTTCTGATGATTCCGAAATAAGAGCTGAACACACCAAAGAGTCCGCGATAATGTTTCTGTAGCGCATGTGCTACTCATCCTCGCCGAGCAATCATACTAACCAAAGCATCTTGCTTCAGATCGAGGTGAATAAGCTTCGAGCCGAGGTGGGGTAC
>JBBCAV010000271.1:0-3597 GCA_051382305.1 Bdellovibrionota bacterium FG-2
GGACTCAGAAGTCCCCTTTACAAATAACCAGGGCGAACGGGACTTGCGCATGACGAAAGTTCAGCAAAAGATCTCTGGCTGTTTCCGTTCGATCAGGGGAGCCAAGGATTTTTGCCTTATTCGAAGCTATCTCTCCACCTGCAGAAAAAATGGAGTGCATCCCATGGATGCGCTGCGGACGCTGTTCGCAGGAAAATTACCCGACTTCATGTCCTAGACGGCTGGCCAATTACAAATATTTTTTGTTCGCTTCTTGGTGTAACGAACCGCGATCTCAATGAAGCAATTCAAGAGGAGCAAGCACAGGGCGCAGTTTTTGAGCGTTTGCTTTTTCCCGTTGCAAGCCTCAAGGATTTTCATCTAATTCAATTTTTTAAGCCGACTGAGAATGGAAGGGCGATCGCTGGTTTGGGCGCAGATTGGGATGAAAAACGTGCCTATCGCAAAGCGGTCATTTCGGCAGGGATCGAGCTGGGGTTTAACTCAACCAATGGCGTTGGTGCACACAGGTACCCGGCTTTGGCTTTTCGCGCCGGTACGAATGAGCTTTTTGAAAGAGATTCATTCTTGCGACATTGGTATTCTAAGACGCCTTTTTTTAAGCTTGATGAATCGCTAATATCTTCAACTCAGGCCTGGATCGGCGACCTGAAAAGCTTGGGATACAGGTCGCTAGTTTGTAAGACCTATCTTGGCTTTATTTCTACGACCCTTGCTTTTTTGATCGACGAGAAGACCGGCGGGTTTGCTCTCGGGCTCTCCAATGGGAGGGGCGGAAAGGAAGACACGCAGAAAGCGTTCATTGAGGCTGTGATCAATTTATTTTTTGGAAATGAAGGGAAGCCAACAGAAGAACTACTCTCCCGAGTAAAGAAACATGGAGTCAGGTCACTCATCGACCACCGGACCAACTGGCTCCTAATAAACTCAGTTCCTGCCTGGATCCTAACTCCTGTTGGATCTATGGATCAGCAAATCAAAGTTGCTAAATTGAAGGTTCCAAAGGTGGAGCGTGTGACTCTTGCGGTGAGGCCCGTCCCGGTTGTAGGCGCGCATTGTGAGGAGTCTTTGAATTTAGTTCTTGGGTTGCCCAATGAGCGTGACCTTGAGATTCTTCGACGATCTCAGCTTTTCCCTGTTAATGGCGGTTTTGTTCCTCACCCAATTCCATAATGCAGGGTGACAAAGCGACACTTCCTTGTAAAAATTATATGCTGTGGCGCTCCTGATTTTGGGGTCGAAAGCATAAGTGATTATTATCGCATGGGAAAAATGGTCTCCTTTTAGCGTCTGGGTTTGGCCTACATGTTGCGTTAATGCGACAACGCAATTGCACATAAATGCTTTGAGCATTTTAGTGTGGTATTGACAAAACAAAGGGCGCTCGGTAGTTCCACGTCCGATAACTGAGGAGATTCTATATGAAAAAGATGCTTTTCGTGGCTTTGGCGGTATTAGCGGCATTAACTGAAGTTCTGTTGACCAAAGGCTTCAAGGTTGAAGACTACAAGAGCGCAACAAAGGAGAGTCGCATAGCCCGGGACGGGAGTTCGACGTGCTTTTCTCATGGGTAAAGGGCGCTGGCAATAAATCAAATAGGATGCGTTTTTGTTCCGGAATGTGTCTGGTTGCTTTCTCGGCGATTCTTCTTATAGTTCTAAATGTGAGCACAACGACGACATCGAACGCCCAGCCAACGCAAGAGCATCAGATACGGGTCGATCAGAAACCTTCTTTGCCACTGGATCCCATGAAGATCCAGACCATGGCGGACTATGATTTGCAGCTTTGCCTTTATCGTACTTGGTTTGAATACGACCTTTCCAGAAAAGCGAAATCTGGGATTGTATCTGAATGGTCTTTTGATTCCAAAAGAGGCCGCTACCGTTTCACAGTTGCTGACGACTCCCGCTGGTCAGATGGCAGCCAAATTCTTCCTGAACACTTAATAGAAAATCTGACTCGGGCAGTAACTCTCAAGACGAGTTATGGTGAAGCGATTCGAGGGTTGATCAAGATTGAAAGTGCCAAGGTTTTGGACAAAAGCAGTTTTGAGTTAGAAACGCGGAATCATCAACCCTCTGAAAAGTTTTTTCAACGCATGGGCTCGAGTTTTCTTGCCCCAGTGCACCCTGACGACTGGGATAATAACTTTCAAATTAAGAGCAATCGACTTACCAGTGGTCCCTACAGACTTGTTTCGAGTGACGATAAGGAACTAAAACTGGAAGTAAACCTTAATGACAAGATCTCGCTAAAAACGCGTCCGCCGACTGTCACTATCAGGTTTCAGCCAAATACAGATCTCTCCCTATTTATTGATGGGAAGACGTGGGCGAATGTCATGCAAACTGCGACTTTAATGCCCATCCAACTCGCAGAAAAAGTGAAGAGCCGAAACCTTCCCTATTGGACGCGCGGATATGATCGTGTTTCGAGGCTTATGCCACTTGGAACCGGAAAAGAGGTCGAAACTAGGAGACGAATCGCTCTGGCATTCGGCACCGTATGGGCAGATTTCAATGTTCAGGCGCTCCCTTTTAATTCAAGGAAAGCTTTTAGTCTCCAGCCCCCCGGTTATCCATTGTTAACTGAATTGGATTTCCGCTCTGCCTTGAAAGACAAAACAGAAAATTTGAAGAAATCTGTGAAAATTGTGGCTCTAACTTCTCCTCAAAATGACTTTCAAGCGCCGATCATTGTTTCTGCGTTTCAAGTTCTTGGAGTTCAAGTTGATTGGTTATGGGTGAGTTCCTTTAAGGAAATGATTGATGCAGCAAAAAAGAATCCAGAACTCGATTTTCAATTGGGAAGTTTTGGCGTTGCCGATCCAGAGCCGACGACTTGGATGGGGCTGATACTTACAGAAAACTCGCCTTTCGCGGAAGTGACTGCGTCGGATCTTGTGACGTTCAAGAAGATCGCAGGGCTTTCTTCTAAGGAGGAGGAAGTTAAGAGATTTCAAGGCCTCTTGAGGGAAATGGGCTTGCGTGGAAGTTATGTGCCGCTTTTTCATTTTTCCACTCTCTCCTTGGGGCAGTCGGGGATTAGTTTTGAAAACGTTCAGGAGCTTGATGAAACTGTCGACTATTCGAAACTTATTCTTAAATAAGAACCTTTTTCGACACGGACTTTTGCTTGGGTTGCTTTTCTGGTTGGCGGCGCAGATCCCTTTCACGCTTGCTGTGAATCAATATTTCAAGCACCAGGAAATTGCATCGGAGCATTCCAAGCAGGTTTCGCTTCAGCGGTTGTTGACAGAGCTTTATGAGCAAGGCGCTCGATTCGGAGATGTCGTAAATGCTCGGGGTGCGGTTATAAAGTTTGGCGGACCTTTTGGGCTCAAGGACCTAGGCGTTTGTCGTAACGGCCAGGAAATCTTGCCGCGCCCCTTGGAGTTTCGGTGCAAATCCGATCCAACTCTATGGGTTCCCGTTCAGACTGCAACAGGTAGGCTTGAACTTGAGTTTCAATGGAATCCTCCATCGATTTCAAACTTTAGGAACTGTAACAAAATAACTGAGTGATTTTAGTTTCTTGTCGGTCGGATCGTATAATTCCAATCACCATGAAATTTGTGACGGCGCAGGTTGATCG
>JBBCAV010000272.1:0-1960 GCA_051382305.1 Bdellovibrionota bacterium FG-2
GAGCGGAGGTTGCGGTGGGGGCGGGAGATGCGCTGGATGTCGGTGTTGGGCTGGCACTTGGAGCAGGGGTAGGCGTTGGAGCCGGAGCCGCGTCGCAAGCATCTTGATTCTGCTCCATCGCCTCGCAAGGAATATCTTTACCGTCAAACGAACAGTTGAACTCAGAATTTGCACAAGTCATTTTTTGACTTGTGGTCATGTCACCTTCAGCGCTCACTTTGCTTTTGTATTTGCAAGCGAGTGCGCCAGATCCGATGTCGGAGCCTTCCAGCGTTCCGCCAATTTCCATCGTGAGTCCCAGGGATCCTGTGTAGACTGAGCCGGATTGGGTGAGGTCGGTCATATCGATCGCCAGATCCAGAGTGCCTTTTGAGAATTTGTAAGTCTTGTCCTTACACGTTGAGGTGATGGTGTTGGCAATCGTACAGCTCATCTTTAGAATTGAATTTGAGCCAGCGCAGGACAATGCGCACTCGCCGCCTTCTTGAAGTGGAATTTTCTCCGCGGTGACTGAGGTGCAGAATTGCGTATCGTAGGCAAGGCCGCTTTTGTAGACCCAAGCAAAATTCTGGCGTTGGCGAAGGGCAAGGGCAGTGAGTTCCTTCTTTTGCGAGGTTTTCAACATTCCGCTCATGTTGTTGGAAGAGAGAAGCGTCTTTATGCTCGAAACCCCCTTGGCGGCATCGACCGTTTGAGCCTCCGTGAGTTTCTTGTCTCCGCATGCGGAAAGCGAAACAGCCAATACAAAAGTTACGAGTGCCGAAATTCCGAAACGAACTGATTTCATAAGATCCCCCTATTGTTTTGATCTGGGGAGCTTATACACTAAGTTTGTTATTTTGCAATTCGCTTATATGTCTTGGGTTCGTGACACGATTTTGTACACGTGCCCCCATCCGATGTCTGTGTATAAATGATAGGGAAGTTCTTCTTCATTTGGTACAGATTGGATCGAATGTTGAAAGGCTGATTGCCCCCATGAGGGTCGTGACAAGTGAGGCAGTTGCGTCCTAGAGATTTATCAAGCCCGGTGGCATCGACAACATGAAACCAATGAAGATTCTTCCGTCGTAGGACGCCATTAACAATCTCATCTTTGCGGAAATTTGTGTCGCTCTTTGTGATCGTGCGAGCCATCATCGATGTGTCGTGGCACTCAAAACACAAAGCGTAGGTATTGGGTTTTTCTTTGTACTCATTGTGCGAGGCGACCGGAAACTCGCTTTTCAGTAATCGCGTATAATCACTTGCGTGGGGCGTGTGACAGCTGCTCGTGCAATTGTCGTCAACCGCGCTATGGACGTAGGGGCTATTGATCACTTTTTCTTTGATGTTGGCAACGATGCGCGGTTCTGGGGTGCCGGGGCTATTGGGTCTTTCGACTTTGATTTCTTTGTCATGACAACTAAAGCAAAGCGCTTGCGGCTTCATGGAGAGTAACTTTTTCTCAACCGTGGAGTGCGGGCCATGGCAACCTAGACAACCCTGTTCCGAATTGATCGGGCCGTGCACGGTGGTTCCAGTGTGTTGCAGGTCTGAGTGGCAGCCGAGGCAGAGGTCTTGTTTTTCTTGCTTCAAGTATCCTCTGAAATTTGATCCATGCGGATTGTGGCAACCCACGCAGCGTTTTTCCGTTTGTAGCGCGGGATGGACGTTCGGAAGATCATCTTTGCGCGAGTGGCACATGTTACAAGTTTTATCGGGATCGGTGTTGCCTGTTCCCCCGGGTACGGGTGTGGAGTCATGGCAAACATCGCAGAGCCCGTTGATATAGGGGTAGTGCTGGAATTTCATCCCGCTATTGCTCGCAAAAACCGTGGTCGTCGAGCAGCTCAGGGCAATCGCAATAACCAGAGCTTTAATGATGATTTTCATGCGCACGGCCTACCTCGCGCTGCATTATATACAAAACGGGGGGGAAGTCAAAAAAAAAGGCGGTTGCTTGGGGCTTTTTCTAATC
>JBBCAV010000273.1:0-28873 GCA_051382305.1 Bdellovibrionota bacterium FG-2
CCTCAATCTTCGCCCCCCCCGCCACCGAGGCATCAAGAACCTTCTTCAGCGTCTCAAAACTCCCATCACTTACGAGCCTACAAAAATCAACGCTTCGTTTTCGAGCGCCTTCGGAGTCTCCAAAGCGCGCGGCAAGCACCTTCTTGGATTCGGCAATAAATTCCGCCTGCCGACTCTCGTGAATCAATAAATAATCAGGCGCCACGCAAGTCTGCCCCGCATTGATAAACTTGCCCCACATGATGCGCTCGGCCGCCTTACGCACGTTTGCAGTTTCATCCAAAATCACAGGCGACTTACCACCCAACTCGAGCGTCACCGAAGCCAAATGCTTGGCCGCCGCGGCCATAACCGTTTTGCCGATGCGAGGACTGCCCGTAAAGAAAATGTGATCAAAGGGCAATTCCAGAAGTGCGTCGGAAACCGCAGAACTTCCCTCAAAAATGGCGACCTCGGACTCATCAAATAGACCCGAAATAAACTTCTTTAAAAATCGAGCGGTGTTGGGGGTCTTACTCGACGGCTTCAAAATCGCACAGTTCCCTGCCGCTATGGTCGTCACCAACGGGTTCATCAGTAATTGAAACGGATAATTCCAAGGTGAGAGAATCAGAACCAATCCCTTGGCCTCATAGCGGACCTCGCTTCGGGTCCCAAAAAGAACCAGTGGCGTGGACACGGATTTTGGCTTCATCCAATCCGACAGATTTTCAATCGTGTGCTTCAGCTCCGAAATCGTTGGGAAAACTTCAGTGAGGTCTACCTCACCTGCGTTTTTCCGGTAATCATCAAAGATCGCCTTATGAAGCTCCTCGCGTTGTGCCAAGATCGCATCACGCAACGCTGTGAGTTTCCTTATGCGCTCCTCAGCGGATGACTTCGCAATCTTCCAACGATTCGCCTTTTGTTTTTCAAATACCGCGCGAAAATCTTCCATAAAACAATCTCCCCTTCAATACTTCGTTTAATATTTAAATGAGCTTCCGCCTAAGAATTCCCTCAGGATCGAATGTCTTGGTACAGCATCCACGGGGATCGGCAAAAAGTACGACAAGAACTTAAGCAACCTCACGGCTTCACCATACGACTTAGAATCGGGTGTCACTGCCAAAAGCAACGGTTCGGCCACCGTTTTGAGTGCCGAAAACTCATAAATCAAGGCAGTATTAAAAAAAACATCAGCTTCTTCTTGGTAAGGAAAAACATGATGTGTCTCCCCCTCGCGAACGCTCGGCCAACGCGCGATCGTATCCGTGGCCGAATAGTTGCGAAACTGAAAATCCCGAATCATGCGACGAAGAATACGAGTATCGGTCGTTGGAATCCGATTATGACTATCCAGCGGCACTTCAGTTAACGGGCTTACGTAGATTTTGAAGACGCTTCCTTTGGGAAGTTGCGATGAAAAGAGAGGGTTAAGTCCATGAATCCCCTCTACCAAAATAATGCTTCCTTCTTCGGGAGTAAAGACTTTTCCCGACATTTTATTTTTGCCGGTCTTAAAATCATATTTTGGCAATTCAACGGATTTTCCTTCAATAATCTGTCGAAGGTTTGCCTGCATCAGGTTGATGTCGATTGCTTGAGGAGATTCAAAATCATGCTCCCCTTTCGCAGTCATGGGCGTCTTATCTCGATCCAGAAAATAATCATCCATCGAAATGAGATAGGGCTTTAGACCATTGATCTGAAGCTGAATGGCCAAGCGCTTGGTGAAAGTTGTCTTCCCGGAAGCCGACGGACCCGAAAGTAAAATAACCTTGGTGCCCTTCTTGTTTGCGATGGCATCGGCGATTTGACCAATCTTCTTTTCTTGGAAAGCCTCCGCAATCAGCACAAACTCGGGATAACGATTATCCCGAATCACGTTATTAAGCATTCCAACGTCTTCAACTTCAAGAATTTTACGCCACTTCAGTGTTTCTTGGAAAACTTTGTAAAACTTTTTACTCTTACGACCCGTGATGATTTTGTGCGGATGACTGATAGAAGGAAGATGCAATATCAGACCTTTATCATAACGCGTAATTAAAAATTTGCGAACATACCCGGTGCTGGGAGCAAGATATCCATAAAAATAATTAATCATCCCATCGAGCGTATAAATACTCGCATGCGTGACATCGCGAAAACTCATCAGTCTTGCTTTGTCTTCTTTGCCAGCATCGTTGAAAATCTGAATCGCTTTGGCAATAGGCACCTCGTCGCGCACAAAAGGAAGATCGGCATTGACGATTTCCCACATGCGTTTTTCGAGCCGCTTAATAAACTCACCACTGATAGAATCTTGATCTTTAATTTCAATATAAAGCCCATTTGCAATCGGGTGCAGGATTGTAATCTTTGCTTCGGGATCTAAGTCGCTCACCGCTTTGATCAACAAGAACGACGCGCTTCGCTGATAGATTCGAATTCCATCCAAGGAATCAATCTCGACGAAGCGGATCTTAGCATCGGAGTCAACCTTACGAGTCAATTCGTGCATTCTATTATTAACAAAAGCCGCTAATACGGTGCGATTACGGTTCATACCGAGGCCTTTGAGGACGTCCAGAAGTGGTGTACCTGCCTCCTCATCAATTTCACGCGAATCTTCAATCGTTAGTTTTAGTGACATAGGCGATTATTGTCCCAAACTTGACCTTTTTTGGGAAGACCCTAATATGGAATATAGACATGGACTTTTTTCCCATTTACGCAGGGAGCCTTCAGCCCAATACGACCGTGCCTTTTGACGCTTTTGTTCAAGTAGCGATCAAGTTTCTGCCCTATATTGAGAAAGCAGAAAAAGTAGACGCTGAAAGACTTAGGAAACTCGTCACCAACACCATGCCCAGGCTTTTTGTGCCTATTTTGGACGAACCGGCCTATTTTGAATATCTAAAAGCGTGTCTAGAAGAGCCAAAGCCCGCCAAGAACCCCATCGAGCATCTGTTCTACTCGCTTTGTACAGTGACTGAGAATCTCCCACGCAGAGTTGAAAACGAAGGCACTTTTCAACAAACGGCTGCCATCATTTATCTAATTTCTGACTTTTTATCGGCCCGCCCCAGTGCCATCAAATCTGAGTTCTTCGGGACAATGGAATCTTCTAATGTCTTTGAGCACTCCGCTAAAGTCGCGATCCTTTCGATGGCCCTTGCCCCTCGGCTCGGCCTGCAGGACAGCCAAGAACTCCGTGACATGGGCGTTGCGGCCCTTCTTCACGATTTAGGGAAACTCTCACTGAACCTGCCGTGGGGAGCATCACTTGAGGACCTTCCTCGCGGCCTTGCCCAAGCCTACTCAAGCCATCCAGCCCTTAGCGTCGAAATCGTGTCCGATAAACGGTATGTTAATGTGCGCATCAGACGACTCATCGCAGATCACGAAGAAATGGGACAAGGCGAGGGGTTCCCCGGGAAAAAGAACATTGTGGAGCTTTCGCTTAGTTCGCAAATTCTGAACCTATGTAACGACTTCGAGCGATACACGACCCAACAAAAAACATCGCTCATCGGCGCCTTCAAGACGTACACCCGCGACAAACGCGGGTTATTCGACTCGCTTCAGTTGCTCAGACTTGGTGAAATGCTCTCAGGGAAATAGCTGCAGCGCCCGACCTTATTCGGTCCCATTCGTTCCGTGGCAACTCATGCAGTAAGTCGTATCGTAACCTTTAGCCGCAAACACGCGATTCAATTCATCCGCATCAATCGACGAAGTCGGACCCCGATGGATGTTTTGAAAAACGTTATGACAAACCAGGCAATCTTTTCGCCCGTATCCACCCTTATGCTCTTGAGCATCGACAATGCGAATACCACCGGAGGAAGCCTGCACATCCCCGTAGTTCTCCCGATCGCGCACATCCGAACCACAGCCCGCCGCGAGGCCACTCGCAACTATCATCACCAACAGAAGCTTTACCTTAAATGTCATCATTTTTTCCCCGAATGGCAATCAGTACAAAAAACCCTGGAATGACAGGTATCGCACTTTTGCGGCTGCGCACGCGCAACGACCGAGTGATAAAATCTAAAGTTACGACTGTGATTTTTGAACTCCACATCGTTGCGTCGCTGGTGGCATTTCACGCACTGGGAAGTCGTGTGACAATTCATGCAAGCATCCCCATCAATGCGCGCGTTGGTTGCATGAGATTGCGCCCACCCTATATTTAGGTGATTGCGGGGCTTGATATCCTGCAAGTTGCCCTCACTTCGGTGGCAATTGTAACACTCCTGAGGGGCCGCTTTGTTCTTAGCCTCTGCACTTTGATGGCACTCGTGACAAATCGCCTTAAGAGGCCGGTTTAGAGCAGAGTTTGCCATTCCCGACAATAACACAGCCGTTTTGGCCTTGAGATCGACTTTGAAATTATGACAGTGATCGCAACTAAGGCCTCTCGCCTTAATAACTCGATCAAGATGAGCGTCATGATCAAAACGCGCCGTCACATCGACGCGCTCCTCCGCGCGGCTTGAAACACTTCCAACCATCATGCAAATTATAGGAACCCAAAACGACTTCATATTTCCTTCCAAAGTAAGTAGGTCAATTTGGCAATGCCGCGGGCATCATAACGAAGGCTGTTGTTACTATTAAATTCGCCTCCCACATTGAACTTAAGACGATCGGTAAATGAATATCCAATCCATCCCTCTACATTGAGCGCTAACCTCTGAGCCGAGGTGACCTTCTCGTAGTAACTTACATCCACTCCCTGCGTGAACTCCAACTTGTCCGTTAGATCTTCCCGAAACTTGATCCGATCCCCATAGGCTTTTCCGCCATAACTAAAAAAATAGTACGCCGTATTTGTCGCCGTCAAAAAGCGTTTATGAAAACGACTTCCCCACTCTGCCCGATAGCCATAAGTCCGAAGCGCCGCTTGCAAAAGATAATCATCATAAGCAAACGCGACGCTGGAAGAAAATACGGAATTAAACTGATAATCCAGCTGCAATGAAGTTTCGTACAAACGTCCTAGGGAAAAAATTGAAAACAACGGATCCTGTACATCGTCATCGGGCTTTGACTCATAAGTCATGGCCCGCCATCTCACACTCATCCGGGTCGTCGGATAAAGATCAAAGCCCCCTTCGCCGATATTCAAAACAAACGTCTGGGCATTCACTTCGGAGTTAAGTAGAAACTCGGGACTCCAAAAACTTCCAAAGGGTTTTTGAACCGCGCCCCCGACAAGATGCTGCCCCGGAAGATTAGGCATGTTTCGATACTGATACTTTGCCTTTAAAAATAACGGATACTGACTTGAACTGCGATACTGAATATTATTGGAAACAAACTGCGTGGTCGAATCCAGACTTGCATTCAAAAGTTTGCGCTCAACCCCAGCCATCGTCCCGAGTTTAATCCGCTTATCAAAGAGCGCCAAATCCGCACCCAAGGAATCCGTTGTCGTTGTACGTGTTGAGGTGTGCACATTAAAAGAGCGCCCCGCGCGAAAAGTGAGCACATCTTGGACCGGACTATAAGCGAGATCGAAAATATAGAGATCAAATTGGGATTTGGATTTGGCCGGATCCCCAAAGACCGAAAAATTGGTATTGAATTCAAAATCATGCGGATTTGAGACATACGAACTTGAGAGAAACTCGTACATGGGTGCTTCGGCCTTAAAATCTGTTCCATTGCGTCCAAAAAATAAGCTTTCAGATTCTACTCGCAAAAGGCCGGCAAAACCTCTATGAGCTCCCCCCAGGAAAGCGGCAATCACGGCAACACAAACGATGAACTGTCGAGCACGACAAAGTGTGAGAATCATGAGATTCCACCCTTTTAGCTCGCTCGGTATTCAACTTCAAGCAATCATTTTGATCTCATCTTGGGTTTCCCAGCTGCATAGCAGCGTAATTTAGAAAATTCACAATAACTATTGAATGGCTTTGGGTTTTTCGGAAAGTTCATTTTTTTTGTGTTTTTATAAGACGGCCTAACTTCAGCAATAAGTGTGCTATTTGTATCTTATTTTTTGCTTGTTTTTTAAAACAAATGTTTTATATTACGGCCTAATGAAAGACTGCGAACGAAAAATACACCTCAAAGACTGCTCCGTCACAAAGAACGGCGTGCGGCACCGTTACTTCTCCCTGGCGGAGTCTCGCAAAGTCGACGGCAAAAACCAAAAGACGACCATCAGGTACCTGGGCAACATCACTGAGGCTCAAGAGGAGTCCTATCGATGCGCATTGAAGAGCATCAATAGTGGCAAGGGCTCAATCGTTGATCTCGAAGACCTAAGGTATGAGCGCAGCTATGAGTTTCTTAATGTCGCGGTGATGCACTGCCTTTGGCAGCAGCTCGGATTTTCTAAAATATTTTCACGCTGCGACGGCTCACATAAAGAAGTCTCCACGGAGCAGGTTGCGGAGATCCTAGTCACAGCCAAACTGCTTAAGCCCTCGAGCAATGTCAGAACCGTTGAGTGGTGCAATGAGTCCACGCTACTGCCTAAGCTCATGGGGAACAGCCCAGGCAAATACAATCGAATGAAAATCTTTCACGAGCTCTCTACATTGGCAGCTTGTAGACCCAACATGGAGGAGCACTTTCTGGGGCTTGCCCAGAAGTATAACAGCGACGGTTTTGATATTTTCTTTATCGATGGCACGACCACCTATTTTGAGGGCACAGAATGCGAGCTGGCTCGTCCAGGCAAAGACAAGACCACAGGGTTTCAGACGCACATCGTCCTGATTCTTTTAGTCACCGACCGCCAGGGATACCCCTGCGCCTGGGAGGTTTATGAGGGCAATGACAAGGAAGTAAAAAGACTTAAGGAGATTGCCCAGAGAATTTGCACCCAATACAAGATCACCAACATCACGTTTTGCTTTGATCGCGGCTTCGCGAGCATGAAGAATTTCGAGATGATCGAGGATTTGCAGTCAAAGTTTATCTCCGGCCTGGACCGCAATCAAATCAGCCAAGTCTGTGATGTAGCTCTTTTTCAAAACACAACACGGCAAAAGATTTTAGATAACGCGGCGACTTTGCATCAATTCGCAACACCGACCAAGGGAGAAGCCTCAAAGCGTCGGTGGCCAATTGATGGCTTTTATACTGCCGACGGAGAGAGGTATTATCGCGACCTAGGCGTGAAGAGTTTACTTGGGGGCCATTACCGTTATGTGGCTGGGTTTAGTACAGACATTTATCAAGCCGAACAGGCTCATCGCGAGCAGGCCAGGCTGGATGCATTCTTAAAGATCTGCGAACTCAATGAAGAACTTGCGGCTGCAAAAAAGGACCGCGACCTAGACGTGGCCGCCCGCAAAGTGAGTGACATCCTAGAAGCACATAAGATGCAGGGGATCATCCAATTTACCCTCACCCCCACTAGCGTGAAAGTTGGCAATGACACCATCCAGTCCGGGGTCATCAAGTACAGTGTCGATAGCGAGGCTTGGCATCAGGCACAGCTGCTCGACGGCTTGTTTGTTTACGTAACCGACCACTCAGAGGTGGATGCCGTCGGCATGTTTAAACTCACTGCCTATGACATCACTCGGCATTACAAAGACAAGTTTGTGATCGAGCAAGATTTTAGAGGATTAAAAAATATCATCGACCTACGCCCCCTCTATGTTCGGCTACCCGAGCATGTGCGCGCGTTGGTTTCGATCTCGATGATGGCGCAGTTCATAAACGTTTTCATTACGCGGCGCCTGGCCACTATCGGCATGTCGCTGAATGAATTTTACAATCTGCTTGATCAGTCCAAGTCGGTAGCGGTCCTAAGCACACCGAAGCGGACACTGAACAAGCTGGTTAAAACGCAGCCGAGGCTAATCACTGCACTGGAGGCACTCGACCTGAAAGATTCCGTCTTTTCCGATCGTACAATGGCTACCCTCGCTTAATCCGGCACGCTCCCTCGTGCTCACTCAGGATTGAGTTTACGGCCTAACTTTTTTTATGTGATGTGAATGATTACGCCAGGTTTGTGCGCTGAGTTGAGAAACATGGGCTTCAAGCAATCATTTTGATCTCATCGTCTCGATGTTTCAGCCAAAGATTCCGAATCTGCTCCTCATTTAGCGTCTCATGGACAATGAGTTCCTTTACCCCATCGTTTACAAACCCTTCAAATCGGTGGACTATCTGCGTCGCCCTTGAAAACGCCCGCTCGACAATCCCCCTTACCTCGCGATCAATTCCCTCTGCAGTTTCTTCGCTGTATTCGAAGGCCCTCATGCTGGGGAGTGGATTCAAGAATGGTGAAACCTCGCGATCATAAGTAATCATTCCAAGCGTATCACTCATCCCAAAACGGGTCACCATGGCTCGAGCCAGATCGGTGGCCTTATCTAGGTCATCAGCCGCCCCGGTGGACATCTCTCCCAAGAAGTGTAACTCCGAGGATCGTCCCCCCATCAAGACTGCGATTTTGTGCTCCAATTCTTTCCGGCAGGCTAAATAGCGATCCTCGCTCGGCCGGCGAATCGTATATCCCAAGGCTCCCATGCCACGTGGAATCACACTGACCTTGTGCACGGTCTCTCCTTCACCAAACGCCAAGGCCACCAACACATGCCCCATTTCATGAAACGCGACTCTGCGCTTTTCTTCGGGGTTCAGAAGGCGACTCTTGCGCTCAAGGCCTGCCACAATCCTTTCGATTGCCTCGGTAAAGTCCGCGTTCGTTACCGCATCGGCTTTACGGCGTGTCGCGGTGAGCGCTGCTTCGTTCACGAGATTAGCTAAATCGGCTCCAGAAAAGCCTGTGGTGAGCGAAGCAATTTCGTCGGCATTAATCTCCGCCGCAAGATGAATTTTCTGCATGTGTACGTTCAGAATCTCCACACGTCCCTTGCGATCTGGCTTATCAATCAAAACCTGTCGGTCGAACCGACCTGAGCGCAATAATGCAGGATCGAGCACTTCGGGTCGATTTGTTGCGGCTAGCAGGACGATTCCCTTACTCGAGTCAAAGCCATCAAGCTCGGCCAAAAGTTGATTGAGGGTTTGCTCCTTCTCGTCGTTTGCGCCGCCACTAATAGCGCTCACCCCTCTCATTTTCCCCAAAGCATCCAACTCATCGATAAACAGGATGCAAGGCGCTTGGCTACGCGCCTGCTCAAAGAGGTCTCGCACGCGTGCGGCCCCAAGACCCACGAACAACTCCACAAACTCAGAACCATTGATCAGGAAAAACGGGACACCGGCCTCGCCTGCCACGGCCCGAGCAAGCAATGTTTTCCCCGTGCCGGGTGGACCCACAAGGAGCAGCCCTTTGGGCATTCTGCCCCCAAGGCGATTATAATGGGCGGGATCTTTTAGGAAACTTACAACTTCTTGAAGTTCTGCCTTGGCTTCGCCCACCCCCGCCACATCTTTGAATCGTGTTTCGATGTCTTTTTCTGCATAGACGCGCACTTTCGATTTTCCCAGGGGGAACATCTGACCCCGAACGCCCCCGCCACCTGCTTTCGCCATGAAGAAACTCCAGATCGTCACCATGACCAAAATCGGGAGTACCCAAGACGCGATGGCCCGAATGAATGTGCTCTCGCGAACGGCCTCGAACTTCACTTTTGCGCGGGTCAGGCGATCTATGAGCGTCGGATCCTCTGTTCGCAACGTCCAGAACTTCTTGACCGGCACAGTTGCAGGAGGTTTAGCCGGTTCGGCCACCAGAAGCGTGCCTTCAATTCGTTCTTGCCCGACGACGAGCGACTCTATTTTCTGTTGATCGAGTTTTTCAACAAACTGGCTATACGGAATTGCTTCAGATTTACCCTGTGTCATGAAAAGATCTTGGACAAGGAGAAAAACCCAGAAGATGAGGAGCAGATAGAGGAGACTGAAATTCTTTTTTTTCTGCACGAAAAGCTAAAATGCAAACGGCGCACCAGAGGCTTTGGTCGCTAGTACTGATCCTGAGGGATCGCCATCACACGACGCAAAACCCCAGAAAGTTCATTGCGCCACATCATCCAATTATGTAACGCTGGGACCTTACGAAAGGTCATTTGAATGCCGATGCGCACTGATTCTTGCGCCACTTTTTCATTGAACTCATTCATCGGCAAAGTCTCGTACGAGCCGACTGAATTGAAAGCACGAAAGAGGGTCACCGTATTCATGCCAGCAAGTAAATTAACCATGCGTCCTTCGTCCCACCAAAAAGAACCTGACTGAGACACGACATTTCCAAAAACTTCAGGATACTTTACCGCCGTAAAAAAACTGATCAGCCCCCCCAAAGAAGGACCCACAATCACCCGTTGATTTCTGCCTACCGAAGCCCCGAGTTTTTGCTCCACTTCGGGCACTAACGAAGTCGCAACAAAACGAACATAGTCTTCGTTTAACGCATACTCCCGATTTCGATCTTTGGGAGGAATCAATATCGCTACAATTGCAGGCATATCCGGCTGATTACTCAGGTTTGCCACGAGGTTCGCAATTGCGCCTTTTTCGAGATAATCACCGCCATCCTGGAAATAAGCGTAAAATCTAGGCTTGATCATCGTGCGTTTGACAGCAGGCAAAAGAACCGTAAGGTTTCTTTTGGTGCCCTCCCAGTCTTTGACCACCACCGTTTTCTGCAAGTGAGGAATCACCCCTAATTGCCGATCTAGGAGGGGATCTTCTTGAAAATCAGGAAACGCCCAAACAGAATTATACCCCCCAAGCCCGTCTTTTTGTTGTTGTGGATTATTGGGATCCGTTTCCCAGTGTCCATCGACCACGAACTTGTAACGAATAAAGGGCAACCAGGGCTCAGCAAACTTGAACTCATATTTCCCAGGCTCGACTTCTGGCATCGGATACCGCGTGGCATCCCATTGACCCAGATCGCTTGCGAAAAAAACTTTTTGGCCAGGGACACCTGAAAAGTAGGAGAGCGTCTGTTCGTTCGCACGTGCGACACTTGTGAGTGCCGTTAGACCTAGGATAAGAGCGAGTCCCAGAAATTTCGCCATATTCCCCCCCGGAAACCTCACAAAGCTACCAAGCAAGCGGGTGGGTGACAACTTAAAAACCGAGCTCGGCGTTCTCCTCAAGCGCGTAATGAATGTAACTTCTCTTTGAGATGTGAACCTACATCTCTATAACCCTTGGGGGATTAGCATAACCCATAACGCCACATGTTAAGATATTTAACACCTTGTTTCATGATTAGTTTCGGCTCCGATTTTCGATCGCGGCGGCTGGTATTCGGGCAGAATATCGAATAATTACGACCCCATTCAGGTCCAAGACTTGCTCACTTGCCAAGCTAAACCTAAATCGATAAGGAGTTAACTCAATGCCAATTCAGAAAACACTGCCTCACAAGTCTAACGATCTCCCCGCCACCCGAGGAATGCTCAAACTCGTTAATAGCGAATTAAAGGCGGACAATCGCGCGCTTCGATCAGAAATGAAAGCAGGGTTTTCCGGTGTTAGCGCTGAATTCAAAAAAGTCACGGCCAGATTCAAAGATGTCGATGGCGGATTTAATGGAGTCAAAGCTCAGTTCAAAGACGTCGATGCACAGTTTAGTAAGGTGAACGCGCGATTCAATGAAGTTGACGCGCGATTCAATGAAGTTGACGCGCGATTCAATGCCATAGATGCCAGATTTTGTGAAGTCGACGCGCGATTTAATGCCGTAGATGCCAGATTTGCCCGAGTAGATGCTCGTTTCGATGAAGTCGATGCTCGATTTAACAAAGTCGACGCCAAACTCGAAACCGTTCTCTCTGAAGTCTCACGAATCGGAAATTTGGTGGAAGAACAAAACGCTAACAACCGAATCGTCTTGGAAGGCCTCACGGGCCTTTGGCAGCGGCAAGAGAGGTTTGAATCTCGTCTTACCGAAGAAGTTGAAAAAACGGTCGCTCATGCGCTGAGCCAAAAGAAGGGTCGCATATGAATAAGTTCACAGTTCTATTCATCGGAGTTCTATTGAGCCTCGTCGCCTCCGCAGATGAAGCCTCTCATCAATGCCAGGTGATTAAAACAACCCAGTTTTATAATGCGCAATCCATGAAGTTTGAGGGATTCACTCGCGCTCAAAGCCTATGGTTTCCCGTGACAAGTAAACCTCACGAAGATTCATACACGATCCCTTTAAGTAATGAGCTCGGATCAAGTGATGAAACGGTGAGCGTTTGGACCGGGACCGTATTAAGTCAACCCGACGGAGATCTGATCCAAGCTAACGCCACTTTTGTAATTCAAGGCCAAACCGAGAATGCGGCCCTGGCAATGTCTGTGAAATCCCCCTTCACCTTTACAACACGCGACTTAGATTATGAGTCCAACGGAAAGTTCTGCATGGTGGCGGTTGATCTGAAGTGCGTTTCGAAATAGAACCGGCCTGCTCGCCGTAACTCCCAGCGGTCGGCCACACAACAACGCCGCGCATCCAGCCCCCAAAATTCAAGCATCTTTCCCCTTGTTTCTCATTTTTGAAACCAGTAGGCTCGCATCACCTAAAAATGAGCACCTACGTCGTACTTGCAAGAAAATGGCGCCCCGCACAGTTTACTGACATTGTCGGCCAGGGACATGTCGTCCGAACCCTCGCCAACGCGATTCAACACAAGCGCCTGCATCACGCCTTTTTATTCACAGGCTCACGCGGTATCGGCAAAACCTCTATCGCCCGCATTTTTTCAAAGGTCATTCGCTGCGAAAACACGAAAGAAGAAAACGGCTGGTTGAAATCTTGTGACGCCTGCTCTAGTTGCAAAGAGATCGCTGGTGGCAACAGCGTCGACGTCATCGAAATCGATGGTGCCTCCAACAACGGTGTCGATGCTGTTAGAGAAATTCGTGAAAACACGCGCTACCTGCCGGCAAGCGGCTCTCGCAAGATTTACATCATCGATGAAGTTCACATGCTCACGACAGCGGCCTTCAATGCACTTTTAAAGACGCTTGAAGAACCTCCTCCACATGTTATTTTTGTCTTCGCCACGACCGAGCCACATAAGATTCCGGCCACGATTCTCTCGCGCGTGCAGCGTTTTGATTTCAAGCGGGTCACTTCGTTTGAGAGCCAAAAACGACTTCAAGAGATTACGACCGCCGAGGGAGTTCAGATTGAGCCCGCCGCTTTAGCTCTCATCGCACGCGCAGCCGAAGGCAGCATGCGCGATGCGCTTTCAATCCTGGATCAGGTTATTTCTTTTTGTGGCAACACCATTACCGCTAAATCCGTACGAGAGTGCGTGGGACTGACCGAAACACAAACCCTGCTAGGTATTCTCAAAGGAATCTACGAGAGAAAACCGCTCGATTCACTCGCGCTTATTGACCAGGTTTTTCAGCAAGGCCACGACCTGCGAGTCCTCACCCGCAGTCTTATTGAAACACTGCATGCTTCAATTCTGGCTAAAGTGGGCGCGCCACCCTCTGCCGTGGTTGAGTTTTCAGAAGAAGAGCGCCAGGAGCTTGCGGCAGTCTCTAAGCTTCGCCCGCTAGAGGAAATTGAGCTCATTTTCCAAGTTTTTCACCACGGCATCGATTGGATTGCTCGCTCGCCTCAACCTAAGATTGTACTGGATGTCTTGGTCGTAAAATGTGCCACAGCCGAAATGCTCGTGCCTGTAGGCTCAGTCCCCGGTGTGGGCCCCACAAGCTCGGCGGTTACCGATTCACGCCCTGCGGTTCCTATGTACGTCCCCTCCCCTCCGACTGCTGTCATTACTTCTCCTGCATCGGAGACGACTCCTGCGCCTCCTTCCGCAGCTTCCGCTGAAAAATCCTGGGCTGGATTCATAGAGCTTGTTCGTAAATCGCGCCCCCTTCTTGCTTCAATTTTGGAGCATGGCTCCTGCGCCGCCCTTCCCACAGCAGAACGCAAGGCCGTTAAGATCACCTTTGCTGCTGCGGATTCGTATTACAAAGAACAGCTTCAGTCCCGGGTTTACGCCGAACAACTTACACTTTTGGCGCGGGAATATTTTGTGCTCGCGCTTAATGTCCAGGTGGAGCATGGCGAGGGCCCCCAGGCTGAGACTTTGGCCGAGCGAAAGGAAAAAGATCTGCACGCCCGCGAAGAAGCCGCAAAGAGTGCCGTTCACAATCATCCCATTATTAAAGAGGCGAAAGCCTTGTTTGGCGCAGAACTCGGGGCCATTGTTTTAACTGATCCAGACGGCCAAGATGGCCCACGCGAAGGAAGTCATAGTGGAAAAAACTGAGTTTCCGCGCCCCCACAAACAAGATCCCGTTTCGAGGCTCGTATTTGAACTCTCGAAATTGCCGGGAATTGGCGAAAAAACCGCGACTCGTCTAACATATTTCATTTTGAAACAAGATACGAGCTACGCACGAGCGCTTTCTGAGGCTCTCCTAAACGCCAAGGAAAAAATTGTTCTATGCGGCCGGTGCTTCACCTTCACCGATATGAACCCTTGCCGAATTTGTTCGGACCAGAATCGAGACACCCACACCCTTTGTGTGGTCGAGCGCCCTTCGGACGTTTACTCAATCGAACAAGCGGGAGCCTTTCGTGGGCTTTATCATGTGCTTCATGGTGCACTTTCACCTTTAGATGGGATTGGGCCTGATGATTTAAAGATTCGGGAACTGATTCAAAAAATCGCTCAACCCGAAAACTCAGCGCACGAGATTATTTTGGCGACAAATCCCAGTGTAGAAGGCGAAGCGACTTCTTTGTACCTCTCTCGCCTACTCAAGCCACTTGGGGTTCGCCTCACCAAGTTAGCTCACGGGCTCCCAGTGGGGGGACTTTTAGAGTACTCAGATCGTCAAACCATCGGAAAAGCCCTACAAAACCGAATTGAGATTCACTGAAATGAGTTTCATCAACTACGCCACCAAAGAGATTAACTGCAAAATCATTTACTGCGGACCCGGCCTTTCCGGTAAGACGACAAACGTTCAGTTCATTTACGAGCACACCCAAGCCGACGAAAAGGGCAAGCTCGTAACGCTAAGCACTGAGAATGAGCGGACGTTATTTTTTGATTTTTTGCCGCTCTCCGTCGGCGACGTGCGTGGGTACAAGACAAGATTTCATTTATATACAATTCCCGGGCAAACTTTCTACGAAGTTTCGCGTCAATTTATTTTAAAGGGCGTCGATGGAATTGTTTTTGTTGCGGACAGCCAAAACGAACGCATGGAATCAAACATAGAAAGCTTCGAATCACTAGAAAAGAGTCTAGACAAACAAGGTTACGACGTGACAAAAATCCCGCTAGTCTTTCAGTACAATAAGCGGGATTTGCCAGATGTCGTCCCAATTCGAGAACTTGAAGCAACGTTCAATGCAACGAAGCGGCCGAGTTTCGAAGCTGTGGCAAGCCGGGGCCGAGGCGTTATGGAGACGCTTCAAGCCATCGGTCAGAGTGTGATTCGTGAATTAAAAGGGGGAGTCGGATCATGAATAAAGATAAACTGAAGAAATTCAAAAAGGTTTTCGAAAACCAACGAAACGCGATTCTATTTAATGATCGTGTGGTTCGCGAAGATTTTTCCGTTTGCGCTGATGACCGCTACGACGAACTTGATCAGGCTACGACTGACATCGAACAGTCGATGCGCATGAGACTTCGTAATCGCGAAGTCCTTTACATCAAGAAAGTGAATGAAGCTCTTGTGCGCATCGAAGAGGGCACGTTTGGTGAATGCGACGAGTGTGGCGAAGACATTGAACTGCGCCGTCTCGAAGCACGTCCTACCGCGACTCTTTGTGTAAGCTGCAAAGAAGAATCAGAACGCAAAGAAGTTCTGACTGCGGCTGGACGCCTACATAAGAGCTTAGGCGAGACGTTTTCGCGCAGGTTTGCTTAAATCATTTCACGGCCTCGATGTTTGCCGACACAACGTAATCGGTGATCTCGGTGCCTGGCGCCCATTTTTGGATGAAGGATTTGCTCAACTCTTTGGGTGATATGCGCACGTCTTTAAAGCCCGTAGCGTGAAGCATTTGCTCCAGTTCCGAAACAAGCACCGCTCCCGCGATACAACCTGTATAGAGATCGACGTTATTTTTGATGCTCTCTGGAATGGGAGCATTCGCCACGACATCCGAAATCGCTAATCGGCCCCCGACCCTCAAGACTCGATAGAGCTCCGAGAAAACCCTAGGCTTATCCGGCGAAAGATTGATCACACAGTTGGAAATCACCACATCAACCGAATGATCGGCGACGGGCAGATTCTCAATCTCGCCTAAGCGAAACTCCACGTTCGTATAGCTCGCTTTTTCTGCATTTGAACGGGCCTTGGAGATCATCTCCGGCGTCATGTCTACGCCAATGACTTGGCCCGTTTCACCCACCTGTTTTGCGGCCAGAAAACAATCAAAACCACCGCCACTGCCTAGATCCAGCACGGTTTCTCCAGTTTTGAGTGCGGCGATTGCTTGAGGATTGCCGCAACCCAACCCCATGTTTGCGCCCTCGGGGACAGCATTAACTTCGCTGGTCGTATACCCCATCGCCTGAGAACTCGCCTCAGAAGAGGGTGTCTCACTAGGGGAGCAGCAACTTGGGGCACATCCACAGGAGCTATTTTCTGCGATCTTGCGATATTGATCGCGAACCTCTTGCCGAATTTCGTCGTGTTTTTTTTCTTTCATAGCTTTTTCAGATCTCCTTCCAAGGAACAATGATAATGTTTTTAGCCAATCCATTCTGCACTCTTTGAATCTGCGCCACTTCGTGATGCGCACGACTCGCTAAAACTGGATCTTGAGTTTGATTGCCCACAAGACACTGATTGATCACCCAGGCGTAGGGCTCAATTTCCGCGCGTCTAAGATCCTTCTGAAGCGCTTCGGCCTCACTCACCAGAGTTGTCTCAGGGAGGGTAACAATAAGTAGTTTGGTGAATTTCGGATCCTTAATCCGCATCATGGGCGTAGTGACGTGCAACGTAGCTCCATCATGACCCATTTTTTTCATGACTTCCTTGTGGTACGAGCCGGCGGCATCCAAGAGAAGCAACATATGGCCCGTAGGGGCAGTATCCATGACTACAAAGTGGTCGCGCGCCTCATTTACGATTTTAGAAAAAGCGCGAAACACCGCAACCTCCTCGGTACAAGGAGAGCGAAGGTCCTCATTGAGGAGCGCCAGCCCTTCTTTGTCGAGACCTTTGCCAGCCGTCTCGATGACTTGTTGGGTATAATTCTGGGTTTCGATCTTGGGGTCGATCCTTGTGACCCGCAGACTCGGAAGTTTTTCTTGCCCTGCCAAGTTCGCCTCCAAATGTGCCGCGGGGTCCGTGGTTGTTAAGTGAACCGGATACCCCCTCGAGGCAAGATGAGTGGCGATCGCAACAGCGATAGTCGTTTTACCAACGCCGCCCTTCCCCATCACCATGACGAGACATCGTCCGTCTGCGACTATTCCGTCAACCAACTTTTCAATGGTTAAGGTTCCAGCGGGGATCGCAACAGGGGTGGCGGCTTCCGGGAGTACGACGGATACGTCAAAGAAACTCCTCAAAGACTGAATCCCCACCAGGTTGTGAGGCTTAAGCTCAAAGAGCGCGCGCTCCTTAGAAACTAGTCCCTGAGGAATGCCCTCAAGAGCTTTATTCACGCGTGATTCAAACGCGAGTGCGATTTTGTCCGAGCGGTTCTGCGCTCTAAATACGGCGTTAATGGCTAATTGCTGATTAAGGAGTCCGATACCCTCGAGTTCGTGAGAGGTTCGCTCCGCCTCGGCAATCGCTATGGGATCAGGACGTGTGACAAGCACAACGGTCGTTTCGGTGGGATTTCGAAGTGTTTGGACCGCTTGTTCATAGCGCTCGCGCTGATTATTGAGAGCAGAGCTGGGTCCAAGACAAGAGGCGCCGTGAGTCGAGGTCGTCAAAAAATCCGTCCATGCAGAGGGGAGACTCAAAAGTCTGAGGGTGTGCCCCGTGGGTGCGGTGTCAAAAATGATATGATCAAAATTTAAGGTCATCTCACTATTGAGCAGAAGGCTTGTGAACTCATCGAACGCCGCGACCTCAACAGTACAGGCACCTGAGAGCTGTTCTTCCATATTGCGAATGGAGTCCGGTGGAAGAACTTGTCGATAAGGCCCAATGGATCGCTCACGATACGCTTTAGCAGCAGCCTCGGGGTCGATATTCAGTGCAAACAGATTTTTAACTTCAGGAATCGCTATCGGATTTGAAGCCAATCGAACGCCCAACACTTCATCGAGATTGGATGCAGGGTCCGTACTGACTAGCAGAACTTTTTTGCCATGATCGGCAAGCCGAACGGCCGTCGCGCATGCAATTGATGTTTTTCCGACTCCACCTTTACCAGTGAAAAAGAGGTAATGAGTCGTTTTCTCGATAAAAGTGTCACCCACAACACTTCCCGCCCTTATCCGTATCAGCCTCTTCAAGAAACTTCTCAGCCAGCGCGAGTACCGCGCGAGCAGGACTGTTCTTGACGGCATTGGCCAAATCGACACTCTGACGAATATCTTCTTTGGAAACTCCCAACTTTCGGGCCTCGCTATAGTGATATTTAAAACACGGTTCGCAATTAGAAGCGATCGCCGCCCCGATTGCCACGAGTTCACGCACAGAATTTGTGAAGATGCTGGCTTGAAACTCGACCCCCGCAATGCCTGCAAGTGCTTCTCGTGAAAGATATTTTCCAGTAGACGCTATCTTGCCGTCCACCAAAATAAGCGGAAGGCACCTATTTCCATCTTGCGTAAGCGTGTTTTTTACCAACACCGTGTTCACGAATTTTTCTGGGTTTTGTGAAAGATTGTAGCGCCCAATCTCAACACCTTGGCGCTTGAGCCACTCAAGATCACCTGCAAAGCGAACAAGCTCCGGGTCCACTTCCGAACCACAGACTCCCGTTGAACAACACATCGGTGGGTCAAAAACTTCTAACATCATGGTGTACCTCTACTCCGTATTTTTTGCGATCAGCAACAGCTTGAACCACTACAACAGCCACCTTTTGACTTCTGCTCGTTACCCTTACTGATAATCTCGGCCAATTCACTCACCGATGGCACTTTACCGTTAAAAAGTACTTTCTCATCAATCACGAGCGCTGGGGTACTCATAATCCCGTATTTTGCAATCTCGGCATAATCCTCAATTTTGGTAACGGATGCATCGATCCCCAACTGCTTGAGGGCCTCCTGAGTATTTACCGTAAGACGTTTGCAATTTGCGCATCCTGGACCTAGTATTTTTATGTTCATTTGATTTCTCCTTTTGTTAGTTAATGATTAAAGCAGCCAGTTAAACAGATAACCCACGAGCAGAATGCCGACTCCTACAATTGCTATAAAAACTGCAATGAGCGTAGGTTTTAAGACCTTACGAAGAATCACCATCTCTGGAAGCGAGAGCGCGATCACAGACATCATGAAAGCCAGTACGGTGCCCAGTGCGGCTCCTTTTTCCAAGAGCGCCTGAACGATCGGAATAATTCCAGCCGCGTTCGAATACATGGGAATCCCAATGATCACAGCTAGCGGTACAGACCACCATGCCTGCTTACCCATGATGGAAGCCATAAAGTCTTGCGGCACATAACCGTGGATGCCCGCACCGATCGCAATCCCTCCGATCACATAGGGCCAGACCTTGCCAACTATCTCGCGAACCGCATCTTTACCGGCCTGGATTCGCGCTTCCCAAGTTAGAGAGGGCATAGCACCTTCGCCGCCTTGCCCCTCCGTCTTAATCGCATACACCCAAGACTCGACGTGCCCTTCCAGCTTCAGTCTACCAATAACCCAACCTGATCCGATTGCGATCATGAGCCCCGTACTCAAATAGAGTGCCGCCACCTTCCACCCAAAGAGCCCATAAAGGAGCACCAGCGCGACTTCGTTAACCATTGGAGCCGACACAAGAAACGAAAACGTGACTCCCAGCGGAATCCCCGCCGTCACAAAGCCAATAAACAAGGGCACGGCGGAACAAGAGCAAAATGGAGTTACGATACCAAGCAACGCCGCAAGAATATTACCAAGATACTCACTCCGGCCTGCCAGAATTTTACGAGTCTTTTCGGGTGTAAAGAATGACCTAATCACTCCGACCGCAAAGACAACTATCATAAGCAAAAGAAGAACCTTAGGAGTATCAAAGAGAAAAAATTCGACAGATCCCGCCAAGCCACTTGTTTTTTTTAGACCCAAGACCGAGTAGGTCATCCACGCTGCAAACGGAGCAAGTGCGCGATACAAGGCAAACCATGCGAGGAGAACCACACCGCCAATAACAATCTTCTTAACTTTTGAGTTCACAGCTATCTCCAATCAAAGCACATGAAAAATAAACACGAGAGTGTAGTAAACGCCTACACAGACAAAAATACCCCCGGTCAGTCGCCGAACCCAATACTCAATGCGTGAAAGCTTCTTGAGGACATCCCCAACCACTTGAGTACCTTTTCCGAGAAGCACAGCAAAAACCACGACGGGGGCAGCAGTGCCAACTCCATAGAGTGAAGGCAGAAGCACACTTGACTTTGAAGTAAGCGCTAACGGGATCAAACTTCCAAAAAATAGCGCCGCAGACACCGGACAAAACGAAAGCGCAAAGAGGCTTCCAAGGAAAAGAGCCCCAAGGCTTCCTGAATTCGCTAGCTTCTTCTTGAATCGTTCACTTGTGAGCACTTCAAGATTAGGGAACTCTAGCAGCTCGAGTAAAAAAAACCCAGTTAAAACCAAAACTGGCCCCAAAAGCTGGTTCATGTATTTCTGTAATACATAAGAGACCTGAGGCATCGAAAGCATTCCACCGACCAATACGAAACCCAACACAACGTAGGTCAAAGTTCGTCTCAGAGCGTAAAGAATACCTAAAACGAGAACAGCGCGAGATTGCGAGATCTGTTTGCTAAGATAAGAAACAGCCACAAGATTAGTCGTAAGCGGACAAGGACTCAGCGAAGTCAGAATACCAAGCCACAACGCTGTTCCAGCAAGAATCACCATACCCCCTTCACGAATCCGAAGCCACGAGACGTCCGCCAAAAGCGGTGACTTCATTTTGAATATACTTTTGAAACTGATCAGGGTTATCGATCCCATCCCAAACCCGATCTAAGTTTTTCCACTTTTTTTGAATACCGTCTTCCATCTCCACCAAAACAACGGACTTCGTCGAAAGCCGATAGTCGGAGTTAAAATGCGCATTCATCGGTTCTTCGACATTTATAACCCGCCACACAAGGTTTCCGGCCTCCAGGGCTTTAGCAAACCGCGACTGAATCGCCTGCATTGAGTAAGCTTCGATCGCCCTGCATGTCATGCAACGAGCAGTCCCGTGGAAGTAATAGGCAATTACTTTGTGTCCCTGTTCTTTTTGGATTGCTACGTTGACGGTTGCGTTTCTGGCTCGATACTCTCTCACTCCGGCGTAGATCGCACTCACGGCCACAAACAGAAACAATCCAAGCCCAAAAATGCGTTTCATTTTCATAAAACGATTCTCTCCTCAGCTACTCTTGCCAGTCTTCAAATAAGAAACTCAACCGAGTTTTAAGTTCATCGCGTACTCGACGGAACCCCTCCATCGCCTCGACATCCGCACTACCGTGAGGGGCGGGATCAGGCAGCCCCCAATGAAGCCGGATCGCCTTACCCAAAAATACCGGACACACCTCTTCCGCACAAAGCGTGATCACTGCGTCGACACTCGTGGCATCGATCGAGTCCACCCCCTTGGAGGTGTGATGAGAAACATCAATTCCGATTTCCATTAGCGCTTCGATTGATAACGGATTAACTCTCGAAAGTGACGACCCCGCCGATGAGACTGTTACCGAGGCTGGCGCAAAAGATCGAGCTATTCCTTCTGCCATTTGACTCCGGGCAGAGTTGGCCACACACAAAAAGAGAATGTGCTCAGGTCGGAGGGCTCTTAGAATGGCAGCTTCCACCATCCACTCGGGAGGCACCCCTTTTCCATCTGAATAGATTCGGCAAGCCATGGACGCTTCGGTGTCTGGATGCATGCGTCCCTCTATATCTGCACCATTAATCCGAATCGTAGGCGAGCCTAAAGAAATCTCTTTTTTGGCATGCTCTTCACTTGTGATTCGAATCTCTTGAACCTGAGCACCAGGCGCTAGTCGTTGGACTATAGTTTGAACTAAGGAGATCGTAGGTTCTAAGTTAGGACAGCCCTCAAAATAAAGAATTTCAAGCTTCATGACTGTAGTACCTCCTACGAATCCAAAGTGAAACATTCACAAGCGCAATCAAGGCGGGCACTTCAACCAGGGGACCGATCACCGCAGCAAAAGCGGCGCCGTGATGGATTCCGAATGTCGCGACAGCTACCGCAATCGCCAACTCAAAATTGTTCGATGCCGCCGTAAATGACAAAGAGGCCGATTGCGCATACGGAGCGCCTGCTTTCTTACTCAGTGCAAAAGAAACCAAGAACATCACAACAAAGTAAATCAGAAGTGGGATGGCGATCCGCACGACATCCATTGGGAGCGCAACGATCGTTTCACCCTTTAACGAGAACATCACCACGATCGTAAAGAGAAGTGCAATGAGCGTGAGCGGGCTAATTTTAGGAATAAACCTAGTGTGATACCACTCCTTACCCTTTATTTTGACGAGAACAAACCGCGTAAGAGCACCTGCGATGAATGGAATGCCAAGATAGATAAATACGCTTTCGGCGATTTGCCCCATCGTAATATTGACAGCCAATCCCTCAAGCCCGAACCAAGTTGGCAGAATAGTAATGAAAAGGTAAGCGAACACCGAATAGAAAAGAACCTGAAAGATGGAGTTGAGTGCAACCAAACCCGCGCAATACTCAGGATCCCCGTCCGCAAGATCATTCCAAACAATCACCATGGCGATACAGCGCGCCAAGCCAATGAGGATCAAGCCCACCATGTATTCGGGGTACCCTCGCAAAAAGATGAGCGCGAGCGCAAACATGAGAATCGGTCCGATGACCCAGTTCTGAACCAAAGACAGGGCCACGACTCGCTTATTGCGGAACACCTTGCCTAGTTCTTCGTAGCGCACCTTAGCGAGCGGCGGGTACATCATAACGATCAAGCCAATCGCGATTGGAATCGAGGTTGTTCCCACACTAAAGCCATTGAGAAACGGGACAATGTTTGGAAAAAGATAGCCACTGCCGATGCCTACAGCCATCGCTAAAAAGATCCATAAGGTTAGGAAGCGATCTAAAAATGATAACTTACCCACAACGCTTGCCCTTAAGCCACTTTTCAAGCTGAACTTGAGCCTCTTTGATGGGCGCGGAACTAAAAAGTGCCTCAATCGTCTTAAGGACTGCCTTTTGAAATAGAGAGGGTTTACGATTTACTCGATAATAAACCCACACAGCTTCCCGTCGATCTTCCAAAAGCCCCGCCCGCTGCAAATACCGAAGATGCCTGGAGGCCTTCGACTGTGAAATCCGCATCCCCTCCACAAAATCGCAAACACAAAGCTCGCCACGCCTCAGCAGCAAGGCTACCATTTTGAGTCGGGTTTCATCTGAAAGCGCCTTAAAAACTTGAACTTCGCTCCTCATTTGAGTGATCTCCTACTTATGTTTATAGTCGCCTACATGCATATATGCAAACATATTTTCAACCTCTCGCCTGGAGAGGTTAAGGCGAGAGTCGGCGCTTGAAACACTTTTCTATCTCTACAACAATAAAGAGCGTGCTAGATAAGACAAGCGCAACAAATAACGCCTCAATCGTCAGGGTTTGGGTCTTAAACACCCCTTGCAATGCTGGAACATAGACCGTGAGATGCTGAAGAACGACTGACACGGCAACGGTCGCGGCCAGTGTTCTGTTAGACAATACCCCTTGCTGGAACAAAGACCGCCGTTCTGAGCGAACGGCCATCACTTGACCCAACTGCAAAAAGCAAAGCACGGTGAAAACCATGGTTTGCCAATGAGTATCCCGAACATGAATTATCCAAGCCTGTAATCCAAGCACGACCGCAGCCATCAATAGGCCAACCCAGATAGCATGCAAACCCAGACCACCAGCGAACAGGCCCTCCTGAGGACTTCGAGGGGGACGACTCATCACTTCTTTTTCAGCTGGCTCAAGTGTGAGCGCTAATGCTGGCAAACCAAGAAAGGGGGCAAGAAATAGCGTCCAAATTTCACCCGAATTGGTGGACAACAAGTATTTGATGAATTTTCTGATGTTGTCATAGATTTTACGTCCTTCACTCACCGCTTTCACAATAGTAGCAAAATTGTCATCCAGCAGGATCATAGACAAGGACTCTCTGGCCACGTCCGTCCCACTGCCTCCCATCGCAATACCGATATCGGCACGCTTGAGCGCCGGGGCATCATTCACACCATCCCCGGTCATGGCGACGAAATGCCCCTTTTCTTGAAGAGCTTTCACGATCTTGTCCCGTCCGGGCAGGGGTGACAGTAAACGGCTGAATCAGCAAGATAGGTTTTCGGTCAGCATGGCTGATCTTGGTCCCAGTGGTTTCTTCTTCGATTTTCAGTGTGATGTCTAGCTTCTTTTCTTTTTTCCGTCAGAATCCTCCTTCCTAGAACGTGAACAGAGTTCGGAGCGAAGCCCCCGTTCCCGGCATTGGGGCGGCGGATATTGTAATCCGAGATCGCGGTGCCGATTCGTGATCGTCCTTCATCTTCGCTTCCGTATTGATCCTGCAACTTGATCTCTTCACGTTTGAGTGTACCCATCACCCGCTCTGTGCGCGCGTTTCCTGTTGGGCGCCCGACACCCGAGAGCCAGAGATCAAGTCCCTGAACCTCGATGTTTTTTCTCGTATAGGCCGCGATGTTAGCGCTGCCATGGTCGGCGACGACCCGCGGCTTCATCGCTCCTTCAGGAAGTTCATCAATGTCCTCAGCCGCTACCGCATTCGTGATGACTGCCACGACCTGGAATTGTGTGATCTCTGGGAAGAGGCCCCATGACACGATTTTACGCGAATACCAGTCGATGATGAGAAGAAGAAACCAAAAACGTTCGTTGATGCGCAGGTAGGTCCAGTCGGTACCCCAGAGCAGGTTCTTGCGCCAGGGTTCGTGGAGCAGCATTTCGCCGGGAACGTCGAGGGGCTTCTTCGCTCCGCGGATGAACTCATGATTGAGACCGTGTTTCTTCATGATCTCAGCCACCTTCGTTTTCCCGATGAAAACGAGGGATTTTCGCTCCAACTGGTATGCGATTCTTCGACACCGAAGCTGTGGAAACTTTTTTGCGAGAGTCAGTACCCGCTTCTCCTCGAGTGGCATGATCCGGTTTTTTCCGCCACCGCCGCCGTGGTGCGGTTTGGCGGTGACTCCGCTCTTCCAGCGATAGACGGCTCTCGGATTTAGCTGAAGCCACTCACATGCGGTCTCCAGGCGTTCTCCGGCCTGGGCGGCTTCCTTGATCCATTTTAGAATTTCAAGCCGGACCTCCGCCGGCAGGTGGCGCCCTCGCAGGTCTCCGATCAGTCCGAGTTCACGCTTTTTTTTAGCAGCTGCAATTCGATCGCAGACTCGCATAGAGCCGCCGCGAGGCGCGCTACTTCGCGTTCGAGTTTCTTCTTTTCGTGATCCCTCGCCTTTGGACCGCGTTTCATTGCCTGGAGATTTTGGATCCCACCTTCCTTGAACTTCTGTTTCCAGCGGTAAAACAGTGTTGGTGCGACGTTCTCCCTCCGACAGACTTCGGCGGTATTGCCCTTCCTCTCGGCTTCCCAGATCAACTCTGCGATCATCTCGGGACTGCGTCGGGTGCGGGTCTTCTTGGTACGATTTACTTCTATGGGTTGCGACATTCTGGCTCCTCTTTATCATATTTGGTTCTCCGTTTCCGAGACCAAGGAGCCATGCTATAAAATCAAGCGCATACGCGCCGATCGACACAGAAACCTATCTTAAATTATTGCGCATTTACTGTCGAACGAGCCCGGACAGGACAATCTTGAGTTTTTGCTCGGGCGCAACGCGTGCATACACTCGAATCCCCTCAACCCTTCTCCTGTACTCGTCATACGACAGTGCATCGAGTTCCTTTCCAGTGATGATCACATTTGGGTCATCTTCCTCGATAATTCCCACGCGTTTTGCGATTGTCTGCGCAGTCAGGGGATGGTCTCCAGTAATCATAACCGTTGTGATCCCGGCACTCCTACACTCAGCGACCGCTTGCATGGCCTCTTCCCTCGGTGGATCCATCATGCCCATTAGGCCAAGCAGGGTAAGTCCCGTTTCAATTTGGACTGAGGATTGGAGGTCAGGGAGCGTATCCCAGTTCCGCATTCCGATGGCCATAACTCTCAAACCATCAGCCGCCATTTGATTACTAACCGCCTCGATCTTGCTTCTATTAAAAGGCTGAATGCCAGCAACAGTAAAAACGCCGATCGACCTATCGATCATTGTTTCTACCGCCCCATTGGTAAAGGAGATGTACGGAGCCAATAGTTCCGGGTTCGCTAATTTATGAAAGGTGGTCATCAGTTTTTGCTCTGAATCAAAAGACAACTCTGCGACTCTTGGAAACACCTTTTCGAGTTTTGCCTTCTCAAAACCGTTGTCACTTGCAAACAAAAACGGCGCTGCTTCCGTCGGGGCGCCGTTACTTTTACCAGAGGCATCAACACGAGCGTCATTAGATAAAGGTAAAGCTTTCATAAATAACTGTTGGGGCGAGCTAAAATTCCTGACCCCATTAACGAGTGTAGTTTCACATTTTTCACCCCCAATCAAACGCTCGTTGCACCATACCTCTTCTACCGTCATTCTATTCAGCGTAAGGGTTCCTGTCTTATCGGTGCAAATGTAGGAGACGGACCCTAAAGTCTCAACCGCTGTGAGCTTTCGAACGAGAACGTTTTGCTTAACCATTCTGCGTGCGCCCAAGGCTAGTGAGATTGTGACCACAGCAGGCAACGCCTCTGGAATAGCAGCGACCGCGAGACACACCGCCAACAAGAATGGTTTCAAAATAGGTTCGCCGCGTAACATCCCCCCAATAAAGATAATGCCACACGCGACCAAGATGATGATTGAAAGCCGCTTTCCAAAAAGGGTACGTCGTTTCTGAAGAGGGGTCTTGGCGCCCCTCTGGTCTTGAAGCATAGCCGCGATTTTGCCAAACTCCGTGTTCATGCCTGTTTCCGTCACCACGCCCTTACCCCGGCCAGTGGTGACAAATGTCCCTTTAAAAAGCATGTTCTTCCGACCCCCAACGGGGATGGCACTATCGGACAAGGCGTTCGCGTGCTTTTCAACCGGGACTGACTCACCTGTAAGCGTTGCCTCTGCTGTCATGAGACCCACTGCCTCAATAATGCGAAGGTCGGCTGGCACTTGATCCCCGGATTCAACTAGAACCATATCCCCGGGAACAAGCTGTGTAGCCGGGATAGTGAAATGCGCTCCATTTCGCAACGCTAAGGTGTTACCAACTGCCATTTTTCTTAGCGCTGCCAGGGCCTTCTCCGCTCGATACTCTTGCGTAAATCCAAGGCAAGCATTGAGAATGAGAATTGCGAGAATCGCCATTGTATCGGAGGTCTCGCCGATAACCCCAGAGACAAGGGCTGCGGCAATTAGAACCAAAATCATGAAGTCGGTGAACTGCCCGAAGAACATCGTTAACGAAGAACGGCGCGCCCTTTCGACTAATTCGTTCGAACCAAACCGCTGGAGTCGCGAAAGAGCCTCGTCGCTGCTAATGCCCGACAGGGCGGATCCTAACTCTGTTACAACTGAGCCGCTGTCCTTTAGATGCCAGGCCTGGGACATGCGCTTAATTTCCCTGCATCAATCCGAACAAATAACCTCCCGTAACCGTGAGGACAATAATAAGACTTACATAAGCAGCCGTTCTCTTGGCCCCCATTATCTTACTTACGACAAGAACACTGGGAAGCGAAAGCACTGGATCAGAGAGCAGGTACGCCAAGAGAGGTCCCTTGGCCATCGGCACTTCAACAAGTGTTGGAAAATACACGAGCACGCCAAATATAACAGGGATAAACATGTTGCTCAAAGAATTGGAACCTACATAATGCCCCACAAACTCCTGCGGCAAAACCACTTTGACGATCCCGGATACAAAGACGCCCGCAAGTAAGCGCGGCGCAATCGTTTTGGAAAACCCCCAACTTTCCTTCATCCAAGAAGAAATCTCGTCTTTCACAAAATAGCTCTTTGCGATCAAAACCACCGCGATAAGGAGAAACCCAACCACTACATATCTTAGCCAAATAAGGTCGATTCTTGTCCCTGCCAACAATCTCGCTATGAGGGCGCTAAAAAAATAAAACAGCCGCCTTGTGTTGTGCGAGGTTTCGCTCTTTGAAAAGGTGTCTGGGTATGCGCCAGGATATAGTCGACACTTGCCGCAAGGCCTGCGGAGAGCAACATGCCTGCATTCACGGCAGCCTCTTCAGAATTGCTGCAATCTCTTCAGTCGGAGGTACTTTTCCACTCACAACGGTTTTACCGTCGACCACCAAAGCCGGGGTCATGAAAATTCCGCGTGCAATGATTTTTTCCATGTCATACACATGCGCAACCGTTGCGGATACTCCAGCGAGCGTCACCGCTTCCTTCGCGTGCTTTTCAAGATCCTGACACGAATGACAACCCGAACCAAGTACTTCAATTTTCATGAAAACTGTCCCTTCTGCTTATCAACTGTTTATTGGCGCAAAGGATATACCTCAGCATTCCCAGGGGAAAATCCGCGCATCCGGCACTTTACCTATTGATCCCAGCCGTAAATTGTCCTCTCTTCGGTGACAAAAAGGTCCCACTGCCCCTTTTTTTTCCATTTTTTGCTGGCACAGAGGTTTCTGCAGGTTCCAAAGTTGACGAGATAGGCTTTAGAATCCCCCAATAAATTGTGTACTTAAACTCAAAATCCCCTGCCGCCCCCCCGTTGGCACAACGCTCGCACTATGTATAATGC
>JBBCAV010000274.1:0-1701 GCA_051382305.1 Bdellovibrionota bacterium FG-2
AATCCTTTGATCTCACGCAATCGATGGGTTTTTCGAAAAACGCCCTCCGTGCCTTTTGGAATTCTGTTTTGCGTGCGGAAAATGGTGGGGGCCTCAGTGTTGCCCTCAACCGTATGAATGAGAATGCCGTCGGGGCTGTCTTCAATTCCGGTGACGACGCCGGCGTGCGAGTGGGCGGCAAGAACGAAGGTGCAACCCATGACGGTGTCGTGTTGAAAGTCCTTTGCGACGGCTCTTTTTTGGTCTTTTTTTGCGCCGAAAAGTTTCTTGAATCCTTTCCCAGAAATCCAATTCTTACCCGCAGGATCTTCTGCTCGGGCCGAACTCCACAGCCCCGCCGCTGATCCGGCATATTTTCCAAAGCCGTGGTAATCAAGGGACTTGGATTCGGGGTGATCGAGTTTCAAAAGGGCTTCACTCATTCGGCCACAAAAGTGGGTAAAGCAAACGCAATAGGGTTGTCCGTCGGGGTTTTTCCCGCTGCATTCTGAAGCGTAGTATTTGCTGGATCGGGGTACGTAACCGCGTTGCACGGTGGGGACAAAACCATAGCCACGATTACTTCTCTTTTTGGGATCTTCCGTAATGAGGGAGCCTTGTTTTTTCTGCACTTGCATCATGACTTCGGGATCCTTGATGAGATCAGCAATCGCTTCTGAGATGCGGGCAGTGAGTATTTGCGGCGGTTCATCCACGGAGTAGGTGAGTTCAAATCCTGTGCGGGCTCCCCCCTCGGGGCGAAGAAACTTAGGATCAAGCGTAATGCGAACCTTGCGAAAATTATCGGCAGAACATACGGGCTCGGAGGTGATCTTCGGTGCGCTCTCCGCGGCAAACGGCCATAGGGCCTGAGGGCCATCTTGGGATGCTCCGGATGCGTCGGCTTGGGCCAGGCCAGTGTGCGAAAGGCACAAAAACATGAATGCGACAATCGGCAAGCGATTGACAATTGCGGCGAAACACGAGAGGGAATTCCCATGGATACTCTCGCAATTACTCCGATGGATATGACCCAACCGTTCCTGGCCCTCGACTTTGAAACCGCCAATCACGCGCGGGATAGCGCCTGCTCCATTGGCCTGGTGCGTGTTGAGGGAGGAGAGATTGTCGCGAAAGAAGTGCATCTAATTAAGCCTCCCTCGCGTGATTTTGTGTTTACGTACATCCATGGATTGAGTTGGCGAGATGTGGCGCAAGCACCTGACTTTGGAGAGTTGTGGGAGAAAATTTCGCCACTGTTCAAAGGGGTGAAGTATCTGGCCGCCCACAATGCGCGTTTTGATTCTGGGGTGTTGAAGGCTTGTTGCGCACGTTATGGAGTGGAATTTCCTCAGCAGCCGTTTTTGTGTACCGTGGAACTGGCGCGCGCTCAATGGGGAATTCGTCCCACGAAACTTTCCGACGTCTGTCGTACCCTTGAGATCGAACTCAACCATCACGAGGCCCTTTCTGATGCGCTGGCGTGCGCGAAAATTGTGCTGTCGGCTTCTCGGGCCCAAGTGGGCTCCGGGGTAAATTAGATGTTCCCTCGTTTGTTTCGATCCTGATACGTTTCATGAATTCGCTTAAAGATGTCGGCGTTTCGATCCAGCAGCGAGCCTGAGTCCGCTGCCGGTCCGCGGACGGCTGCCCCGTAGTCCAAGATGTTATTCTTGCCCATGCCTTCTTCATCTTTTTTAAGCAGCTGCGCCATCATCGCGC
>JBBCAV010000275.1:0-3698 GCA_051382305.1 Bdellovibrionota bacterium FG-2
GTAAATTTATTATGAAAAAACCCACTCTGCCGCCCGAAGCGAATAGCGGCACCTTGGTTCGCGAGTTGTAATACCCGGGATCGACTCCCTTTGCTTTGCCTTTCATCAACAATGACCCGAACAGGTAGGCCTTCCGGGTTTTTGATTTTGGACCTTTTCGGGGTACCCCTTGTCCGCATCTCAAAACCTGGAGGATCACGGGACATCACAATCTTCACAGACTTCGCGCAGACCCGATTAGGAAAAAACCGCTAACTTTGAGCTAACCAGTTAGCGGAAAGTTCCTTAAGCAGAATTAAAAATCTCTATCAAAACCGTATATATAGCGTGAGCGTTTTTTATCTAAAAAGCGCTACTGTATGGGCTTCACGCCTCATTCATGCCTTACCTAAAATATTACGGTTCATATCAGACAGGAGTGGCGGGTCTCCCAAATTTGATGCCCGCAATATCTGACCGATGTTGCGGGCATTTGACTCTCGATTGTCGCGCAGCCCGTGGCCATGAAAGCGCGCGGATTCCGCGTGCCACGCTATTGCTCATCCGGTAACCAAAGCGCACCCAAATCGATTTCAATCGCGTCGAATGGGGCTGCACGAATTCGCTCGTTTCCAGCACACGAGTTGAGGAGAAGCCATTTTTCACCGTCTCTGGCGTAGATTTCTAATGTTTTTTTATCCGGATCAATCAGCCAAACATGGTCAACTTTTTCACGAGCATAAATAGGAAGTTTCTTAACGCGATCCAAGCCCGCAGTACGGTTCGAAAGGACTTCGCAGACCCAGTTAGGTGCAACATCAAAATAGGCTTTATTCACTGGAATGTTTGGTAACTTTTCTCTCTTCCATCCAGCTAGATCGGGCACCAAAACATCTTGCCCAAGATGGAGTTCAGGCTCATCCAAGATCCACCACCCACCTGGTCCACCATGTCCTCGATCAAAAGGGCCATCTAGAGCCCCACCCAAGCTTGTGCTGGCCCGCGCGTGTCTCGGCCCTGGTCGTGGGGACGCGATTAGTTCTCCTGCAATAATTTCCCCAACAACATTGTCCGGTAACGTAAATAGATCGTTGTAGGTCGCGAGTTTTCTGGCCGTTGAATTCATCTTTCATACCTCCTGGAACGGGCTCGTAATTTTTTTGATGGTGATGTGAGCTGTTTAAGTATCGATTCAACAGAGTTTCGCATATTCTTAACTCTGATTTCACCCCACTTATTTCCCTTACCCCCCACAGAATAATCAGCTTGCCCGTTTTTCGAAGGTGGAGACCTCCACTTGGTGGCGCTTCTTCTTGGCTTCCTGGACGCTTTCTTCGATCTGAGCGCTGATATCATTCGAGCCTCAGCCTCTGGGCTCTCGTAGTTCTCGGGTGCCGCATAGGGCATCCCCTTTTGAAGAATGCCCATGAAGAAGTTCACGGGTGGGCCTTTTATTTTTCGGCCCTTCCCGTTGGACTTCAAATCGAACGCGAAAAAATAGATGAAGTCTTGGACTTCATCGGCTGAGAATTTTCCGGCTTTGACAAGCTGGTTAAAATGGTTCGGGGTGAAGCCGATTTCAGAGAGCGGTGAGGTGTCAACAACAGCCCATTCCGGGCTGAGATGGACCTTTGCGTCAATTGGAAGCTCGGGGTCGCTAGTAGTAGTTTTCAAATTTTGGTCTAATTCTATTAAACTACTACTACTAGGAGCCGCTGCTACCCTATCAGCTACCTTATTGCTACCTAATGAACTTGGTGCCCCGTGAGCAATTTGTGGCTCATCATCACCATTTGCAGTGGCGACAAAGGCCATCGGTTTAACCATAGGGGGCACGATACTACCGGCGGGCACACCTCTGATGTCGTCCATGTTAAAATTAGCCAAAAGACATGGCGCTGTATGCGATTTCTTGCGCCGTCCCTCTGACTTTAGCTTTTCTGCAATTTCATGAATATTGGCCACGTATTTTTCCCTTAAAGAGTGGCCTCGGGCTGATTAATGCGTTTTGTTTTTGAAATTCCATCCAAAGAGCCTAGGGGTACGGATTCTTCTTCCGTGACTTTGTAGTCGGCCAATCCAAGAACCTCTTTGGTGAGGTTGATAACGTCTTCTTTGGCGATGGTGTCTCTTAGCTGGCAGAAGATCGAGCGCAGTTGTCGTGAAGCGTTTGAGAAATCTTGCGATTCACGAACTGGCGTTGCAAACATTCTCGGTGCGAAGAAGGGGTGTTGAAGTAGTTCTTGAAGGATTTCCCGCGATAGTGCCTTTGAATGGTTGTACTTATTGAGAATAACTTTTATCGGGACATCACTCCCATAGAGCTTCTTGAGTTTTTGGATCTCGGTCACCGTCATGGTTAGACCGTCGAGACAGTAGGGTTCCGGAGCAACAACCGGAATTATCAGATCAGACGCGAGAGCCGCGGCATGTGTTGACGCGCTGAATGCTGGCGGGCAATCGATTAGGATAAGATCATAGTTATCTCGAACCGCATCAATGCGGCGCTTGTAAACGGTCGCCACTGGCATCGTATGGACGACCAGTGTGTTGTCGAGAATTGCATTCTTGAGATGGCTTGGGAGAAGATCCAGCCCTGGCTGAATTGGAACGATGGCCCTTTCGAATGGGATTTCATCGGTAATAACATCGAGCATTGTTTTGTATTCAGTAGGTTTTGCGAGTAGATCGCGTGTCATGTTGCCTTGCTGATCGAGGTCGATGAGCAGCACTCGGGCTCCCATGATGTTAGCCGCTATGCCGACAGACTTAGTCATGGAGGTTTTTCCGGGACCACCTTTGACAATCTGGAAAGAGATGACTTTTGGGTTGCTAGGAAATGGAAGAGCAAGAAGCTCTCTAGCTGTTGTATGTCCAAAGTAAATCCTGTTGCCGACCTTCTCGAAAGCCATGTCCTTGCTTTTGAGTCTTTTATGGACCGCTTGAAGCGAAATATTCAAAACACCTGCCGCCATGGCCATGGTCATTTTTGGAGAAATCATTTCCAAAACCTCCGGTTGATGTAACTGCCGAGTAACCGCCTTGATCTTAAACTATGAGGTCCGGATTACAAGAGCTTTAGCTGGAAAGTGTTTAAAAAAGTTGAACCCGAATCACTTGTGACGCAGACGCGTTATATAAGCTGAAGCGTCGTGCCAAGAGTCGCGCTCCCAGAGTAAGAAGCCCTCGGGGGATTTTCATCCTTCTCACAAATCCATCCCCTGGGGGCTCCCTGGTTTACCGATAACGTTGCCCACCAAGCACCGCGGCAGTCTTAAACCGGTTTTTCGTTCCATTGCTCCCCAAACCTCATACCTCTTTGGTGTGAGGGACCCCGCAGGTATTCCGGCGGCCAACTCATTCGCGATAAGTTTTATTATCGTGATTAAGGACCGGAGGACCGGCGCTGGTTGCAAAATATCAATACGGGGAGGGGGTCACTACATCCTTGAATTCATTACGAATTATCAACAAAATAATAATACATGACAAAACGGTACAATATTATACACTGCGTCAGTGAAATTGGCGATCATTTCTCTATTTTTTTCTTTGTTTTTGTCGGGATGCGATCTTAACTCATTTTGTATTCTTTTCGCGTCATTACCCTCTCAACCCTCTCAAAACTCTTCACGATTACGTTATTTCTGCCGATGAGCAGAGCATGGGACGGTGGCAAGCGCGGTCACAACTTTTTGAAAAGCTTTGGACTCATTTGA
>JBBCAV010000276.1:0-6676 GCA_051382305.1 Bdellovibrionota bacterium FG-2
AATAGAAGCATTGATCAACACAATGATTTGCCTCGACACAAAAGTATGAACTGAAAGCTTTGCCGTGACCACGTGACGCTCCTTGTGAGAGAATTTTCTCGTCACGTCTGACAGTGTGTGGCGCGGCACATAATTTTTAGATAGCGAATTTTGCAACTGGTGGCGAGGCTAAGGCCTTGACCACGAATAACAGGTCGTTCAGCTAAAATTGTCGAAGCAGATAGAAAAGAGAAAAGAACCGTAAAAACAGAAACTATTTTGAGATCACAGAATACAAAAAGTCAATTTAGGGCGAAGTCCTTGCTTGAGTTTTCACATAACAGGAGCATTTGCGTCATTAACAAGAATCTAATCAGGGCCCTGTATATCGATTAAGACGGAGAGAATTTACATGAAAATGATAAAGCTTTGGAAACAGGAACTCATAAAAACAATCTTGGTCCTCATCGGCGTCCTAGCCTTTCGCTCGAGCATCGCCGAGCCCAAGCGCGGTGAGATAATCGTGTTTCGTTATCCTGAAGACCCATCGATAAATTTCATTAAGCGCCTTGTGGGACTTCCAGGGGGTGACATCGAAATTCAAGACGGCTGGATTCGAGTGAATGGGCGTCCGCTTTCGATTTCAGGTATATCTTGCTCCCCAAGTACCGGCGGATTTTGCGGCAAAAATAATGCGCAGAGTTTTCGCAGAAGTCGAAAGCACCGCGAAGGCCAAGCAAAAGTTTTTAGACTTCGACAGCGGGTTCACAACAGCGAGTACGTTATTCTCACGCTTTCGGCTCACACCGGCAGTGCTTGTGATTGTCCTTTGTCTGACGCTATTCTTGACTGAAGCCGGAGAGAAGTCGCCCCCCCTACGTTTTAATTTGGTGTACATGTGCTCATAATTTTGAAATAATGAGCACATGATAAACAGATTTATTGCGGCAGAAATCAAAAAAACCAGTAAAAGCGTGCTATTGTTTGGCCCTCGGCAGGTAGGCAAGTCAACTCTCATAGAATCCCTAAAACCCGATCTTTCTATTAATTTGTCGGATGAACTCGAATTCTTGACCTATTCATCGCAACCAGGCGAGCTCGCTAAACGCATTGAACTTGAAGCCGCACAGACGGTTTTTATTGATGAAGTACAACGACTCCCCCGGATTTTAAATACTGTTCAGGCACTGCTTGACCGCAACAAAAAACTAAAATTCTACCTCACCGGCTCGAGTGCCAGAAAACTCAAACGTAGTGAAGCCAATCTATTGCCGGGCCGCGTATTGAATTTCAAAATGGGGCCCTTGGTAGCAGGCGAACTGAATTACCAAATGGACACGAAGCGAGCGCTATCACTAGGGACGCTACCCGAAGCACATCTCGGGGAACACCCTCTAGCCGCGCAAAAACTTCTGAAATCATACGTTGCTTCTTATCTTAAAGAAGAAATCAAAGCGGAGGCGCTCACCCGAAACCTCGAATCATTCGCCCGCTTCTTGACCGACATTAGTTTAGCAAACGCTGATTTCTTAGATTATACCAAGCTTGCACAAAGAACCAAGATCTCACGCCATGCGGTACCTCGATATTTTGAGATTTTAGAAGATACCTTGATTGGACAGAGGATTTTTCCATTTGACCCCTTAATGATAAGCGAAGATTTGATCCGACATCCCAAATTCTTTTTCTTTGATACGGGAGTATTAAATAGTTTGTTGGGAAATTTTATTCCGAGCCTAGACCGCATCGGCAAGCTTGCAGAACAGCTTGTGATGAACCAGATTCTCCATTCGGCATGGGCAAATGATCGTGAGGCAACGATCTCTTCGTTTCGCACGCGAAGTGGGATAGAAGTGGATTTGATTGTAGCCCTAGACTCGAAGATTTTTGCAGTCGAAGTCAAAAGCGGAGAGAATGTTGGAACAGAGGATTGTGAAGGGCTTGTCCATTTTGCAAAATCCTTTCCAAAGCACAGCGGACTTTTTATTTTTCATATGGGCCATCAAGAGCGAAAAATGGGGCCCATTTGGGTATTGCCGTGGCAAAAAGGCTTAAAAGCGCTGGGGCTTTAAAGTCTTCTGCGCTGGACGACCAAAACAACGAATAGAATTTGACGCATAATGTAAGCCCCAGCACATAACATTCGAGACGCGCAGCGTCAACGAGAAAAATTAGCGTGAAACGGAAAGCCGGCTTCGGGGCGATCGACGGGCTTTTTTGGGCGTTTGCTTCTGAAATTCCGAAATAGTCGGGTATCCATAAATCTTCTTCACGAGCATCGCTCGGACCTGAGTGGAGAGTTCCTCCACGACCGATGCCAGAAGCGTCGGAGGCACTGTCACCTTGTTCTTATTCAGGAACTTTAGGTAATCCTTTATGACATTTCCAACAAAAGTCTTGCGGTCTTCGTCAGAATCCTGAAAGTTATAAAGGTGTTCCTCAAAAATTGAATACAGTGGATCGATCTTGACGGATTTAGTCATTTTCATCTGAACACGGTCCTCTCACTTTTAATTCTTCGGAAGACAGGGAGCTAAGCTTGAGTCTGAAAAACAAACCGGTGATTGAATTAGCAAAGTCCAAAGAGTTTCAGAAGTTTAAAACGACGCTTGAAGGGGCAAAACGCGTGCTGATCTCCACTCACTCGCTCCCCGATGGGGACGGACTCGGAGCAGAAGCTGCGCTGTTTCACTATTTGAAGCGAGCGAGAAAAGCGTGCCGCGTCTATAACCCGGATCTTCTCCCCAAACGCTATCGCTTCTTGGATCCTAAAGGAGCTATTTTACTGGGGCCTGGCGAAGTCGAACTCTGGGACACCTGCGACCTGTGGATCATTGTCGATACGAACGACCCAAGACGCTTAGGCAAACTCTGGGGCGAACTCTCGCTTCGCGCCAAGAAAATATTTTTCCTCGATCATCATCCAGAAATTCCGGGCCTCAATGAAATCACCTACCCGCCGCACGCGACTTTGGTTTCCGATGAAACCTCCAGCAGTATCGGAGAACTTCTTTACCATCTTTTCAATGAACTGCAGCTCGCAAAGATCAACAAAGATGTGGGTCAGGGCCTCTATGTTTCTGTCATGACCGACACCAACAGTTTTCGCTATGCACGCACCACTCCCACGGCTCACCGACTAGCCGGCGAGATGATTGAACTGGGCGTAAATCCCGAAGAAGTTTATCAATCTATTTTTTCTTCAAAAGAAGTCTCTCATCTTCAACTTTTGGGAACACTGCTGAGCAATGTCAAAACCAGCGTGGGCGGAAAGATCGCCTGGCTCGAAATACCTTTAGACTTGCGGCGTAAACATCACGCCACCGTGGATGACACCCAGTCATTTCTAAGTTTTCTCCTCCTTTTGAAGGACGCCGAAGTCGTGTGCCTTTTTCGAGAAGAAGACAACGGCCAAGTACGGGTGTCCATCAAATCCAAAGGGCGCGTCATCATCAACCAGATCGCAATGGAGCTAGGCGGCGGAGGCCACGAGTTTGCCGCAGGGCTTGCGCTCTCCGTACCGATGGACAAAACCGTTGAAGCTGTCATCAAAAGGATCGAAACGACGATTGAGGCCTTTCAGCGCTTTGGAAAGTGAACTACAATCAGCTCGCTTGACAAGACCCAAAATCGCATCCATAAAATAACTCAAACAACTTTTTTGAGGAACATTCACTATGATTAAAGTCTCCCACCTCACGAAGCAGTACGGTCCGCGCACGGCGGTCAATGATTTGAATTTCCAAATCGAAAAAGGCGAAATTGTCGGCTTCCTAGGCCCAAACGGCGCCGGAAAATCAACGACCATGAAAATCCTCACGGGTTTCATGCCTGCCACTTCCGGCTCCGCATCGGTTGCGGGTTTTGACGTTTTTGAACGCCCCCTCGAAGTAAAGAGAAACGTGGGCTACCTCCCCGAGACTCCCCCCGTGTACCCAGAAATGCAGGTGGAGGATTATTTGCGATTCGCCGCACAACTTCACCAAGTGCCTAGCGCAGGACTAGGAAAAGCCGTCGACACGTCCCTAGAAAAAACAGGACTGGGAGACGTTCGCAAACGACTCATCGGAAATCTCTCCAAGGGCTTCAGACAACGCGTGGGCCTTGCCCAAGCGCTCATTCACAATCCCAAAATTCTGATCCTCGATGAACCCACCGTCGGTCTTGATCCCAAACAAATTATCGAGATCCGCGAGCTCATCAAGAGTCTTGCGGGAGATCACACCGTCATCTTAAGCTCTCACATTCTTCCCGAAGTCACGGCGACCTGTCAGCGCATTATTGTCATCAATCAGGGAAAGATCGTCGCAGAGGACTCACTGGAACATCTCGTCGGACGTTTGCACAAGGGGAGCTTCTATACGCTGCTCGTAAAGAACCCCGCCGAAAAAGGACTGGCCGCCCTTCGGGGATTAAGTGGAATCAAAACCGTCTCCCAAGCTGGATCGAAATTCACCGTAGAACTCGCCCCGGGGGTCTCTGAAATTCGCGATCAAATCGTTGAAACAGCCGTCGCCACCGGCATGGGCGTCTTGGAGTTCAGCATGGAGAAGATCAGCCTTGAGGAGATTTTCCTACAACTCACTACAGAGGAACACACGGTATGAAAAATATTTGGATCATCGCACGTCGAGATTTTAAGACTTACTTCACCTCTCCCATCGCCTACATTATTATCGCAGGTTTTTTGGCGATCATGGGCTGGATGTTCTTTTTCAATCTCTCACACTTTAATTTACAGAACCTCCAATACCAGCAATTTGGTCAAGGCAAAGGCCAGAGCATCACCGAAGGCATTATTCGCCCGCTTTATGGAAACATGAACGTCATTTTCTTATTCATGGTTCCGTTTATTACGATGCGACTTTTCGCCGAAGAAAAGAAGCTTCATACTCTGGAGCTTCTAATGACCTCTCCTGTGACTCTTGCAGAAATCATCTTAGGAAAGTTCGTTTCGGCCTTTTTACTCGTGTGTGTTATGCTCTCCCTTACCCTGGCTTACCCGATCGTCCTTTTTGCCACGGGAAACCCTGACCTCGGCCCCGTCGTCACGAGTTACATCGGGACACTGCTTCTCTCCAGCTGCTACTTGTCCGTGGGTATTTTATTTTCGGCCGTCACCGAAAACCAAATCGTGGCAGGTGCACTCACTTTTGCGGCAGGCCTCTTTTTCTGGCTTATCAGCTGGGCCACCCAGTCCGCTGGACCCGTGTGGAGCGATATTTTGCAGTATCTTTCGCTTATTGGGCACTACAACAACTTCTCTCAAGGAATTCTGAACACCTCAGACATTCTCTTTTATCTATCTTTCATAGGCATTGGACTTTTCTTAACCCACCGGGTTTTGGACTCCTTTCGCTGGAGGTAACACCACATGCAAAACAACAGTAAAGAAAACAACGTCAAAAAAACTGCCCTTCTTTGGGTCTCAACAGGAGTCTGGGCTTTAGGTCTTTTGGTTGCCCGAACCGTGTATCCTGAACTCTTGTGGCTGACCGCGATTATTTCAATTCTTCTCGTCGCCTCGTTAGGAGGACTGATTCGCCTCAATCGCCAGGCGTTGCGAGGCAGAACTGCGGCATATGGGTTGAATGCTGCGATTACCGTCCTTCTTGTCTTAGCCCTGATCGGCGTGATCAACTTCTTGGGCTCGCGCTATCCCCAAAAACTGGATCTGACAAAAAACAAAGTTCACACCTTGTCAGATCAAACCGTCAAGGTGATCAAGGGTCTTCAAAAGCCTGTTAAAGCCACGTTGTTTTCTAAAGTGGCTCAAAAAGAGCAATTTCGTCCCTTGCTCGAAGACCTAAAAGGTCTCAACCCCAAGTTTGAAGTCGAATTCACGGATCCCGATCGTGAACCGCTGCGAGCGAAACAACTCGGGATCAAAAAGTACGGGACCCTCAACCTCGTTGTCGGCGCACGTGAAACACGGGTAGAAGACCCGACCGAAGAAAAAATCACCAACGCGCTTCTAAAAATGTTGAAGGAAAAACCGCCGCTTCTTTGCACCATAACCGGCCATGGGGAACACGCGCTTTCATCAACCCAACAAGACGGGTATGATTCTGCTCGCAAGGCCCTCACTAACCAGGCTTATGAGTTCAAAGAAATCAACCTCACGCAAGAAACCGCTATTCCCGGCGAATGCGGCGCCCTTGCGATTTTTGGACCTAACAGAGCCTTTTTCCCCGCCGAAGTAAAACTCATTTCCGATTATCTTGATAACGGCGGTCGTGCGATTATCGCACTCGACATCAACACCAAGGGCGACGAATATGCGCCGGAACTCCACGCGATTTTGGAGAAATGGAACATCAAAGCTCAAAAGGCCCTAATCGTAGATCCTCTTTCTCGCATGCTAGGCGTTGACGCCGCAGTCCCCATCCTCGCTTCCTTTGCCAAGGATCAAGCGATCACCAAAGAGTTTCAAGGAAACTGCTATTTCCCGTTCCTGCGCCCTCTTGAGGTGCTGCCTAACGCTCCTGCAAGCCTCAAAGTTCAATGGATCGCCCAGACCACACCTAAGAGTTGGGCGGTCACGGACATGAAGGCGATCACTTCCGGTCAAGTTGAATTCAATCCCGCCAAAGACAAAGGCGGCCCCCTGAGTGCTGTGATCGTAGCCGATGGAAAACTCAAAGATTCCAAGGCTACGAAAAATACGAGGCTTGTGGTCTTTGGCACTTCGCAGTTT
>JBBCAV010000277.1:0-2542 GCA_051382305.1 Bdellovibrionota bacterium FG-2
AATAACACGACAATTTTCTACTGCTTTTTTCGCGCTACAATGACCACAGTGCCACGCAAAATAGATCCAAAGGTTTCCCACTCGCGGTCACCTCTCCGAAGGTCACAGCGGTCATGCAGTTAGCTTGAAACCATATTTGCAACGTGGTTGCGATTGAACATTTGAAAACAGAAAATTCACACAAAAACATGTCAACACTTTTTTTATTTTTATGAAAATAAATTAGACGGCTGGCCAATTACGAAGAAACTTCACATTGTCGTCTTTCATCGCAAGAAAAAGGTAGTGATCTGCTACTGCCCACATCGCCTGGCCTGCTTCGGTCCGAAAGTAATTGGCGGGATCAGGTGTTAAACCAATAAGGAAGAACCCCAGCTTTCGAAACGTCTCTGCGGCATCAATCACGAAGTCTTGAGCTACCGGGTTGTTTCGGCCTAGCATCCCGAGTTTCTCAATCACCACGAACCCACCGCGCTCTCTGGCGCCATCCGTTTTGATTCTTCTTCTAATTTCATCGACGACGCTCATGGTGGCCAGGGTTTGAAGAATGGGGTCTCCCGATAGGCCATCCAAGTCATAAACGTATAAATCCACCGGTGCTGACTTCGAGGTTGGCGTTGTCTGTTTAAAGAATGGCGCGTAGATTCCATCAGCGTAAAAGGCCCGTAGCTTTCTTGATAAGTCATCAATCGCTTGGCCGTACTTTTCGAATTCGGCAATGGCGGTGAGGCCACCAAGTTGAGCCATGATGTCATCTAGGGTAACTAAAGGCTCCATTGCAGACGTTGACGCTATGAGGTCGCCATCGACGTATTGAACACCTGCGGCTCTGGCCTTTCCATCAAAGGCGAGTGTCAGGGCTTGTGAAAGACAGGTCTGATGCTCTGATTCGAGTCGAAACAGGGGTGAAGTCAGTTGCGCGGCCGCCGTGAGCCAATGGCCGCGTTGTGAACGTGCGAATCGGGGACCATTTGCGGGGCGACAGGTGTGAAATCCTGCACACCGGGGGCCAGAATAAACTCCTTTGATCGCAGTTTTGAATAGAGCCCAGATACTTCGATGCGAGAGGCCACAAAAAAGACGATAAACGCCCCAGTAACCAAGGCGAGTATGGTTTGAAGAAAAAGTTTTTCCCTGAGAAGGGCGGCCTTGTAGCAGATGAATTTTGGGAGAACCTTTAAGTCAATGCCATCAATGACGTGAACAGGAGGGGCTTGAAGTCTAGCGGCTTCGATTCCCTTCTCCATAGGCCCAATGATGTGGGTTTGAAACTGTTGGCCGACCTTCTCGTTGAAGGTTTGGCATCCACTTTTGAAGGTTTCAACTTTCATGGCGCTCTCCCTTCTAATCCGACATTACAGGGTGGTGTTTGGGATTGATAAGTCCTGGCAGGTTCATTCCGAGTTTGTAATAGGGGTAGTGGAGCACCTTGCCTTTGTTGAAGTTACGGCGAAGGTAGGGAAGCCCTACAAGGGTGAGGACCAGGACGACACAAAGGAGGAACCACTCGTAGAACAGGACTCCAAAGACCATGATGCAAACCAGCGCGACGAAAATTTCGCTGATTTCCCAAAACTCAAGGATCATCACGGGGGAATCGAGAGTTTGATTCACAGCGTAGCCAAGGCGTTTTCGCATTTCTGAATAATCATGCATAAGTGACCGGCTTCTCTGTCGTGATATTTTGAGAAAACACGCTGTCGCCTCCTGCTGCGGAGAAGATGTTTTTTACCCAGAGGGTTGAAGTTCCAAAGAGCAGGGCTGCGATGTCTTTCCTCTTACTTCTGGCTCAAGACCGAGATTGCCGATGACATTGATTTGGTTCTTGATCGTCATCATATGCGCGAAATCCATCTTTGCATGTATTCGCGGTGATAGCGGTCAAAGTTGCGGTCATAATCTGCGTGATGATTTGGAAGATCGAAGAGTCCAGCGGAATGCTGTTGGGTCGATGAAAGCGTTAAGTGATTCTTGATTTTGGTGATCGCGCTTTTGAGCCATGTTCGTAATTTTGCCATTCGTAATACTCCTTTTGTTTAGGCCTCTTGTGAGTTTTGTTTTCGTGAGTCTCACGAGGCGGCTTCAAGGAGGTATATGTGCAAGTGCGTGCCAGCGATGTTGCCTGCGGCGGAAGTTCTATAAGTTGTTGAAATTGTTTGACGGTGGTAGTCTCACGGTGAGACTGAGTATCGGGGAGTCTCAGATAGCGGTCTCACTGCGGAATACGCCTTATGGCTTTCCGGATCGGTCTGGTGCTTTCTTTATCAGTCGGGCGATTGCCAGCGCGAGCTTGTTTGCTGTTAGCGCCCACCCTTCTTGACATTCCTTTGCTCACGTTCGCTGTCATTGCCTGAGCAAAAAAAACGGGGCTGGCATTATTGCGCGAGCCCCGTTTCGTACTGCCAACGATTGTTTCAGAACTGTGTGTCGCCGTCCTTCACGGGCCACTCACTTTGCGCGTTCAGGGGCTTTGGAGTCTCGATACCAATCCTGCCATTGTAGTCAGCTATCGCATCCCCGTGCGCCCGCCAGATGGCTTGCA
>JBBCAV010000278.1:0-3007 GCA_051382305.1 Bdellovibrionota bacterium FG-2
AAGGACGAGACGAAGAAGCCCAAGAACCCAAAAGACAAGCAGCCCGGATCTCAGGGCTTCGGCCGTACCCCCATGGACCCGCTCGCAGTCATTGACGAGATACACGAGTTACCGGAAGACAAACCGCGCGCGTTTCACCAAGGGGATGACGAAGGCGGAATGGATTCCGGGAAAGAACTATGAACAAGGCCCGACCTGCTCCACTTGCCACATGGGTGCGACAAAAACTCTCAAAGCAACGCATGATGTGGGCAAGCGCATCTCGTGGACTCTCCGACCTGCGATTTCGGAGAAAATCGACGAAGCGGCCAAAAAGGCCGGCAAGAAGGAATTTATCGCCTGGGAAAAGCGCCGCTCCGATATGCAACTCGTTTGTGCGAGCTGCCACGCCGCTCAATGGGTGAACAACTGGTATAGACAGTTTGATGATCTAGTCGTCCTTTATAACGAGAAGTTTGGCAAACCTGCTACCGAGCTTATGAAGATGCTCATCACAGCCAAACTCGTCACGCCCGATATTGCGTTTGATGATAAAATTGAGTGGACGTACTACCTGCTCTGGCACCATGAAGGCCGCAGGGCAAGGCACGGCGCTGCGATGATGGGCCCTGACTACACGCAGTGGCATGGCATGTTTGAAGTGAGCCAACGATTCTACACGGAGTTCGTCCCTGAGCTCCGAGAACTCATTCATCAGAATAAAGACAAGGGGGGAGAAAAAGCCACCGCCGCAAAAGCCGTCGAAGCCGTCGAAGCCGTCGAAGCCCGATTAGAGGAGATCCTTAACAGCGAGATGCATCGCTGGTTTTTGGGCAAAATGCCCGAGACTGACAAAGCCGCACGCAAAAAGGCTTCAGAGGAATTCAAGAAGCGCTACGCTCAATAAATCGCTGACCACATAACGAAATCTCGGTATTTCTTGATGTTTGTCTATTCCACTTGTAGAATAGACAAAGGCTATGTCGGGGTGTCGAGCGCTTATTACGGTTCTAGGGGTTATGCTTTTTTGTGCGGCAGCGCACGCGAACTGTTATGTCATCGTTGTGGGTGGCATCACGATGCACGAAAACGACATTCATGAGTCTATCTGGAGACGCACAGTTGCCGAGGCTCAAAAAACGAAATGTAAGATTTTAGCGGTTCCTAGCAATACTTCATACCCCGATTTCAAGACACTATTTAAGACCTTTACTAAAGATGTAACTTCTAAAGATTCTGTGCACATTGCATTTAGCGACCACGGAGCACCGCTCATCGATGATAAGAAGCCCCTTGAGGGGGTAATTCCCTTTCAAGTGATCAAGGATAAGAACGGCCATGAATTCAGCAAAGGTCCCACCTATCGAGAGTTTGCTGAGAGGCTAAACTCCTCGCTGCCGAAACAGTCACACTTCACTTTCACTTCCAATATATGCTGGCCGAAATACAATCTCATGCAACGAGAGCTTTTGAAAAATCTTAATGCTTGTGGGGCAGTCTCGACCAATGACAAGGAGTTATCCTACAATGTAGCAGGAGCAACACTTACGGAGGTGGGTTTCCAAGCCAGCGCCAAAAAGCGAGCTCCTAGTATTTGGAATATGTATCGTGCTGCGTTTGATATCACTACGCGCGGTGATTTGACAAATGAAGGCGATCTCTCCTCGACGGCGTATGCGCGCGCGATTCTAACCTCAGAAAAAATCCCCCAGGGCATGACAAATTTAGATCAAATCTCGATGCTCCTTTATGAACTGAACCATCTCCCGGCGGAGGAACTGTTGCGGGATAATCACTCAAGCGAAAGTTCGCTGGTGATACAACCTCAGTGCAAGCAAGACGGATGGGAGAGTATTCCGGGTGGAAAGCTTACCGTCGACACGCAACTCGAGTGTGAGCGAATTGCACATTTTTCAATCCGAGGCATCAAGGGTTTTCAGCATTTGCCTGCCGAATGGCAAAAAGAGGCGCGCTCGTCCCTGAAGTGGATTCGCGCCCATTCTAGTGAACTTGAACATAAGATTGCTCTCTGGAAACCAATGGAGAGAAAATATGCGGCTCAACAGAACGCAATTGAGAAGAATCCCTCTGCGGATGAATTGTTTGGTCTTTCGGACGATGATAGCCCTGAAAAATTGCCTCCCAAGGAGTTAAAGAGGTATCGAGCTTACGCAAAGGTTTATAACGGCAAGTGGGGACGCATGTCTCGGGAGATGATGGATGAGCGACAACGGGCACTTGCAGGTCTTGCTCCGTTTGTAGCTCAGTATCGAAGACTTGAAATTGCGGAGACTTTGGCGAATTTTTACGCTCATGCAAGTAAAACTCAAATTGCAGAGTATGAGAAACTCTTGGCGTGTGAACATCGGGAAATTCGTTAAGATGATTTTGCTTTTCGCTATTTATGCATTCAATTTGCAGTCCGCCTTTGCCGAGGAGCTTGCGTATTATTTTCCAAAAGCAGGATTTTATCGCGTTGTGGGCACCTTTGCTAAATCTACCAAGTCCAAAACTGGATTCCAGATGAAGGTTTTTGAGGGCTCATCGGCTGAGTTCACTGTCGAGATTTCGGGTGTTTCTCTTGAAAAGCAAAACCGGCTAAAAAACATTACCTCAGAGGTTTGCATCGAGGTGCAAGAAGCGTGCACCTGGAGCTGCAGCGCAAAGTTAAAAAAGATTATCCGAAAAATTCCCGCCCCTCAGCTTAATCAGCTTTCTAAATCGCAACATTTAAAGTGGCTAAAGCCCATTGAAAATGAATCGCAATGTGCGAGCAAGAGCGCAGTGACCGATTAAGCCACTTGCAATCGGCCCCAAAACCATTATAACCCCGCCTCGCACCTTTTCGACCCTCAAGGTGCTTTTTTGATGTTGACGCAGCAAGCCGCCCCTGATAGACGCTACGCATCTAATGGGGTAACTTTATTGTAATTGGCCAGCCGTCTAATTTATTTTCATAAAAATAAAAAAAGTGTTGACATGTTTTTGTGTGAATTTTCTGTTTCCCACTAGCGGTCACCTCTCCGAA
>JBBCAV010000279.1:0-3611 GCA_051382305.1 Bdellovibrionota bacterium FG-2
GGACTCAGAAGTCCCCTTTACAAATAACCAGGGCGAACGGGACTTGCGCATGACGAAAGTTCAGCAAAAGATCTCTGGCTGTTTCCGTTCGATCAGGGGAGCCAAGGATTTTTGCCTTATTCGAAGCTATCTCTCCACCTGCAGAAAAAATGGAGTGCATCCCATGGATGCGCTGCGGACGCTGTTCGCAGGAAAATTACCCGACTTCATGTCCTAGACGGCTGGCCAATTACGCTTAAATTTCAAGCAGACGGGTTTACTGAATGCTTACGAGATCCGTTCTAAGAAGGGTTTTTCGCATCACCCTTCGCTCGCCTTTTTTTCGCCACCCAAGAGATCCCAGCCGCGTTGAGTTTGATGTCCAAATCCAACAACTTCCATGCGGCGAGGCCTAACGTCATTTCTCGTGCCTCGAAGTTCTTAGCGAGAAAACGGCGCATATGTCCCTCGCAAAATTTATCGAGTTCGGCATCACTGAGCTTGCTCGCAGAGGCTTCATGTAAAAGTCCTTCACAAAATTCCAAATGATCTTCGAGTTGTTCCGCGGCCTCGGCGAAGTTCGTAAGTTTTCCAAAATGGGTCAAGTGGACGGACTCTGCACCCGTAGCCAATATTCTTTTAATACTTACCCGCGCCTCCACAGGATCAAAATCTGTGGGACTGGTCGTAGGGAAAATAAAGAGCCCTTGAGTTTGAAGCGCCGGATAGGCCAGCCCAAACGCATCCCCCGTAAACACCGTATTCGAACCAGAGTCGTGAATGCACATATGATGATTCGCATGACCGCGCGTGTGCAAAAACGAAAACGTCCGCGTTGCCCATCCAAGCTGCGCTCCATCTTCCATCACCTGTACGCGCTCAGCGGGGATAGGTTTGAGATCGCCATACAATTGCAAAAACTGCTTCTCGCCGTAAACCACTTTCGCACTAGCGATCAGTTTCGTGGGATCAATCAGATGCTTGGCCGCCCGAGGATGGGCCAGTAACTTTGCATTAGGACAAAGCCGCATCAATTCACCCGCCCCACCAGCGTGATCGAGGTGGGCATGCGTGACAATCACGTAATCAACCTGCTCGGCCTTTAGATCCTGATCCTCAAGCGCCCTAAGGAGAATCGGAACTGCATGCGCCGTATTGGTCTCAATAAACGCAGCCCGCCCGCCCTCCACTACGAGAAAGGCAGCCGCGATCTCGGGCCCAAAATAATTGCAATCAATGACAACAAGCTCGCTCATTTTGATGCAGGAGGAGTTCCAAACGCCGGCGCAGGAATCGATATCGCCGCCGCCGGGGGCGGGGGAGCCGCACTCTTCTCACGTACCACGGTTACAATCGTCATGATCAAGCTAAGTGCCACTCCTGCGACGCCTATTCCAAAAAAAACTGTAGAGTTTTTCATGCGCTAATCGCCTTTTGAATTTCTTCACTGAGTTCTGAGACAATAAGTGCCAAAATCCGGGGACCGTACTCTGCGCGAGCAAGTCCAGGATTTGAGGCGACTGTTCCGTCTGGATAAAACTTATGAAACTCTTTTGCAGTCAGGGGCCATGGGAAATCTGTCTTCTTCTTCACGTACTCATAAGGAGGAACGGGCAGCCCTTCGATAAAATAGGAAAGCGAAACTTCCGTCGGTGTGGCGTGCGAACCTTCGAGTTCGCCAAAAAGCTCTTTTGCCAAGTCTGCCACTTTAGGCGATTTCCACCAGGGGAAATAATAGAAATCCACCCCTTCGCGGCCCTCGTGTTTAAACTCCTGAAACGCGGATCGCAAAGACGACTCGTTTCCGCCATGACCATTGATGACGAAGAAACGCCGAAACCCCGTCTGATAAAAACTCCGAAACACTTCACACAACATCATCTGATACACGCTAGGCCTGAGTGTCGCCGAACCCGGATAGTCCATATGGTGGCTGGCCATCCCATAACAAAGTGGGGGAGCTACAGGAATCTTGAGCGCTTTGCCCAGTTCAAGCGCCACGTGATTTGCCGTAATCCAATCCGTACCCAACAATCCGGTCGGTCCGTGTTGCTCAAGACTCCCCGTCGGAATCAAGATCGCGTTCTTCGTCTTCAGATACTCTCCCACCTCGGGAGAAGTCATCGCGCTTAGGTTCATAGTTTTGCCAAGACACCCGTTTGAGCGTTAAATTCACTAATGAGCTTATCCCACTCGTGCACTTGTGAGAATTTTTCATCCCAAAACGCGGGATCCCAAAGTGCATTGAGCTCTTCAACGGTACGGCCTTGCTGCTCAACCCAAGTAAAGTACTTGAGATTATGCAACGCCTTACGGTCTTGATAACCTAGCTCACGCATATTGTCGGCCGCAGCCCCACGCATATAACGCTCGAGATCTACGGTGGCAGTCATTTCAGTGTACGGACCTAACTGCTGCCTGAGTTCACCTAAGCGAGACTGATACATCTCAGCTGAATCCGTAAAGACGGTGAAGATCACATCATCTTTTCCGTATTCAAAGTACTTAGCCATCTTCACAGCCGTAATGAGATTCGAAATGCTGGAGATCCCCAGGAGTGGAAGCTGCTTCAACATCTTCTCACTCACGCCCTGATGCGCAAGCACCGACTGCCCTGCTGGCTCATTGAAAAGGCGCAAAACACGCATTGGATTCTCATCGTCAATTGCGACAACCGCATCCGTATTGCGAACGTTGTGAACCCAAGGAATATGTTTATCGCCAATGCCTTCGATTCGATGACCGCCGAAACCGTTACGAAGCAATGTTGGGCACTGAAGGGCTTCTGATGCTGCAATGTGGATTCCGGGGAAATTTTTCTTCAAATAATCGCCCGCCGAGATCGTCCCGGCTGATCCTGTTGCCGAAACATAAGCCGCAAGACGTGAACGTGGACCCTTCATCGCTTCAAAAGCTTCCCGAATCGCGCCGCCGGTCACGTTATAGTGCCAGGCAGCATTACCGAATTCCTCAAACTGATTAAAAATCACGCAGTCTTTACGGTTCTTTTTAATATCCCAGCAAGCGTCGTAAATTTCTTTGACGTTACTTTCGCAACCTTTTGTCGCGATCACTTCCGCGCCGATTTTCTTAAGCCACTCGAAACGCTCTTTGCTCATTTCTTCTGGCAAAATGGCCACAGCCGTACAACCTAGGAGGGCGCAATCAAACGCGCCTCCGCGACAATAGTTTCCAGTCGAGGGCCATACTGCTTTTTGCGTATCGGGATCAAATTCACCCGTCATCAAACGAGGCACGAGGCAACCGAAGGCCGCGCCGACTTTGTGTGCGCCCGTCGGAAAATACTTGCCGATCAAACCCACAACTTTAGCATCAATGCCCGTAATTTCGCGAGGAATCTCAATTGCGTTCACGCCGCCGTAGAGGCCCGTTTGAATATCGTTTTTCCAAGTAATCCGGAAAAGATTTAAAGGGTGCGTATCCCAAAGGCCAATGTTCGGCAGTTTGGCTTTGATCTTCTCAGAGATCTTACGGGGATCCATTTGTTCAGCAAACGTGGGGATAACCACACCACGGTCCTGACAACGCTTGATAGTTTTTTTGACGACAGCTTCATTAATTTTAGTAGTTTTCACGGTATTTTCCTCGGAACCGTGACCGTATCGCTAGGG
>JBBCAV010000280.1:0-51191 GCA_051382305.1 Bdellovibrionota bacterium FG-2
GTCCTTTTTTGGTTAACCAATCCGTTTGTTCCCCCTCAATAACCACCTCCCCCACTCGTCCCACGAGCAAGACTCGCAATCGTTTCAGGCTTAAGCGTCTTTGCCATTTTAAAGCGCTCAAGCGATGCTGAGGCGTGATCCCAGGCTCCCTCGCGCGCACCCGAATGACCCCATGGCCGCTCAACACAGTGCCTACTCTTTTTACAGTCGTCAGGTCTTTGTTGACCCTTAACTCTTTCCGGCCTTGCCTAACCCTTAAACACCTCTCTCATTCATCACTCTTTTTCAATAAATTCAACCCTCTTAGCCTGTCCAAGGTTTAGACACCTCAGGCGGTTCGATTTGGCCCCACCCTTGCAATCTATGTCTGCATCACCCAGCTTGTAGGCCATGTAGTAAGAAAGAACTTTAGGAAAAGGAGTCAGTGTATGAAAACATCATTTATCAACAACAAGACCACATTTCTGGCACTGAGCTTAGTCCTAAGCATTACCGTAGCCTCCTGTGGACCCGCTAATTACGGAACCCAGCCCAGTTCTGATTCAACAGACATTGTCAGTGCTACACCTAAGGCTGAAAATCCTTCTAATCCTACAGCAGGAACTTCGACCACGGGCACGGCAACCACTCCAGCCACCACCACCACCTCTGCGAGTGCCACCTCTGCCTCAAAAGGGATCCCAGCCTTTATCCAGATCGTCGAGGGCATTGGTTACACAAACGCAGTTGAAATAAAAGTTCGAACGGGCAAAGTTTTAAAGCTCAAATTTGCTCCCGGCGCTCAAAATAGATCTGTCGCGGGAACAGGCTTTTCACCTTTATACTCAAAACTCGGCGTCTATATCACGGTGGGATCCTACACCCAGCCTACCGAGATGCTCAGCAACGGATATGCAGGAGGCGCAGCGCAGGAGAGCCACGTAATGGATTTCTCCACAAGCTTTACCAACGCCTGCTCAGATTCGAGCTGCCGCCAAGACGTCATTATCAAAATCTCACAACCAAACTATGATTACTGGTGCATCAATTACATGATGGGATGCCCCTGGCAGAAGGTGCACTCGACTCACCCATGGAATGGGACCCTCACCATTCAAACGGATGATACGGATGCACTGTAGCGACGCACGGTAGCCTTTAGAATGTCAAAAAACTAGACAGTCGGAAAGAGTAGACACAGACAAGTGGTTCAAACGAGAGGAACGAATATGAAGAAGTTTAGCAAAATCAAAGCGCTTCTGAAGACGGTAGCAAGTTGGCCCTCCCGTTGCAATAGATTCACAGTAGGAGCAGTTATGAATAACAAGAGACCCAAAAAACTTACCTTTGCGATGATCGTGCTCTCCACCACTTTAGGCGCGTGCGGCGGCAATGCTTATCGGGAAGCCTCAAACACTTCAGGTACGAATGGTACCTCGGAAACGCCCTCAAATACCGGGACTTCAAGCGGCACAACGACGGCTGGAACCACAGGCACCGTACAGAGCCCCACTGTTCTTACCTCCTCTGAGTTCCTGCCCTCGGCAACCTACAGCTTCACATTAACGGGCGCAGGCGGAACGCACCCTACAGAAAATCTCCCTCCGGTCGTCACGGACAATATCCTTAAAGTAAAAGTTATCGCGGGATCTGCAGGCCCGATCAGTATCGCGGGCGGCAGTACCCAGTATTCGGGCTACACCGCAACCTACGCCTGCGTCAGTTTCAAAGTTACCGTGCTCGGAAAGAGCGTTCAATCCGACATGCTCAGCGTAAACGGTGGTTCTCAAGTTTGCCCTAATGCGCCCACCGAGCAAGTCATCGATTTTTCAGATCGCCTAGGTGCAGGACACAATAACTCCGTAAGCATCACGGTGAGTAGCGCCCTCTACGACTTCGCCTGTGAGTGGCTCATCCAAAACCCTTGGTGGCCATTGCCTTCGACGTACGGCGGATGCAACGTCAATATTCCTCTTAAACCCTTATTTAAGAATCACGTCGCGAGTGGCTCTCTTGACGTTCAGCTTAACATGACCCACTAAGCAGAGGCTCGAAATCTTCGCTCTGATCTTTGCCAAAGTCTTGTGCGCGCAGCTTCGCAAGTCGCGCAAAAAAACGTTTCCAATCCTGACCACACTTTAAAAAAAGCACTTCAAAGCCTTTCATCCCGACGTTGTAAGTCCTAAATTGGATCAAGGTCGCATTATTGATTTCACGCTTAATCCCCAGCTCAGTTTTTAGGTGTGCGATGATTTGAGCTTTTTCGGCGAGCTTCGCTTGAAGGTTATCTTGGCTCTTTTCCGGAGCAGGGCTTCGATACAAGGCATCGAGCTTCAAATACGTTTCATGAAACTTCTGAACCCGGAGATCGGATTCGGCCTCCGCTTTTTCATAGGCCAAAGCTTCCGGGGCCTGCTCGCCCAATTGCCCACGAAGAAACTGAGGGGTCATCCGATTGGCCACGAAATTTGCGAAACTTTCGTTAAAATAGCTTTGATTTTTGATGTACAGAGTCGCATGCACAGATTCGTGAAGGACGACGTTGGCCAGAAACCCAAGCGCAGGATCGGTCTCCACATTCCCCGAAGGCGCTCCCGAAATCATGGTCGATAAAATCGCATCACGAAACCACCCCAGCGTCGAATAGGCCCCCGCGCCCCTCACATCGACATCGAGTCCCTCCTTTTTTACGTCTTCGGCGCAAGCAATTGCATCGGCTTGCTTAAACCACCCCAAGTAGGGAAAACTCCCCACAACCGGAAAACTCCACTCTTTGGCCCTAAAGGCTAAAGGTTCACTCGCACTCACGACCCACACCGCAGCCGCGCGATTCAGCGCCACGTACTCCCGATAATTCGTGGTAGCCTTAAGCCCTTGAGCTTCACCGTATTTCTTGATTTCAGAAACCTGCCCCAAAAGCTGCCGGGTCCGGGAAGGCACTCGCTCGTCTTTCAAAACTTCTGGAATGGGGCGCGCTTTGTTCACAAGTTCCAATTGCCCGAGACTTGCCTGATAAAAAAACCGCATCGTGGCGCAACCACTCATCGCACTGAGACTCATCAAAAGGGCAAGCACCTTAAAATAGCAATGAGAGTCCAAAACTCACCGCCGTATTATCTTTATAGGTCCTAATGCTCCCGCCTGTGAGGTAGGAAGTCAACTCCGAGCGAATGGCAAAAGTTCGAGTGAAATAAATCCGTAAGCCTCCACCTAAAATTCCCGTTAACGAATCCAAAATCGCAGGCGGCGAGGTGTTATTTTGATAATGCCCCTGGGCCTCGCGATTCAACTGACCAATACCAATTTTGAAATAGGGTTGTACCGGTACCGATTTGCCCGTGAACGCTTGAATCCAATTAGCGCTATAGATTTGATCATGAAAACTCGTGTCCTCATAATCCTTAATGAACGTGCGATCAAAAACATCTTGATAGGCCAATTCAACTTGAGTCTTCTCGCTAAAGTGGTAACCAAAAGACCCGCCCCACCTCCGATTCCAGCTATAACTGTCCTCAGAGTAGTGGCTTTGATTGAATGAAAATCCCATCGAAATCTCAACCGGGCCTGCTAAAGCTTGCCAGGGCAGAAGAAACGACGCGAAAGTTATTGCACCTATTGCTATGAATGATTGTGGCAGTTTCATTTTACTCCTCCTTGAGAAACGCTAACGAGAAAACCCTAGTACTCCTTGATTTGAGAAAGCTCTTCGATGAGCTTTTTCTTCTCTTGATCTTCAGCTTTAGTAAACTTCTTCTTCTTTTCTATGCCTGCATCAACTACGACGCCCGCTTTTTGCTCGCGACCATGGTAAGTATCCGGATGAAGAATCTCTTCACCAATCGCTTCGCCGCCCGCCAGCTTTCGCTCGAGGTGAGTTTTGAGCATCGTTTCTTCGTCCCCAATTACCGAACCCGACATGAATCCCTTGGCCGCACGAGCCGGGGACTTATTAGAAGGTACCGAAGCCGGCGCCCTCGACTTGATAACGTCTCCTCCTAAACCGGAAACAGAAGCGAGTTTTCGATCTTGCCGTTTTTGCGCAATTCTCAAAAACTTTCCTTGCTCACGTTCTTCAAGGTGAAACGAGCCCAAACGTGGACGAAGCTCAGTTATTGCGACGACTTTTGGCGCGGTCGGCACGACCCGCAGAAGTTTGAAATTGATAGAACTCGCCTCTCCACTACTCACATCGATTTGTTTAGAGCTTTCAAAGCGATTCTCTAAACGCGCGACGTTTTCAAGAGCCACAAGCTGAGTTTCATCCCCTAAGGCCTCGGATGAAGAATCCGCTAGCAGCAGGATCGCCCCCCGCGTAAGCCTCGCTCGCGAACTCGAGGTCACGGCGCGAAACTCCCCCGTGCCGCTTCCCGCCTTGGCGTAGACTTGACCCTTATAAAGCACGACGTGATCGCCGGATTCCTTCCCATCAATGTTGCTTTCCAAAAACTGCACAAAAGTTTGATCGGAAAGACTCACGTGAAAACCATCGCGATGACGAAACTCTGCCCAACCTTTTCCTACCGAGACCCAGCCCCCACAAGGCACTCCCGCACGCATCACGGCATCCACGAGATGGGTTCGAGTCGAGTCCATGATTTCAATTTTGCCACCAAATTTTTCCAAAACGGCGCAAGGGACTGCGGCAGAGGGATGCTGATCGATTTCAACCGCGACAGCCACGCCACTCCCCCCAAAAACGGCCAGGGCCAGACTCAGCAGTAATTTAATCCGAAGCGGGGACACGGGTCACTCCTTCGGCTTCCTGCGGGTTTATCCATTCTGACTCAGTCGAAAAAGGATGTTGATCAACGAGTTCCCGCAGATGTTGTTGAGATTTACTGTGTTTCCCAAGGCGCTCTGCGACTAAGGCTTTCCAGAGACTCGCTTGCGCGAGGACGGCTTGATTCTCTTGGGTGGCCTCAGCCTTTAGCGCGCGATCCAAGAATGAATCGGCAAGCTCCATGTTATCAAGCCGATACCAGGACACGGCGGCGAGCACAAAGTTTCGAGGCGTCTTATAGGTATCGTTCTCGTCAAGGTCCGCAAGAAAGCTCAGAATAACCGCTGCCTTTTCATCCTCCCGCGCCTTGAGATACTGAACACCGAGTACATAGAGTTGCGGAGCCAAGAGATGGCTCGGCGGTTTATAGTTAATCGAAGCCAGAGTGCGCCCCAACCGCGTTCCCGTATCTGCCATCAGCTTCACTGCAAGTTTTTCGGTCGCAGAAGACGCGTCCTTTGAACGACAATCAAACTGAGTCGATTCGACCTTAAGTCTTAGATTTGAAACCTCAAACCGCAACTTCTCGTTTTCGATTTCCGCACGTCGTAGCGAATTGACCTTATCTTGAATAGAGACAATCGAGTCCCGATAAGTTTGAAACAGCCCCCCAGACTTCGCATGTTGCTGTAGCTCATCTGAGCTTGCGCTGCCCTTTTTGTCGAAAATCCTAGGCGTCCGATGAGAAAGCGATTTTACCGTCAGGCCCAGCCCAAGCGCAGAGACAAGAAGCACCCCTAGGGCAACTCCCTTCTTGCCTTTACTTAGATCCTTCCAGCCTGCAAGAAATCCATGACGGTCCATCTCAACAGATCCATCGGCAAAACCTGATGAATCCTTGAGAAGTTTCTCAATCGTTTTGGCATGAGATTGATATCACAGGGGAAATCCCCCCCCTGAGGAGGGAGGCATGAAATCTACGGCTCGGCAGGTTTATGTTTTCAGCAAATGGTGGTAGGATCAATCCAATGGCGCCCAGAAAAAGCACATCCGTAACCAAGATTCTTGAAATGAGCGTTCATGAGCAAATCCTCGCGGTCGAGGAAATTTGGGACAGCATCGCTGCGCGCGCTACCTCCCTTCCAGTCTCTGCAACGCAAAAGAAAGAGCTGGACCGGCGCCTTAAGAGTATCGCTTCAGAACCAGAGGCAGGAACTTCTTGGGAAGAGGTTCGCCGCCGCATTGAGAAGCGTCCCCGCAAATGAGTCTTCAGCTAATCTTTCGCCCGGAAGCCGAAGCGGAGGTCGCAGACGCATATGCTTGGTATGGAGAACAAAATCCCGGCCTAGGCAGTCACTTCCTCCTTTGCATGGAAGCGGCCTTAAGCCAAATAACTCGCCACCCCGATGCATCACCAGTGGTACATCGTAAAATCCGCCGGACGCTCCTTCGGCGTTTTCCGTATGGGGTTTTTTACATTCTCGAAGACACGCGAATCGTCATCCTCGCAGTCTTTCACGTCAAACGCAGTCCAACGCTTTGGAAAAAGCGCTCCCCATCCTAAAGTGAATTCCTGCGCAATCAGGAACCGGCACCATTATTTCAAAACCCTGTAGGAGCCGCCGGCGCGGTGAAATTAACGTATTCATCATCATGCGCCAGGGTAACCAAATTATGAGTCACCGCTGCATGCGTGCCAGGAAAATCATCATCTAAAGGATCCTTCACCTGGAAAATCCCGTCGTTTACCGCCCTTTGATCCTCAGTCATGCTACAGGCGTTCACCGGCGCGTAGGTAATGGCGCTTGAGGTGGGAACAAAAACACCGTTGTCGTCAGACTTCACGCACTGTTTTTGTGCCTTGCCTGAGTTCTTAGTTTTGGAGGCGTTAGGCCCCGCCCAGTTACAGAAGAAATTTGAAATCGCATTTGAAGGCAGCGCCGCCTTTGTATTATCGAACTTGGGGCCAAAGCCATAATAACCGCAACCTATCGTTGAGGTACTATCCGGATCAGGCTTTGTATAAAGCTGAATCACGCGGGCATGAGTATCCGTAGTTGAGGGCTGCCAAGAAAACGAAACGTTGCCCATTCCCGTATTCGGATCCAAGTTTGCTAGAATCTGCACAATATTGGCGGCCCACCCTCCATTCACCATCAGATCGCCCGAATTATCAAATACGCTCGAAGAATTTGAATCGTAGCTAGCCGCTACCACTCGATAGTTTAACGAGGACGCCGTCTTCTCATAGAGCAAAGAAAAACCAGAGATCGGATAATCTCCCGGAAACCCTATAAATTGAGCCCACAGCCGACCCCGAAATGTCGCATTCTCGGCAGAAGTAGGCATATGCTGAAGATTGGCCACGACTTGCATCGGGATTCCTGACACGGAAACTAGTGAGTTCACCGAAAACTTATGAACAGAAAATGTGCCACCACTCAAGACCACATCTCCATTCCTTAACGCCGAAGCATAGCTTACGGAAGAACCCGAATTCTGCGCACCAATCGCGGCATTCGCTAAGGAAGTCAAATCCGCCGAAGACCCCTGCTCGCCAGGCAATGTTTGTCCCAGCACTTTCATTTGACAAACGGTTCCCGCCACCGTCAAAAGAGCAATATCGATTTGCGCCGCCAAAACTCCATAAAGTTCGTTGAGTTTTGCCGCAAGACAAGCCTGAGACCAACCTTCTCTTGCCGTCCAAAATCCCAGATCACCGGACGCAAAAGTCCCCTCATAGGCAGGACCATCCAAATGATTTTCATATTCCAACACAGGCCCAAAACAACTCAAGGTCGAAGTCGCAAACGGAATTTCAGGAAGACGATACTCACAATCGCTCACACTTGCGGCAGCAAGTATCGTCGCCATCGTTTCAGCTTTCTGCACAAAGATCGCACCCGAATCAAAAGCAGAGGTCGCGGCCGCCGAAATCAAAACTGCAGAAGGCGTAGGGCTGACACTGGGGCTAGCACTTGCGCTGGGACTAGGACCCGGGGTCGGGCCCGAAAGCGGTGAAGTAAAAATGAGCCCGAGAGGAAACGCATCACTTGCTGCAGCGCCTCCTGTCCCAGTCCCTGCGGTATTCACCGAGCAACCCGAGATCCACCCAATCATGACAAAAAGAAGCAAGAATTGCGTGCGCATCCTACTCATCTCCTTCACCTTTTCTCCTCTATCAATTCTACCATGATTTTGAAAATCCTCTCCATAAATCGTTGACCCTGTGTCACGTGAGACCCATACTAAATATCACGAATGAACTTCAAACAACAACGCGCTCGCTTGAAACGTGTGCTCCTCGGAACTCTTGTTTTAAGCTCGATTTTTTTCTTGTTTAGACTTTTTCCTGTTGCGGAGCAACTGGAACGCTTCACGCTTGATTTCCGCTATGCCCACTTCAACCGGGACGCACGGTTTTCCGACCAAGTGGTCATTCTTGATGTTGACGAAGGCAGTCTGAAACTACTCTCCCCCATCTTCGGAAGATGGCCATGGCCAAGGAGAGTGTACAAAGACATTATAGAATTCCTAAATCTGGGACAACCCGCAGGCATCCTTTTCGACGTCTACTTTACGGAGGCTCAAAAACCCGATGAACACGGAGTAAGCGACGACCAAATCCTTGCCGAGGCGAGCCAACTCGCGGGCAATGTTTCCCACGCCATGGAGTTTCTGACTCAGGCGGAAACTTCGGAGGAAACCTCAAGGCAAGGCATCGCCGCGAAACTTCCCCCCGGCTTTGAGCGCAACGCTGTGAAAATTGACGGCGCCACCGCAGACCTTCCGCAACCTGAAAGTAAATATGTCGATTTCTTGACTCCTGCTCCGGCCTATCTTGAAAAAAATATCAAGATCCACTCCACCACTGCAACCAATGATTCGGACGGCGTCTTCAGACACTTTCCCCTCTTTTTCCCCTACGAGACACAAATCTATCCGTCCCTCACCTTGGCTGCGATCCTGATGAAAAATCCCTCGGACTTAAGCGGGTCGTCTGCCCTGAATACGCTGACCCTGACCCCTTTAAAAATGGATCAAAAAACTCTACAAATTCCCCTGGATTCGCACGGGCGCCTTGCGCTTCATTTCTACCGAAACGATCCCGCTCATGATCCTGTAATTATTCCCATGGCCGCGGTCATCGACTCGGCAAGCAAACTCCAAAAAGCAGAAGAAGCGGAACCGAGTAAACTCAAAGTCAATCCCCTCGAATTTGAAAACAAACTCATCTTGATTGGTACCAGTGCCGCAGGCCTTCAAGATCTCAAGGCCACGCCGGTAAACCCCTCCCTCCCCGGGGTTGTGCTGCATGCCACCGCAATCTCAAATATTCTGACCCAGGATTTTCTAAGCTTCACACCTCCCATTGCAAAAATCGCGACCTCCTTGATCCTCCTATGCCTCTCCTACTTGGCAGTGTTACTCCTAAATTCCTTTGTTCTTAAAATTACCGTTCCACTGCTCGTGATCTGCCTTTACGACCTTGTTTCATTTTATCTCTTTAAAACCCACAGTCTCGCGCTTGAAATGGCGCTGCCGAATCTATTTTCTGCCTTCGCCCTCGTCGATGGCTTGGCCTATGTTAGTTTTGTCGAAAACGCGGAGAAGAAAAGAATGACTGGAACCCTTTCAAAATACCTTTCGCCTTCGGTAACCGAGGCTCTCATTGCCAATGGCATGAACCCTCAAGCCGAAGTGGGCCAAAAGAAGGAACTCTCCATTTTGTTTTCCGATATTCGTGACTTTACCACCCTCTCCGAAAGCATGCCGCCCGAACAGCTCGTCGGAAAACTCAACACTTACCTGGGACGCATGACGGATGAGATTTTCCTCTTTGACGGCACCTTGGACAAATTTATTGGAGACGCCATCATGGCGTTTTGGGGTGCCCCCCTGAATGATTCTGATCACGCCATCAAAGCCGTGCGCTGTGGCTTTGCGATGAAAAAGGCCCTTACTCAATTCATGAGTGGTTTTAAAGTTGGCATCGGAATCAATACCGGCGATTGCATCGTGGGCAATATCGGGAGCGATAAGCGAATCAGTTACACGGTTATTGGCGATAACGTGAATCTCGCTTCTCGCATCGAAGGCCTCACAAAGCAGTACCACTCGAGCTTTCTCATTGGCAGTCGTACCCAAGAACTTGTCAAGGATTCAATCCTCTGCCGCCCCATCGATGACGTGAAGGTCAAAGGGAAAAACCAGAGCGTTCGCCTCTATGAGCCTCTCCTTGAAGCAAGCGCGCCCGATGCCCCGGCCATTCGGGCACTGATTGAGAGCTTCACTGAAAGTTTGGGCGAATACAAAAAGGGAAATTTTGAGAGTGCCCTCGGGCTTTTCAAGAAAACCCAAGCCATGCGTGTGGAATTTGGCGGCGATGGCCCCAGTGAAGTCTATATTGAACGCTGCCAAGATTTGATCCAGGAACCGCCTAAGGAATGGGACGGTGTTTATGTGGCAAAATCGAAATGAGAAGGGTAAACAAAGTGGGTAAAAGGAACTTGATATGAAATCACAAATCGCTGTTCTAGGACTCATGGGTCTGACGAGTATAAACGTTGCTTTCGCCGCAGAACCCGAACGGGGCTACATCCAAGCCGCAAAGGCGGATCTGAAAGCCGAACCAAAGATGGATTCGAAATCTCTCACGCAACTCAAACGAGGAGATCCGCTCACCATTGAAAAAAAGGAAGGCATCTGGAATTATGTCAAAGTGGGCAATAAAGCTGGCTGGGTGTCAAAACTCTTCATCTCTGCGACCAAACCGGTCGGCGCTGCAGAGCTCAGCCAAAACTCCAATAACAATCTCGAAAAATCCTCACGCAGGCGAAGTTCCTCCTATGCCGTTTCCGCGGCCACGCGAGGCTTAACTGCCGAGGGGCGCTCAGGAAACCGAGAATCATTACAATCAGATTTTGAGGCACTAAGCACCATGGAGAAGGATGTTCCAAGCGACGACAAACTCAACGCATTTTCTGCCTCTGGAAAGTAGGTTTCTTCCTATGGCTACAAATCTTCGCACACTCTTGGCCCGGCTTTTCATCTCTCTCGTTGTGCTTTGCCTGGGGGCTTCCTGCGCTACTGTTGAGGCCCCCTCGGACAGAGCGGATCGTGAGCAAGAGATTCTGGCCCGCGAAGTTAAAGACGAGCTGATGGTCGGACGGCAGATGGCCGCCAAGCTTCTGGGTAAATTCAGCCTCTACTCCGGTGCGCCAGAGGCAACAGAGTACGTAAAACTCGTCGGTCACACGCTGGCTCGACAATCGGGACGTCCCGAAATCAAATTCTATTTTGCGATTCTCGACACCCCTGAAATTAACGCCTTTGCAACTCCTGGAGGATATATCTTCGTCACGAAGGGGCTGCTACTAAACCTCCGTTCTGAAGCGGAACTCGCCGCTGTATTGGGCCATGAACTCGCACATGTAAACGAAAAACACATGTATAAGATGATCGCCCCCAAAAAACAGGTTTCCGCAAACGAAAGCATTGCGCGCATGCTATCGCGGGGAAACTCGGACCTCGGCGCTTCGATTTCACAAGTCGTTAACTCGGGGATTAAGCTTTTGCTGGAAGAAGGATTAGGCTCAGAAAAGGAGCACGCCGCAGATGAGGCTTCAACGCTCTATGTTTTGGCCTCAGGCTACCCCCCTGGAGGAATGCTGAGTGTCGTAAAAAAACTTGCGGAGCAAAATGGGACGGAAAAACTGGGCAAAACTCACCCGCCGTTTCCAGAGCGCATTGCAAGTCTTGAGCGATTTATGAAGCAAAACGGCCTAAAATTTCAGATCCCGCCTCCTCAGACTCAGCTTGCCAAGCGTTTCAAGCAAAGCTTTGCGCAGGTCACCACACAGCAGTAGTCACGCAGCAAAAGATGTGATTTAAATACGGTATGAAAAAGCTACTTCTTCGTCTGTTTTTCCTGCCTTTACTCGTAACCTCCTGGGACGCGGCAAGGGCTGACGAATTTCATTACAAAGACGTGTTGGTCGGAGAGCGGGCCTCCGGGATGGGCGGAACTTTTATTGCGATTTCTGACGATCCCAGCGGCATGTTTTACAACCCCGCCGGAATCGTTTTTAGCATGGAGAATTATTTTAGTCTGTCCGCCAACGCCTACAGTGTTTCAGAACTCAAATACAAAGACATCGTCGTCGGCCAAGACTATCAGTACAAGAGTCAGGGCCTCGTGCCCGCTTTTTTTGGATTTACGCAGTCCATCGGCAAAAGTAAATTGGGTATCGCGGTCATCGTTCCTGATTCCCAACTCCTCGATCAAGATGACACTGTTACCAGCCTGAGCACCGAGACCGATTCCGCCAACACGCTTAAGCGGCGATTGTTCAGGCAAGACATCACTTATTACGGCGGCCCTGCCTTTGCGCGTGAGGTTTTCAAGAATTTTACCGTAGGGGCTAGTTTGTTTGGCTTTGCCCGGCTCGACAAAAGCATCGACTACCAGTTGATTCTGTTTAATCCTGTGCCGACAGGAAAGTATTTTTCACAAAATACCACGCAAACGCGAAGTTTTTTTGGGGTCTCGCCAAAGTTGGGGGTTCAATACATGCCCATCAGTAAATTGTCTTTGGGTCTAACCGTCTCTCGCATTTTTAACCTTTCTGGAAGCGGCAGTGGTCGCATCGTTCGTAACAAATCAACAACGGACGGAAAAATAGCCACCCCGACCGGCTCTTTTGACAACGATATGGAAATTCAAGAAATAAAACTTCTCCACAACATGCCTGAAGTCTTGGAAATTGGTCTTGGCACGGCCTTGTTTTTTACAAAAACTTTTTTAGTAACAGGCGATCTCACCTATCGGGGGACGGACCCGAGCTACAGAGAAATCGCCGGCGGAATGCAATCCACAACCGACTTTAGCCTAGGTTCCGAGTACTACCTATCCGAAAGCGTAGCCGTGCGCGGAGGCTTCTTTACGAACAAAGCAAAAACCCCAGCCCTCGTCGAGGGGGGTATCAACCAAAGTCCTCATGTAGACCTTTATGGCGAAACGGTAGGAATTTCTCTCTACAAACCAGGCTCCTCTTTGACTCTTTCTGGCGCTTACTCCCGTGGTAAAGGTACGGGACAAGCCATCGGTGACACCGCAATTGTTCAGCCGCTGGAGCAATCCAATGCCACAGTCTATTTGACCGGCAGTTACCAACTTTAAGGGAATTTTCTATGGAACGCTTTGCGGTTCAAGTCACCCAATCCCTGGAAAAAGTCCTGGATCGCAAGGTCGGCGCTCACGAACTTGAGCTCCCACCTGATCCGGCGTTTGGAGATTTTGGGTTTCCTTGTTTTAAATGGGCCAAAGAAGAAAAAAAATCGCCTCAACCCCTAGCCGAAGAGCTGGCCCAGAGCATCGCCTCCCACCTCCCCTCTGACATCACCGCCAAGGCCGCAGGCCCTTACGTCAATTTTTGGGTTCGCCCAGACGCGCTTGTTTTCACCCTCCTTACCGACATTCTCAAAGGCAACGGGCTTGGGACTTACGGATCACTTGCCGCTGAAACTCGAGGAACGTGGGTTCTTGAGTATAGCTCGCCTAATGTCGCAAAACCTCTTAACAGTTATCATTTAAGACCCACGGCCCTGGGCGCGGCACTAGATCGCATCGGGCGTTTCAGGGGCTTCAAAGTCGTCTCTATTAACCACTTAGGTGATTGGGGAAAACAATACGGCATGCTCGCCGTGGCGTTTAAAAAATACGGCAAAACCGTCGCAGACGAACTTTCCATGCGTGAGCTCGTGGATCTGTATGTCCGAATCAATGCGGATGCCAAAGATCAGCCCGAGATCGGACAACAAGCCCGCGAGGCGTTTTTAAGACTTGAGCAAAATGACCCTGAAATGACCGCACTTTGGAAAAAATGCGTGCAAGTATCGCTCAGAGATTTTGATCGCCTCTACGCAAGGCTTGGCGTGAGTTTTGATCACATTTGGGGCGAGAGTTTTTATCGCGATCAGCTTGCGCCGTTGACGGAGGCCCTTCGAAAAAGTGGTTTACTCGTTGAAAGCGAGGGTGCTTGGGTAGTGCCGCTGACCGATCCAAACGGCAACGAAATCCCTCCCTGCCTTGTCCAAAAAAGCGATGGCGCAACCCTGTACGCGACGCGAGATTTAGCGGCTGCAATCTATCGTTTTGAGCAGTTTCATTTTGATCGTATGACCTACATAGTAGGGGCGGAGCAGAAACTTCACTTTCAGCAGATTTTTGGAGTGCTGAGGAAGATGGGCCTCTCTTGGGCGGATCGTTGCGAGCATATTCCGTTTGGGTTGTATAAATTCAAAGGCGCGAAAATGTCGACACGCAAAGGAATTTTTGTAACGTTAGAAGACGTGCTCACTGTCGCAAAAGAGCGCGTCTTTGAACTTATGGAAAAACGGGCACCGCAGGAGGCGGAGGCGCCGCAGGCTTCGCTCGCTTATAGCCCTGCGCTGTCCCCTGCGCTGTCCCCTGCGCTGTCCATTGAAGCGCAAGACCAAATCGCTGAAGCCGTTGCCGTCGGCGCGGTCGTGTTCCACGACTTGCACACCGATCCAGTTAAAGATGTGGATTTTGACGTGGATCGCGTCGTGGATTTCGAAGGTGAAACTGGGCCCTATTTGCAGTACGCGCACACTCGGTGTTTGGCGATTTTACGAAAAGCCGCCGAAAGCAAGATTGCCGTGGGCAGCGTCGCAGACTGCGCCCACTTGCTCTCTCATCCGTCAGAGATGGCACTTCTAAAAACCCTCGGACGTTTTCCGCTGCATCTGGAACGCACGCTGAGTTTCACAAAGGCTAGCCAATTAGCGCATTACCTCATTGATGTGACAAAACTTTTTGGCTGCTTTTATCGCGACTGCCGGGTCTTGGGTGAGGATCCCAAACTTTCGCAAGCCCGGCTTATGATGGTCGAGGCCACGCGTCGTATTTTGGCCAGAGGACTCACTTTGCTGGGAGTGCCTTTGCCGGAGCGGATGTGAAGGGGTGAGCTCTAAGCATGGAATCCTAAGTCCGATTGTATTGATTGGTTGTGTTTGCGCCCTGTTCGTGGCGTTTTGCCTTATCATCATTCACCTTACTCCGCCTCACATGGATGAATACCTTCATTATCAACCCCTCGCCTGCACACTTTTTCCCAATGCGATTTACCATCAGTTTAGAGAAGCTTGCGGCTATTACGACCTGGCAATTTTTGGTCACTTCTTGCCAATACGCTCTTACGGCTACACTGGATCCGCCACTGCTCTTTTCTATTTGCCTATCTTCAAGGCGTTTCCTCACTATTTGTCCGCTCGGTACATGGGCCTTGGATCTTTGATTCTTTTTCTTATCGGAGTACGCCTCTTAACCCGTCTTGAGTGGCTGCTCATTCTTGCAACGTTAGGGCTTAATTTTCCACTCGCTTACCAGATGATCAACGATACGGGGCCGGTGGGATATTCGATTGTCCTTATGGCCTGGGTGCCGCTTATGTTCGGCTGGATCATCAAGAAAAACTCCCTCGACCTGAGCATCGTGGGGGGCGCCTTCATCGGATTAACGATCTTTTTAGGCGTCGAGCAAAAACCTTTTTTTCTACTTCTTTCCCCCTCAATCATGGGATTGAGTATATGGCTGCATCACAGGCAAGGCGTCAACCGATCCGTTCGAGCTTGTTTGTTTTCTTGCGGGGGCGTTCTTTTGTCACTTTGTCTCATTCTTTTTACTGCAAGAACAAGAACGGGTGAAATATATTTTGTTAAACTAATCAGCATGGCCGCCAATTACGAGCTTTTTGATTGGCAGGGCCAGTGGAAGCACTTAAATTCATTTCTGCAAACGTACTTCTTTAATTTTGCGGGTTTCGCCCATCGAGTTTTTGGCGATTTTGATTCAAAAGGGATCCTACCCTCATTGTTCTTCTGGATAATGTTGACTCTCACAGCGGGAAGATCTTTTCTTTCGAAGCAAAATGCGCAAAAACAGGGGACTCCCCAGACTCTGGCTTTCCTGCTCGTTTTATCTGGCATGAGCCTTTTCCTTATTAATCGCAACTTGAAGAGCGACGCCGGACATCATATCATTTTTGTGATGCCCTATATTTTGATCGCACTGGCGCTCGGGCTGCAAGCATGGATTGCGAAAGCACGCCGCGTATGGATTATTCCAGCACTCCTCGTCGTTTCCAACTTCTATATTTTGTCTCTCGTTATAAGAAACCCCCCCGAAACTCACTCTTCTTGGGATCGAATTGGACTTTTTGAATATGTAAAAACAAATCTCGCAAAGAGATATATTATCTCCTACCTGGACTGGGGCACTTACTACATCGGAGCTCTCTATGGGCCCCAGGAGCAAATCGTAACATATATTCAGCCGTTGAACGAGGTAGATGCTTTGAACCTAAAAGCACTCTCGGAGAAACTCCAAAGGCCCCTCGCTTTTGTTCGCAGAAAAGAAGGCACTTCCGCCAACTGGGGAGCGCTCGAACGAACGGTAGGCCCCCTCACGCGGATTTTCCCGAAGATTCAAGAAGGGATTACAGGCGAGAAATCCGCTTGGGAATTATGGACTCAGCAAGTTGGCACACCCTAGTAAATTCAATTGCAAAAATAGGCACAAACGGAGATGAGCAGGAAGGTGGAAAATCACTATGTAACACCGCACTTCAAAGCTAAATCGATCGCAGTTATTGGCGCTGGACCTGCCGGTCTTGCTGCGGCCTATGAGCTTTGTAAAGCGGGGCACAAAGTGGATGTCTATGAGGCCTCACCCTATATAGGGGGGCTTTCACGAAGTTTTGCACTTTGGGGGCAAACAGTTGATATGGGCCCGCATCGATTTTTCAGCAGCGACAGAATCGTGAATGCCCTTTGGCATGAAGTGATCGGGTCTGATTTCAACATGGTCAATCGGCTCACGAGGATCCACTATCGCAATCGGTTTTTCTTCTATCCGCTTCAGCCCCTAAACGCGTTCTTCAATCTAGGCCCGATCAAGACTTTCCAATGCATCGTGAGTTATCTATTCACAAAAATGAAACCCAGCGAACCCGCGAAGACTTTCGAAGACTGGGTCGTATCCCGCTTCGGCCGGCGTCTTTTTGAAATCTTCTTCAAGACTTATACTGAAAAGGTTTGGGGTATTAGCTGTCGGCAGATCGATGCCGACTGGGCCTCACAGAGAATCAAAAAGCTTTCTCTTTATGAAGCAATCAAAGCAGCCTTTTTTAAGGACAAAAAACAAAAGCACAAAACACTTATCGATCAATTTGCCTACCCAATAGGAGGGACCGGTAACTTTTACAAAAAATTGGTCAAAAAAATAACCCAGCTCGGGGGCACTGTCCATCTTGAGCACCCTGTGGCGTCCGTTATGACAGTAAAAACAGATCAGGGTCAGAAAGCCATTGGGATTCAGCTCAATAGCGGTGAAAAAGTCCTCTCGGATATCGTGATTTCTACCATGCCCCTTACCGTCATGGTGAAACACCTAGCGGAAGCGCCCAAGGCCGTCGTGAGCGCTGCGGATGAGCTCTACTATCGAAATACTATTTTGGCCTATGTTGAGGTAAGCGGTACCCACCTCTTTCCTGATAACTGGATCTATGTCCACTCTCCTGAGGTTCGACATGGAAGAATTACGAACTTTCGCAACTGGTGCCCATCACTCTTTGGAAGTTCGCAATCTTCAATTCTTTGTATGGAGTTTTGGTGCTTCGATCAGGATCCAATTTGGTCCGAAACCGTTGAGAATTTGGGCCACCAAGCGGTAAAAGAACTACGTCAGATTTCCATCTTGCCGCATGGCGAAGAAGTCCTCCGAACTCATATTGTCAAGATCCCCAAAAGTTATCCCGTTTATCAAACCGGATTCATGAAACCGCTTGAGACCATTCAAAACCACGTCGACTCAATTGAAGGTCTTTATGCCATTGGTCGCAATGGCGCTTTTAAGTATAATAACCAGGATCACTCAATACTCATGGGACTTCTGGTATCAAAGGAGATTACGAGCGGAATTTCTCAAAACCTATGGAACATTAACACCGATGACGAATACCAAGAGCAGGCAATAACTGATGAAGTCAATCTCTCAAAAGCGAGGACTGTATAGCCTCAGCAAGTTGGCAGGCCGTATTGAATTCAAATTCCTGAAGTAACCTCTCCATTCGCCCGCGCATCTTCTCAATCCCCGTGTAGGTAATCCAATCATTGATGCGCCCTGAGGGTACCCGGGGCACTTCGGGATCAAATTCCCAAGGATGAAAATACAAGACAACAGGCCGCGTCTTCAGTGTCCGACGCATCAGCGAAATCTGCAACTTCATCGGTAAAACTCTCGAATAAAACCCACCAACAAACGGTAACCTCACTTTTCCAAAGTTTAGCACGGGCAGGGGGAGCTCCAACAAACGGCCTTCCGCTGAATCGCTCGCAACATTGGCTGAACTCAATCGATAGGGAACAAGCGGCGCTTGCGCCACACCATAAACGTGGTTTCGATACGGAAAAATCGAGGAATCATAGAGAAACCCCTCCGCCGCCAGAACATCAACGGCCCACGCTGTCTTATGCTCCAAACTAAAAGTAGAGGCCCGAAACCCCCGAAGTGCTTGCCCGGGTAAAAGGGCGTCAAGTTTCGCCTTAAACTGCCTTATCTCTTTCTGAAAACTATCGGCCGTATGCTCCCATAACGGCTTATGGGTGAAGCCATGACACGCCAGCTCATGCCCAGCGGCAGAAATGCGCCGGAAAATATCCGGGTAAAGATCCAAAGTTTCCCCAAGGACAAAAAAAGTAGCCCGGGCTTTTCGCTCTTCAAGTAGATCCAACAACCAAAGGAGAACCTCTCGAGCCCGAGGAACCTGCCCCGACCCATGACTCCCTAGCAATACCGGATGGTACCATTCTTCGATGTCAAAGGTAAGAACAGGGTTGTACATTTTGGCGAAGCATTGCAAAACTGTATGCAATGTCAACCCTTTCCAAGCTCAACACCCTCTTTAACCGAAGCTCGCGCATCACAGGGGTTGCGCTCATTTTCACCGGTGCCATTTGGGGATTGCTTCAAATGAACCATATTCCCGAATATGGGGATACACGAGAATACATTGAACTTGCACAAGCCGCGTCCCTTCAACTCGATCCCTATCGCACCCTTTTGTTTCCCCTCATTTTGAGAGTTGCCTTCAAGACCGCTCCCCATTATTTTCAAATTCCTCTCTACCTTTTTCAGCTTCTCCTTCTTGGATTCGCCCTCCGGCACTTAGTAAAGACTGCCGAGCTGTATTTTAGAGCGCCTCTGCGATCCAATCTTTTGTGGCTGAGTCTGTTTTTTTTACCCATCGTTTTGCACTTTAATGTCACCGTGCTTTCTGATGGAATTGCATTAGGGCTTTTAATCTTCTTTACGTCGCTTCTGATCAGACTTCTGCTTTTAAAGCGAGACGCCCTTTGGGACTACGGTTTCTACTTTTGTGCCTTTGTCTTAATGGCCCTATCACGATCGGAAAAGATCTACATCGCAGCAGGGAGTGCCCTCATCGGGATTCTCTTTATGGTTTTTGTAAAGAAGAACAAGCTTTATCAGTTTCGAAAATCAATTCTCACATCCTTCTTGGCTCTGGCCACTGTCTTTACCATTAACTCCTACACCCAAACCATTTCGCTCTCCGAGCCCCCACCCGACTTGACTTATAGTTTTCTGTACCGAGCGCTCTACCCACGATTTGAAAAAGTCTACCCATTGATGCCAGAGGCTGTTCGCTCAAAACTCTCAATTGAAGACGCTCGCCTGTATGACAGCCACCCAAACGCTAACAAAGGCGTGATGAAGAAAATCTGCGGAACGGATTGGACTTGCGCGCATCCCTATGCCGATCAAATGCTCGCGACTGTCCTCCGCCATCAAGGACTAGCGGTTATGTCTTCGATCATTCGCGATATGATTTACTATAGCGCGGCGCCTTGGGTCTGGATCACCGCACCTTGGACGGGACTGGGGCATTATGATTGGACCTACTCGCGGTTTTCCATGCAGTCTCCCAAGCTTTCTTGGCTTTATCTTAATCTAGGGAGCCTCTTGGTTATTGTTCTCACACTTTCCTTAGTCGCTCGCCTCGTCCGAACCTCTAATGCTTCCCGGAACTTTCAACACATTTTACCCTTCGCCTTTTTAGTTCTTTGCCCCGGACTCGCAAATTCTGGTCTTTTTGCCCTCATGAACGGCCATCCCTTTCACATTCGCTACGCCATTCCCTCGTATTTTCTGGCAGTGTTCCTAATGGTCGTTTTATTTTCTCTTCCCAAATCACCACAGGAGCGCCTCACCCATGAGAAATGAATGTGCGATTATTGTCCCTGCCTATAATGAGGCCAAACAAATCGCCAAAACAATTGCCGGTCTTCGCTCAGCATTTTCCACGGTCATTGTCGTAGATGATGGGTCCTCTGACCAAACCTCAGATGAAGCGCAAAAAGCAGGCGCTACGATAGTTCGACACGTTATCAACCTTGGCCAAGGGGGAGCACTTCATACGGGCTTTAGATTCGCCCTTGAGCAACTTCATTCGAAGTTCATCGCCACCTTCGATGCAGACGGGCAGCACCGCATTGAAAACCTGGTCGGTATGTACGATTTTCTCATTCAGCACCCGGAAACCGATGTCCTTATTGGTTCTAGGTTTCTCAATAAGAAGTCCATTTCAATGATTCCACCCAGGCGTAGGCTTCTCCTGCGGATAGGCACACGGATCAGCCGGTGGATTCATAAGATTAACATCACGGATACCCATAACGGATTGCGCATTTTTAGAAGCGAGGCGCTCGCCCAAATGGAACTCAAACTCTCGGGCATGGATCACGCTTCTGAAATTTTAGAAGAAATCTCTTTGAAGAATCTCAGGTTTCAAGAATTTCCGGTTGAAATCACTTATTCAGAGTATTCACAGGCCAAAGGCCAAAGCGGTTTGAATGCTCTTCGTATTTTGTACAATTTTTTTGTCCATCGGAACATCTAGCAGAAAGGATTAAACCGCCATGACCTTTAAATTTGTCATACTGGGATTCATTATCCTGGGTACTCTCTTAGCCTTTCTTCTTCGCAAGCATCGTCTCATTCGCCCTCTAACGGCGTTTGGCCTTCTTATGTTAATGGGTGCTGTTCTCTTGGAGCTGCTCTTTTATCGGGAATTTGATGCGATTGCCAATTCCGTGGGAGTCGAACGAAGTGCCGATCTCATTGTCTATCTCAGCATACCTTTACTTTTTACGCTCATCTTGAAACTCTACATCAATCAGATCTTAAACCTAAGAAGGACGAATCGCCTTATTTCCGAGCTCGCACTCAGAGACGCACGAGAATCTTCGCCGCGACAATAAATGCACTATTTTCAATCTAAAGCTCTTCACATTCTTGCGTCATTAACCGTTATCTTCATTGGGTTCGCCTTTTCGGCCCATTGGCGCAGCCCTGCATTCGGAAAATTGCTAGCCGGGGGACACCATTGGGTTACCGCGCACACCCTGCTCTCCGCTCACAATTGGTATGAAGAGGGTCCTTCTCAACTTGGCTTCTTAAGCGTGTTCATTCCCAAGGGCCCCGAACACACGACACTTTCTGAGCGTGAAATCTACCCCAGCTATCCCCCTGGTTTCATCGTTTTTCCTTATTGGGCCGCAAAAATTAGAAACCAGTCGCCAACATTAGACATTCTGATGGGAATCAATCTCACTAACCAGCTCCTCATCGCCATGATGCTTTCGATTTGTATTTTCCAGTTGATATCATTGTTTAATGGAAACGCTGCATTTAGATTCGCGGGTTCCACACTCGGTGGGCTGCTCTTCGTATTTTTGCCAGGACCTTACTACTGGATGCAAAATGTTTATTTCGCCGATGAAGCAGTCTTGCTGCCGTTTGTATGCCTGCTCTTAGCGGAGGTCCTAAGACAAACGTTGCCCTCCACGAAACGTTTTATCGATGCACTCATCCCACTCATCTTTTTTTGGGGCATGGCCACCGATTATCTCTTTTTCTTCGCATTGCCCGTATACCTATTGATTCAAGTGCTTCTCTCGGATGGAACACTTCTAAAACGGATCATCCGTGAAAAGTACGTTATTCTCGCAAGCTTGCTGCTCGTTATTTTATATATGTTTCAGCTTTGGTATTATGATCAGTTCGCCGCCATGATCTACAAATTCCACCTCCGAACTGGAACGGAACCAGACAAAAACATCACGTTATTGAAAGTATGGAACACCGTTTTTTTGAAGCACGTGCAGGATCAGCTCGGAGAGGTCCTCTTTATAGTTCTGCTCTTCGCTCTATTTTGTGGAACAGCAAGCTTCTTTGTACTTCTATTAAGACCCTGCCAAAGCAAACGTCAACTCATTCTCATGAGATTTTTGAGCCTGTTGACACTACCGGCAATTCTTAATGTCTTGGTATTCAGGGAACACCAAACCCTTCATAATTTTTCTGCTCTTAAATTTTCGCTTATCCTTGCGGCTGGAGTCTTCCCCTCTCTTCTCCTTTTAAACTCGCTACTTCCGGCCTTTTTTCGCGCGAAAACTCTAACCGTCTTGTTGGGATACCTCTCCATTGCCACAATCTCGTTTGCAGGCTATCAAAGTTTTCATAACATTTCATTGTTTCCAGCTACCGCCGAAACCTTTCACGATCGCTATTCGATATTTTTTACATCCAAGATCACTCCTTTAGATGTGGTTTTTTCAGAAACGATTGAGGCCAAAGCAATTCCCCCTCTGTTTCTCTCCGTGACACGCAAACAAATTCATCGCATCAATACAATTGAGGATATTCGAAAAACGATTCAACACGTCACCTCCTCTGCCAGCGTCGTATTCCTCATCGACGACACTGCGCCTGCATCTTCGAGCGAGCTGGCGCAGTTTTGGAGCAAATTCCCCCGACTTGTCGATGAATCCCATAAGCTTAGCTACTATAGAGTTCCACCTGAAACTTTCCGAACCGAAGGGATTTCAAATTGAGAATATGATTCAAATCATCAATGCTCAAAACTTCGAAGAACAAGAGCTCTGGGACAGTTATGTTAGTTCCCGGCCCGGCTCTCATTTTGAACATCTTTTTGCCTGGAAGGAAGCTTTTCAGACCACTTACGGCCATGAAAGTCGATATCTCTTGGCCCTGCAAGACGGCAATCCCGTCGGAATTCTTCCTCTGCTGCTGGTGAGGAAAACCCTTCTAGGGGGCAATTATGTTACTTCGATGCCCGGCGGTCTCTGCGCTTCAACTGAAACTGCGGCCGCTGCCCTGATCAATCGGGCAATCGAGATCACAAAACAATGTGAAGGTCAGTTTTTGAAGATTCGAGATGGTGACAAAAAATGGTCAAACACCTTGCTCACAAATGTTTTAGAAGAAACCTTTGTCGCTGATACGTCTTTCGGTAACGCCGAAACGATCTGGAACCAAGTCGGCTCCAACGCGAGAACCCCCGTTCGAAGGGCGAAAGAAGCGGGACTAAGCGTCCGTTGGGGTGTTAAACATTTTGAAGAATTCTACCGAGTCTATGCTACAAATATGCGCGACTTAGGTTCGCCCGCAACACCCAAAGAACTATTCACTCAAATTCTAAGACTATTTCCCGGAAAAATTGGACTCGCAACTGTCGTTTACGAAAATAAAACGATCGGTGGGATGCTGCTTTTCTTCCACAACAACACAATCTCAAACCCCATCGCCTCGTCATTAAGAAATTATTTCAAATTTCAGCCCAACGACCTCCTATATTGGGAGGCCCTCAAATACGCATGTGAAAACGGCTATCGTTCGTTCAACATGGGGCGAAGCGCGCAGAACTCAGGCAACGCCAAGTTCAAAATGAAATGGGGTGCTTCACCGCGCGCGTCACACTACCAATATTATCTCAATACCATCACTGCCCCGCCCTGCACCCGAGGGGGATTGATCTACAATATCGGCAGCAAAGCCTGGCGGAACTTCCCACTGGCACTTGCAAACGCGCTAAGTCCTTGGGTCCGCAAATCCATTCCAGACGAAATCTAACTCCCTAAACCCCCCCATCGCCCCCCGCGCTCTCCATCGGAGCAAACATCGCCTTAAAATATTCGCGCTTCATTTTAGCGATGAAATCAATAGAAACTTCCTTCGGACAAGCGGCGCGACATTCACCGATATTCGTGCAATTGCCAAAGCCCTCTTTATCCATCTGCTCCACCATGCCAGTGGCACGACGAGCGGCTTCAGGCTGCCCCTGCGGCAGCAGCGCAAGCTGCGAAATCTTGGCCGACGTAAACAACGCAGCCGATGCATTCGGACAGGCCGCCACACACGCGCCACAGCCGATACAAGAAGCCGCGTCCATCGCCAAATCCGCAAGAGGCTTGGGGATCAACATCGCATTCCCATCTGCATGAGGTCCCGTCTTCACTGAGACAAACCCGCCGGCAGACATCACGCGATCCAAAGCGCCGCGATCTACCACAAGATCCTTAATGATCGGAAAAGCCTTAGCTCTCCATGGCTCAATCACAATGGTGTCCCCATCTTTAAAGGTCCGCATATGAAGCTGACAAGTCGCCGTTGCCCGATCCGGACCATGCGGCTGACCATTGATCACGACGCCGCAGCAACCACAAATTCCTTCGCGACAATCACTATCAAACTCAATCGGACGACGGCCCGCTTTGATAATGTCTTCGTTTACGAAATCCAGCATTTCAAGAAACGACATATGGCTTGAAATGTTCTTGGCGGTGAACTTCTCCAAAGCTCCAGGCTTATGGGGACCTTCTTGCCTCCAAACCAAAAGTGTTAAAGTCATGGACTGAGTTGAATCTGACATAAATTTTTCTCCCCTGAACTCCGAAGCACCAATTAGATTAATACCTATTTATAACTTCTTTGCGCGAGTTCCACGTTTTCAAACTGAAGCGGTTCTTTATGAAGCACTGGTTCCGCGTCGACCCCTTTGAACTCCCAGGCCGCCACGTACGAAAACTTTTCATCATCTCGCTTGGCTTCACCTTCAGGCGTTTGGCTTTCCAATCTAAAGTGTCCACCGCAAGATTCGGAGCGATTCAATGCATCGCGCGCCATCAGCTCACCCAGCTCCAAGAAGTCCGCCACCCGTCCAGCCAGTTCCAGATCTTTATTCCAGCCGTCAGCACCCTCGGTGACCTTCACGCCACTCCAGAACTCTTTGCGCAGCTCGGGAATGCGTTTCAAGGCCAATTTGAGGCCCTGTTCGGTTCGCGCCATTCCAACGTTATCCCACATCACTTTTCCAAGCTCGCGATAGATTTCCAGAACGGTTTTGGTCCCGCCCTTTTTCCCCAACGCTTCAAGAGAGGCCACATGCTTGCGAACCTCGTCTTCGGTCGAAGCAAAAGCGGCATGTTCGGTGGTCACTTTCGAAAAAGTATTAGACGCCAGATAATGCCCCAAAGTATAGGGAATCACAAAATAACCATCCGATAACCCCTGCATCAAGGCACTCGCACCCAAGCGATTAGCGCCATGATCAGAGAAATTCGCCTCTCCCAAAACGTGAAGCCCAGGCACATTGCTCATCAAATTATAATCCACCCACAAACCACCCATTGTGTAGTGAGCAGCTGGATAGATCCTCATCGGTACTTCATAAGGATTCTCAGCCGTGATCTTTTCATACATCTGGAATAAATTGCCGTATTTGTCGCGAATCACATTGGCGCCATCACGCTTGATCGCATCTCTGAAATCCAAATACACGGCCAAGCCACTAGAGCCTACGCCTCGGCCATCATCGCAAACTTCTTTTGCGTTACGAGAGGCCACATCGCGCGGCACGAGATTTCCGAAGCTTGGATACTTGCGCTCCAGATAATAATCTCGATCCGCCTCAGGGATGTCATTAGGGTTCTTCTTTACGTCCGCCTTATTCTTTGGAACCCAGACGCGGCCGTCGTTTCGCAAACTTTCGCTCATCAGGGTCAACTTGGATTGATGCTCCCCCGACACCGGAATACACGTCGGGTGAATCTGCGTAAAACACGGATTCGCAAACAAGGCGCCACGCTTGTGACAACGCCACAAGGCCGTTCCGTTTGAATTCATCGCATTCGTGGACAAAAAGAACACCCGACCATAGCCACCGGTGGCGATCAAAACCGCGTCGGCCGCATGTCGCTCCAGTTCGCCAGTCACCAGGTTGCGCGCGATAATCCCACGAGCTTTGCCATCGACTACAACAAGATCAAGCATTTCGCGACGGGTGAGAAGCTCAACCTTCTTAGCATTCACCTGACGCATCAAAGCGCTGTAAGCTCCTAGCAAGAGCTGCTGACCTGTCTGACCGCGGGCATAAAAGGTACGCGAAACCTGCGCGCCCCCGAAAGAGCGATTCGCAAGCTCACCGCCATACTCACGAGCAAAAGGCACACCTTGAGCCACGCACTGATCGATAATATCGGGACTCACTTGCGCCAAGCGATAGACATTGGCTTCACGAGCCCGAAAATCTCCGCCCTTGATCGTGTCGTAGAACAAGCGAAACACGCTATCGCCGTCGTTAGGATAATTCTTGGCGGCATTAATTCCGCCCTGAGCAGCAATACTGTGAGCACGCCTAGGCGAGTCTTGGATGCAAAAACATTTGACGTTGTAACCCATTTCGCCCAAAGAGGCGGCAGCCGAAGCGCCCGCAAGCCCGGAGCCCACAACGATGATATTGTATTTTCGTCGATTCGCGGGGTTCACAAGCTTAATATGCGCCCGATGTTCATCCCATTTTTGCGCCAGAGGTCCTGCAGGAACTTTTGAATCTAAATTGATATTAGTCATTTGATCACTCCTAAGAGAACAGTTGAAAGATCAAAAAAGATCCAGATCGGAATCATGAGAAATCCCGCCGACAACAAAACGGCGGCCATCGAGCCCAAACAATACAGCCCCTTCGTATAGCGAGGGTTCGTCAGCCCTAAAGACTGAAGCGCGCTCCAGAAGGCATGCCACAGATGTGCGCCCAAAAGCAGCATCACAAAAAGATAGCCCGACACAATCAAAGGCTTATGGAAACTCTCGACGACGAGGCGATGCAGATCTCGAATCTGCCCGTCAGCCCCCCCAACCGTGTATCCTTCGCTAATGCCCGGACCGTACTTAAAACTCCAAACGTGCAGGACAACAAAAACCAAGATCACCGCACCAGAAATAATCATATTACGCGAAGCAAAGGTGCTTTTACTTTCACCCCCTTTTGACCTCACCACCGAATAACGCTCCGGCCGTGCGCCCCAGTGATTCAGCTTTAAAATAAGTGCACTAAGCGCATGAATTAGGAAAAGGGCGATCAGTCCAAGCTCGGACGCGATAATAATTTTCCCAAACCCCTCCAAAGTCGCAGCGTAGTGATTAAAGGCTGCGCCCTCTGGGCGATAAAGCGCAAGATTTCCCAGCAAGTGAACAACGATGAACCCCCCGAGGCATAAGCCAGAAAGAGCCATGATGAACTTCTTCCCGACGGACGAGGATAAAGCCTTCCCGATTGGAATCATAATTTAAGCCACTCCTTTTTATTTGCCCCATCATGAAACAGCGCAGGCGATTTTGCCAGAGTTAATTGAATAAATTTAGATCAATTGGGCTTTGTATCCCGCGTTAACAGAGCCACCATCCCTAATGTCGGCGACCGAAATTCCAATAGAAGCTGGCCCGTTTCACGCGTAAGTTCACCCTGAATTTCATATTTTTTTAAGGGAGAGACAGACTGAATCAAAACCCCAGAGAACTTTGTTGAAGAACCTTCTCTCGGCTTAAGGTTTTCCCATTGAAACTCGCGGGCAGACTTTCCGCTGCGCGCGTCCTCTGAGAAAATCTTCATCACCGCACTCACCGACTTGATTTCCACCCCAAGGGCTTCGCTTACTAACGCAGATTTCGAGCTCGCCTTTTTCGAAAACACCCAAAAGCCCGTCCACACTCCCTCAAAATCCTTACTCAAAGTGAGCGCAACAGGCATGACCAAAACCGCCGCCTTTGTTTTATCTTGCTCAGAAGTTGCAGCCAAGACCTTTGAAACAATCCATTCAACTTTTTCGCCTTTGAGATATTCCGCAAGAGCTTGTTCAGCGCGAGGATCATGCATTCGCCGAAGTACATCAGCCGCCGTCCAACGCGTTTGAGGATTGGGGTGTTTGAGAAAATCTGAAACAAACGCCAGCTCCCTAACCCCCTGCGTAACACCCACCGTCTTCACTACAGTATTACGAATGGAACTATCGGCGTCAGCCACAGTTCCTTGCTTCTTGATAAACTCAAGCGCTACCGGATCATCAAACCATCCCAACCCTTGAAGAAGCCGCACCCGATGAAATATCTGCTTCGATTCTTCATACATACGAATAATAATCGGAGGCGCTCCGGGCCCCAACGAGCGCCACCATTGAGCGGTATCTTTTGGGTGCCGCTGAGCAAGCGTCTCTTCAATGGCTTCTTGAATGTGCTCGGGCGCAGACGCAGACAAAGAAGGCTGATCCTGAGCGGCACTAAGCGCTGGCGCCGCGAACTGATAGAGCAGCACCATCATCAACAATAAATTTGTTATTTTTGGCATAGATTTTGGCTACCACCTTCAGGGTGTGTGCTACAATCCTTTTATGGCACAACAAAATCATTGGATCCTCATCGCAGGCGAAAAGCCAGAAAATCTTAAAGAGCTTAAGGAACTTCTACCCGCTCGTCTTACAAATACTCAGGTCATTTCCGCAAGTGACGGCGTCAAAGCTTTGCAGAAAATTCAACGTCAACATTTTGAACTTGTGATCGCAAGTACGATGATGGCCAGAAGATCCGGCACGGACCTCGTGCAGGATCTTCTGCAAATTCCTGCCGACAATAAACCCAACCACGTTTTCTTGGTGGGTGATAAACAGCCTGACACCCTTCAAGGCAATCCTAACGCCTTTGTCTTCATTCAGACGCCCTTCGACGCAGGCATCTTCATTGATTCAATTCGTGGTTTTTTCCCAGAAGCCTCCCCAGAAACGTCGAAAGAAGCCGCCAAGCCAAAGGTCGATGTTAACTTCATCAACCCCTTCATTGACTCGACCCTTAATGTGCTCAAAATTACGGCCAACACGAAAGCCGAAAAGAAACGCGTATTTTTGCGCCCCGTCCAAGAACCCGTCAGAGGCGACATTTCAGCACTCATCTCCATCACTTCTGACAAATGCGTTGGGAGTATGGCTGTCACCTTCGAAGAAAAATGTTTTTTGGCCGTGGCAAGTGGAATGCTGGGAGAAACTTTCACTACAATCACGACTGAGATTGAGGACGTCGCAGGAGAGCTTTGTAATCAGATTTTTGGAGGCGCTAAGAAAGTTTTGAACGAACAAGGCTACAAAATTCAGCCCGCCCTCCCGGCCGTCATAGCTGGCAAAAATCATACAATCCGACATACCGTGCAAGGCACCTGTATTGCGGTAGAATTTAGCTCAACTTCTGGCACCTTCTTTGTGGAAGCCGTAATCAAACCTATTGGATAAACGGATTGTAATTAATAATCACCGATGAATCATGGGAAAATACGTTCCCATCGCCCAGCGCGGTGCCCTCTTTAAAATTCTTCGAAGTCCACCACATAATGTGGTTAAACTGGCACTCCATCGCTTCGGGACAAAACACGCCCGATGAAGAGGAGTAACCTGTACAGACTTGTTTGCAGGTTTTTCCCGTGGGTGAATACACATGAGTATCCGAATTTAAACACGAACTAATCGTAATATAGCCTGAGGAGGCAGAACGCGCCGTGCAAACCGGGGTATCATAAACGACGTCATGCTTGGAGCCCTGCGCTTCAGTCGGATGATTGAGTCCCAAGAAATGCCCCATTTCATGGGCAATGGTCGCGCCCATATCTACAAAGTCCGCCTCCTGATGCTGAATCGAGCACTCACCCGTTCCCGAACAGAGCGGATTGTAGGTCGCAAGCTTATCAAAACTTGAAAAAGCAAGGCCGCTTGCGGCGGTTCCACGAAGCATAGGCCCTCCGATGGCACCCGAAAGACCGAGGATCGTGAGATTCGAGCCCTCTCCTGAAACATCATCATCAATCGTGCTCACGAGAAAAATATTCAGCGCCTTGAGTTCAGAGGCCTCGGGTATCAAATCCTTCGAGCCCGAAAACATATCCCCCAGCTTCATCGCCCCCACATTAGCATAGGAGTCACCTCCCGCTTCACAGCCCCATTCAATGGCATTCACGCTGCCTAGTTTGACTCCAACATTCTCATGCCCAAAATACTGCTGCACCAGCGTGAAAAGAGAATCCAAATTCTGTTTTCCTTTCACTGTTCGTGACGCCGCGATATTATCGCTTCCTACAATCACAATGTTGAGGTCGACCGCCCCGCCTATCGCCGTAGCCGTAGCCGCCTCCTTCTTCTTGATCACGGTCACTTCAAGCTGAGCAGCAGCCGCAGTCGTGACCGTCGCATAGTTAGCGGCCAGCAATACATACTTTGCGTGATATTTTCCACCATACCTCAGCCTCGGAACAGAATACTCAGAAGGAAAGAAATGCGTGTTGAACGCGCAAGCGGAATCTGTCGAAGGTGCTTCGGCCCCTTCGGTCCAATTACAGGAAGGAAAGGTATTCACACTCCCATAACCAAAACTCGGAATTTGATGTTGCTGCCAATGAGTTCGATCAAAATAGGCGCTGGGCCAATTTACCAGGCACGCAGAATTCGAAGTACAGCTTACTCCGTTACAGGTATAGTAACCGTTTTGCGCACAATCGCCTCCGCTGCCTGCTCGCGCAAGATTGATATAGTCATACGTTCCATCCGAGAGGTAAACCAAAGCCGGATAAGCACTTCCGTCAAGACCGGCAGGCATCCCCGTTACCTTTGCAACCAAGGTCAACGAGCCAAAGGCCCCGAGGTCTTCGGTCATGTCTATCTCAACATCGATTTCACGACTTGCGGGAGCGGCTTGCCCTAGTCCCGTCACAGGCCCAGAAGCACTCAGAATGGTCTTTGAGACTTCTGCGCCAGTATCGTGATTGCTCGCGCCCGCCCCACTAATGTTAGGCGTCCAGGCAACTCCATCAATGGCAGCGCAACTCGAGGACTCTGAGGTCGTGCTCTTCTTCTTCGCACAACCTGCACCTGGGATCGCGAATATAACGCAAAACGCCAAGACGGCTAACTGGGAATATCTACAAACGTGCCGCATTGAATTAGTCTCTTACCCCTTCTGAGACTAATTATAGCGAATACTTGACCTTTTTCCACAGGTTTTATGACTCACACCGTCACTATTGACACAATGCGACACTTAAGTGGCTCAGACTCAATGCGAAATCATATCAGACGAATCTTAACAGTTTTATGACTATATGCGTCACGAGACGGATTTACTACCCTTGAAAGGTCCGATGAGGACTATGCTCACCCACCCAATTTCTCAACTCGCATTCGGATTTCCCATCACGAATCCGCACGAAAGCAAACGTAAGACAGAACTGGCGCCCCATCCCTCGCCAATCCAAATTGATCATCTTCGTCCAGGTTCCGGTGTTAATGTATTGCTTGCCATCGGGATAAATTTTATGCATCGGCTTATGAGTATGCCCGAAAATTACCGTAGCGACCTCGGGTGCGTCCGCAGCCTTGCTCTCGAGAATCTCGCGCGCCTCGCGCTCCAAATCCAACAAAAAATTCGTTTCCTGCTTAAGAATCATCGCCGTCTGTAGAATCCGCGAGCTCCGTCCGGGACTAAAAATAAACCGCGTCTTCAAAAAATAAAACGCCGACAAAAACGCAAACCGCAAGGTAAACCAAGGATCCAATATCAGCCCAAACACTACAAAAACTTTAGCGGGCCTCACCTTGTCGATATAATCCCGCTCCCATTTCATGCGATTAACAATCTTCAAAACGTAGACACTTCCCCAAGGCAAATTTAAAACCGGCTCGTCCAAATGCCACTTCAAAACCGGTTTCTCGAAATCAATGGCATGCACCGCCTCAAACTGATTGCCATGACGAACTTCCACGCCCCCTGGAAAAGTCACTCGATCCGTATCTCCAATCACCTTTACTTTTTGAGAAGGAAACTCCCCTTGCGGATCCCACTCCCGCGTGATCCGCTCTCGAACACTTGCAAACACCAGATCAGAGTCATGATTTCCGAGTAAGTAGGTTATCGTCTTGCCTGGGCGCGACGCGAATTTTTTTAGGGCCCGCATCACTTTGGGATGGCCCGCAATAATCGCCTCCAATTTATGGAGGGAAACCTGCTCCGTCACCGCCTCTTCAAACTCACCCCTGATCGGGACATTCAAGAAATCCAAAAAATCCCCGGCAATGAGCAACTCAACATTTCGCTCACTCCCCTGCTCTCCGCCAAACTCTCCCATGGAGAAATGATTGAAGAAATCACAAATCTCATCATCAAAAAAGAAATCCTCGTGAGGATTAAGCCTTCCCTCAAAGAAGCGGCCAGCAGAGAGGTGACAATCTGAGATAACGATTTTGATCGCGTCCACGCCTTGAGTATAGCCCAAGCGTCATGGACTTATACATGGACTTTTAATGGCCATCTAAAAACAGATTTGACATGAGCGCAAAAATCCGTAAAACAAACACACACAAGAAGGAACTCATTATGGCGAACGCGAGTAAAAAATGGCCCGACAATGCACCCGGGCGGTATTTTGTTGACGATCAATGCATTGATTGTGATGCCTGCCGCGCCGAAGCGCCGGAGAACTTCACCCGAAACGAAGAACACGGCTACTCCTACGTCGTCAAGCAGCCTGAGACTCCAGAACAAGAGATCCGCTGCAAAGCAGCCCTTGAAGCCTGCCCTGTTGAAGCCATTGGGATGGGGTGAACCGGCTCGTTAATCGGTCCACCCCTGCAAAAGCCAAGCAAGCCTAGCGACTTGAACTCTGCCTTAAACCCGCCCACGACAACCGCTTCGCAGTTGCACTGGCGATTTTCTTTACCGCACGCGCTACCGGGCGCGCTACTTTGCGCTCTACTGGCCGCGCAGCCACGGTCTTCTTTTTAGCCGAACTCGCAAGCGTAGACCTACGCTTCGCGGTTGTTGTTGCTTTTGATCGAACGGAACTACTTCTTTTTTGAATTGGCATTTCCCCATTCCTTTCTAAGAAAGACTGCTGTTTTGAAACAGATCTTTTATTAAAAGATCCCCACTACGAGCAGCCACATCTGCAAAGGTCGGGCCGCGATTAGAAACGAGTCATTTGTACCAGCTCCGAGGGCGCGCCGGGCGCGTCTTTAGCTCCAGCCGCTTCCAGCTCTTTTGCTGCGCTAATCGCCAAATCCTGCGCAACCCTGCGAGCAAGCGCCAAAAATGCTTGAGCCACTTCCTTCGTTTCAGGGGCCTGTGAGGTCACAACAGGCTTACCGTTATCCCCCCCTTCTCGAACTCCAGTCACTACAGGAATTTCTCCCAGGACTTGCGTTTTGAACACCTCTGCCATCACGCGCGCACCGCCGGAGCCAAAAATCGTATGCTTCTTCGTGCAGCCATCGCAAACAAAGTAGCTCATGTTTTCCACGAGCCCCATGATCGGGACCTTTACTTTTTCAAACATGCGAAAGGCTTTACGTACATCTTGAAGAGAAACTTCCTGAGGCGTCGTCACTAAGATCGCACCACTTACCGGAACAAGCTGCGCGACAGACAATTGCACATCGCCCGTCCCAGGAGGCATATCGATGATAAGATAATCTAATTCGCCCCAGAGTACTTTTTCACAAAACTGACTAATAACACTGTGTAGCATGGGACCTCGCCAGATCAACGGCTGATCCTCGGGAACCATAAACCCCATCGACATCACCTTCACCCCATGAGCAGCGAGCGGAATAAACATCTCCCCCTTCACCGGATCGTCCATCACCTGAGGGGCTTCACGAACCCCCATCATCGTCGGAATATTGGGGCCGTAAACATCAGCATCCATCAGGCCGACCTTAGAGCCTTCCATTGCAAGAGCAGTTGCAAGATTCACCGCAACCGTGCTTTTTCCAACTCCGCCCTTGCCACTAGAAACCAAAACAACTTGTTTCACCCCCGGAATCGCCTTAGGCCCCGAAAGCATCGTCCGCCCCCGAACCTCGGCATCCATCTTAATATCCATCTGCTTCACTCCGCGTACGCCCGCAAGCGCCGCCCGAACATCGCCTTCAATCTTCGCCTTCAAGGGACACGCAGGAGTCGTCAACATCACCTTGAGTGAGACCTTGCCCTCAGGCGTGACCACGAGGTCGCGGATCATATTAAGGGTCACCAGATCTTTATGGAGATCAGGATCTTGAACTTTCTTCAGGGCTTCTAGAACGGATTCTTTGTTTAGCATTTTATGACCCTTAGCAGAAGTTCGAGTCGGGATCAATGGGAGGAGCAGCCGCCTTTGTGGAAAAACTGCCCCAGTCATGATAAGCTGCACGATATATGGCGAAAACTATGAAATCCAAACCCACCCTCCCCAAGCAGCTAGGGACCAAAGCTCTGAATCGAATCAAAAAAGATATTCATTCGATCCTTCTCTCTGTCGGAGAAGACCCTTCACGCGAAGGGTTGCGCGACACCCCTAAGCGCTACGCGAAGGCGCTCGAGTACCTCACCTCCGGCTACCGTAAAACTCCACAGCAGGTCGTCAAGGATGCCCTCTTCACCGAAGGCTCCAGCCAAATCGTTATCGTGCGCGATATCGAACTCTTCTCGCTGTGCGAACATCATATGCTGCCATTTTATGGCAAGGCACATGTGGCCTATATTCCGAATAGCAAGATTATCGGCCTCTCCAAAATCTCGCGCATTGTGGACGTGTTTGCCCGCAGACTTCAAGTCCAAGAGCGACTCACCAATCAAATCTCTCAAGCACTTAACGACATTCTCAAGCCCACGGGCGTTGCCGTCATCATCGAAGCGTTTCATCTCTGTATGATGATGCGTGGCGTGGAGAAACAGCAAAGCTATACCATCACAAGTTCCATGTTAGGTGACTTCTACAACGATCCCGACACTCGCAAAGAACTCATGTCTCTGCTAGGGGGGCTCGGGGGAACGGCCAGAAGATAGGCCCTAATAGCCTGGCATCTCGTCGAATTGTAAATACTTGTAGATCTTGGCCTCGTTAGGCCCGATCTTATCGCGATAGACCGCCATATACTCATCCTTCGTGGGGAGCTTTCCGGTCGTCGCAATCACGGCACCCAGCTCGGCTGAGCCCAAGAATACTTTGGCACCGTTACCCATTCGGTCATCAAAGTTCCGAGTGGACGTAGAGTAAACGGTAGCGCCCTCAGGAACTCTTGCCTGATTGCCCATGCAAAGGGAACAACCCGCAACTTCGATGCGCGCACCGATTGCGCTAAAAACCGAGAACATCGCTTCGTCTTTTAATTGCTCCTGATCCATGCGAGTCGGAGGGCAAATCCAAGTCCGAACAGCGGAATTAAATTTCTGTCCTTTCCAAATCGCCCCCGCAGCGCGAAAATGTCCGATGTTAGTCATGCAAGAGCCCAAGAACACATCACTCACAGGCGTACCAGCAACTTCGGTTAGAAGCTTCACATCATCCGGATCGTTCGGGCAGGCCAGAATCGGTTCGGTCACTTCTGCGAGATTAATTTCGATGATGGCGGCGTATTCAGCATTAGCATCGGCGCTCAGCAGCTCAGGTTTCTTGAGCCAGGTTGCGACGTCGGCAATGCGTTTTTTCAGCGTCCCTGCGTCTTGATAACCGTCAGCGATCATCTTCTTCATCAGCGCGGCATTGGAGCGCAAATAATTTGCCACCGTCTTCTCAGAAAGTTTGATACACGCGGCGGCCGCACTTCTCTCGGCGGCGGCATCGGTCAGTTCAAACGCTTGCTCAACAGAGAGCTCGGGCAAGCCTTCCATTTCGAGTATCCGGCCATTGAAGATGTTCTTCTTATTTTTCTTAGGCACCGTGAGAAGGCCTTGTTTAATGGCCCAATACGGAATGGCATTCACAACATCACGGAGCGTGATGCCGGGATTTAACTTACCCTTAAACCGAACCAGCACCGACTCGGGCATATCAAGCGGCATAAAGCCAAGCGCGCCTGCAAAGGCAACAAGGCCAGAGCCCGCGGGAAACGAGATCCCAATCGGAAAGCGCGTATGCGAATCCCCCCCCGTTCCAACAGTGTCTGGGATCAAGAGTCGGTTGAGCCAAGAATGAATAACGCCGTCTCCGGGTTTGAGCGCCACGCCCGTACGGTGATGCATGAATGTGGGAAGTGACTTGTGCATCGAAACATCCGCAGCTTTTGGATAAGCGGCGGTGTGACAAAACGATTGCAAGAAAAGAGGAGCCTGGAATTTGAGGCACGCAAGCTCTTTTAATTCATCTGCCGTCATCGGGCCTGTCGTGTCTTGAGAGCCTACGGTCGTCATTTTGGGTTCGCATGCTGTGCCCGGCAGAACACCCGTTACGCCACACGCTTTGCCAACCATCTTTTGCGCAAGCGAATAACCTTGGTTGGGCTTCGGTTTGGGATTCACGGGTTGAATAAACAGTTCCGTAGGCTTAAGTCCCATCGCCTTACGAGCGCGATCCGTGAGCGCGCGTCCAATAATCAGATTGATGCGTCCGCCGGCGCGGAACTCATCTGAAAGCGTGTTTGGCGAAAGTTTGAAGTTCGAGAGCACTTGACCTGCTTCGGTCCGAACTTCACCTTTTTCGTTGTCTATGATGATGACATCGCCGGTCTTCATTTTAGAAACGTCTGTCTTGATCGGAAGCGCCCCTGAGTCCTGAGCAGTGTTAAAGAAAATCGGGGCGATCACACCGCCAATGATGACGCCATTGCGACGTTTATTAGGAATAAAAGGAATATCTTGGCCGATGGCCCAAAGCACGCTGTTACAGGCTGATTTGCGAGAAGATCCCGTACCCACGACATCCCCCACAAAAGCAACCGTGTCGCCTTCAGCGCGAAACTTCGCAATGGTTGCGAGTCCGTCAGGAAATTTTGTCTTTCCCATGGCCAGGGCATGCAGTGGGATATCAGGCCGACTCCAGGCATCACCTGCTGGAGAGAAGTCATCGGTGTTGATTTCCCCGTCGACCTTAAACACTTTGAGTTTGAGGGTTTTGGGAACGCCCGGCTTGTTCATAAACCAAGCGGCATCGGCCCAAGCCTGCATGACCTTCTTCGCGGTGGGGATTGTCTTCGCGAGCTCGGCGACATCGTCGAAAGAATCATAGACGAGGATCGTGGTTGAAAGTGCTTTTGCAGCTTCCTCGGCGAGCTCTGGATTCTTGAGCGCCTGAACGAGAGGTGTCACATTATAGCCCCCCAGCATCGTGCCCAGAATTTTTACAGCTTCGAGTTTAGTGAGGAGCGGCGATTGAATTTCGCCACGAGTGATACGCGCCAAAAAATCGGCTTTGACTTCGGCTGCGGGATCCACACCGGGCGAGACGCGGTCTTTTAAAAGGTGCAAGAGTAGGTCTTCTTGGCCCTTCGGAGGGTTTTTTAAAAGTTCGCAGAGGTCTTTGGTCTGCGCGGGATCCAGCGCCCGGGCAGGAATGCCTTGCGCTTTTCTCTCTGTTTCATGGGTCTGATAATTTTCGATGAAGTTCGCCATTGTGGGCTCCTTTATTGTGTATTGCTTTTTTACACCTAATTTGGGCGTTCGAAAATGGATTAGTGTATGACCAAGCGCATGATCACACTTTGAATACCCATTCCTGCATTCGGCGATACTCTTTGCATCCGTGATTTTGGAATAACCGAATCATGCCCTTATTGCTGACGACCGTTCCCCCATGATAAAGCGTTCCCCCTTGTTTACGCATCATGTTGAATCCCTTACGGTGAACCCACTTTCCTAATCCTTGGCCGCGAAACTCTGGCATGATCCCCATGTAGGTAATTCGCGACCACCCGGTTGTGGACTCGATTTGAGCGATGATTAAGGCGGCGGGTTGGTGTTTGATGTGAGCGATTTTGATCATCAAGAAAAGAAAAACGCATGCTTTGATTGAAACACCAGTGAGAGATTTTTTCAAAATTAATATTGCGAAACGGCGGCGCTTATGAAACAAATGCCCTACTTTATCCCGGATAAAGTGCGACTTTTCGATACACCTTTTTTCCTCAACCACTCTTGTCGCGCACTTTCATGATTACCCTATAAAAACTTTTTCATGAAAGGGTCAGCCTATGTCCTCCACACTCTCCCCGCAAATTTATAGCCGCGCCGTGGAAATCAGTTCGCGTTACAAAAAGGCCGAAGCAGAACTCTTAGAAATTCTCGATCAAGTCGATCGTCACCGCGTTTATCTCACGCACGGCCACTCAAGCCTGTTTCTTTACGTCGTTTGTGAATTGGGACTCTCAGAGAGCATGGCTTACAATCTCATCACCGTTTCGCGCAAAGCACGCCAAGTGCCCGAGGTCAAAACTTTGATCGCTAATGGTTCGATGACTCTCTCCAGCGCCCGAAGAATTACTTCGGTATTAACTCCCCAGAACAAAACCGAGTGGCTAGAAAAGGCCGCCACCCTTACCCAGCGACAACTTGAAAAAGAAGTCGCTAAGGTTCGGCCGCAAGCTGCGGTGCCTGAGGGTGCGAGCTATATCTCAGGAGATCGAGTCAAATTGCAGGTTTGCCTATCCGAAAAAGACATGCTTGCCCTAAGACGCGTGCAAGATCTTTTGAGCCAGGCCCGCGGCCGGGCGGTTTCACTTGAAGAAACCATTACAACAATGACTCAAGAACATTTGAAACGCTTTGATCCTGTAATGCGCGCTAAGCGACAGATTGCGAAAAAGGGCGTGCCCTTCGGCACGCCCTTCGGCACGCAACCTGACGCGAGTCAGGCGAAAATCGCCCAGCAAAGAGTCCCCATCCCGGCCAACCTCCTGCATCAAATTCGACTTCGAGATCAGGGCCGATGCACCTACACCCATGATAACGGGAAGCGCTGCAACCAAAGCAGGTGGGTCGAGATTCATCATAAAATCCCCGTATCTGAAGGAGGGCCCAATACGCTAGAGAATCTGACTACTCATTACTCATCACACCATGACTGGATTCACACACTCCAAACAGAACCCCCAACCACAGCACGCCCAGCTAGTTGACGCGCCCATTAAGCCAAAGGCGTGCTCCCCACGCCACCTTTTCTCTAGAACCCAACTCCAGCTTCAAGTAGATTATTCGCTAGGAAAGGACCTTTTCCCCATGGCCGGCAAAAACTTGAACTCCTTTGGAACCGCAAACACGCTCTCTGTCGGAGGCAAATCCTACAACTACCACTCACTCAAGGCCCTTTCTTCCCGATTCAACTTAAGCCGCATGCCCTTTTCCCTTAAGGTTCTCCTGGAAAATCTTCTGAGAAACGAAGACGGCATTGCCGTTAAGAAAAAAGACATCGAATCCCTCCTCAACTGGAATCCCAAAGCGCAAAACGAAAACGAAATCCAATTCATGCCCGCGCGCGTATTGCTCCAAGACTTCACCGGAGTGCCTGCCATCGCCGATCTCGCGGCCATGAGAGCGGCACTAAATAAATTGGGCGGCAACGCAAACCTCATTAATCCCCTGCAACCGGCCGATCTCGTCATCGATCACTCGGTTCAGATCGACCAATACGGCACCTCACTGGCAATGAGCAAAAACGCGGAGCTTGAATTTGATCGCAACCGCGAGCGCTACGCGTTCCTAAGATGGGGCCAATCCGCATTTCAGAATTTCCGAGTGGTTCCGCCCGACACCGGAATCGTTCACCAAGTCAACCTCGAGTTTCTTGCCCATGTCGCAATGACCGCAGAGACTGATGGCAAAACTTGGGTTTACCCCGACACGCTCATTGGTACAGACTCACACACGACGATGATTAACGGTTTAGGCTGCCTCGGTTGGGGCGTCGGCGGAATTGAAGCCGAGGCTGCCCTTTTAGGTCAGCCATGCACAATGTTGATTCCTCCGGTTGTGGGCTTTAAATTTACGGGAAAACCCAACCCAGGAACGACGGCAACTGACCTCGTTCTCACCGTCACCCAAATGCTTCGCAAAAAAGGTGTCGTTGGGAAGTTCGTCGAATTCTTCGGCCCGGGTCTCAGGGCACTCACGCTCGCCGATCGCGCCACCATCGCTAACATGGCTCCCGAATTCGGTGCTACCGCTGGCCTTTTTCCAGTGGATCGCATCACAACCGATTATCTCGCACTTACGGGTCGCGCGGAGAACGTCGCGCTTGTTGACACTTATTTTCAGGCGCAAGGCATGTGGTTTTCTCCGGATCAACCCGAGCCCACCTACTCCGACTTGCTTGAACTTGATCTCTCAAAAGTGGAGCCCTGCCTCGCAGGTCCCGCGCGTCCTCAAGATCGCGTGACGTTAAAAGACGCTCGTCTATCATTCCGCACGTCCCTTGCGGCTTTGATGCAAGACAAGATCAACGGAACAGATAAAGACAAGAAAGCTCTCACGGATTGGGCAGCTGAAGGCGGATGCCCTGTCGCACTTGCCCCTGAACTTGAACCTTTGACCGAAGCGCAAACCCGCGAAACACTCCATAAAGCCATCGCGGTCAAACAACCCGACGGAGCGTCCTACAACCTTCGCCATGGCTCAGTCGTCATCGCAGCCATCACCAGCTGTACCAACACTTCAAATCCAAGCGTGCTCATTGCGGCAGGTCTGCTTGCCAAGAACGCCGTTCAACGCGGATTGAACGTGAAACCTTGGGTAAAAACCTCTCTCGCGCCAGGATCCAAATGTGTCACCGACTATCTTACAGAATCGGGGCTGATGAGTTACCTCGAAGGCTTGCACTTTCACGTCGCAGGTTACGGCTGCACGACTTGCATCGGAAACTCGGGGCCCCTGCCTGAGCACATTGCAAAGGCGATTACCGAGGGTGATTTAGCGGTCGCTTCTGTGCTTTCAGGCAATCGAAACTTCGAAGGCCGCGTGCACACCCAAGTCCGCGCAAACTACCTGGCCTCGCCTCCCTTAGTTGTGGCTTATGCGATTGCCGGCAACATGAATATCAATCTGACTCGTGACCCCGTTGGGATCGACCCCAATGGCGAGCCGGTTTACCTCAAAGACATTTGGCCTGCGCGCGAGCAAATTGATGAAATGTGCGGGAAATATGTGACGGCTGCACAGTTTAAGAAGAGTTACTCAGACGTTTTCAAGGGCGATAAGAACTGGCGAGAGCTCAATATCCCTACCGGCGACCTCTACGCTTGGGATGCAAAATCAACCTACATCAAAGAGCCTCCGTTTTTCGAAGGCATTACCGCTCAACCCGCGCCCATCACCGACATCACGGGAGCTCGCGTGCTGGCGATGCTTGGGGATTCTATTACAACGGATCATATTTCTCCGGCCGGCTCATTCGGAAAGACTTCGGCCGCGGGCAAATACCTCATGAGCCTAGGGGTCGACGCGAAGGACTTCAACTCCTACGGCGCACGTCGTGGAAACCACGAAGTCATGGCCAGAGGAACTTTTGCCAATGTTCGAATTAAAAACGAACTAGTGCCGGGGGTTGAAGGCGGAGTCACACGTCATCTTCCTGACGGTACACAAATGTCGATTTTTGATGCATCACAAAAATATGTTCGAGATAATATCCCACTCCTCATCATTGCGGGTAAAGAATACGGAACGGGATCTTCACGCGACTGGGCGGCCAAAGGGCCTAAACTACAGGGCATTCGCGCCGTTATAGCCGAAAGTTTTGAGCGCATTCATCGCTCTAACCTTGTCGGAATGGGAATTCTGCCTTTGCAATTCCAAGCCGGCGAAACTCGCAAGACTTTGGGACTCACAGGCGATGAGACTTTTGAAATTTCAGGCCTTGACTCTTTGACCCCCGGTCAAAAAGTCACCGTGCGCCTGAAAGGGGCCGACGGCATAAAGAAGGAGATCACCACCCTTTGCCGAATCGACACGCCCAATGAATTGGAATATTTCAGAAACGGCGGGATTTTACCCTACGTCTTGAGACAAACACTAAAGAAATAAGCCACAAGCTTTTATTGATATCTCTGCAGCCTCAGGTACACTTTGGGAAAGACTAATTCAACCCCGAGGGCTGCGTCCTATGTTTCAAGATAAATCACTGAAGTTTCGTCTTAGAGCCATGTTTCTGCTCAGTGCCGCGTTTCTTTTTATCGTAGGCACCGGAGGGGCGATTTCTCTTAAAATGGTTTCCTCGCGCTATGAGCATATTGCGAAGGTGAATCTCAAGGCTGTGGATTGGCTGGGGGATATGGATGCCAACGTCAAATACATGTTCGCCCGTATTCTTCAAATTACCCTCGTGGGAAACACTCCTGAGGAGCAAGAAAAGCTTCAAAAGCAAATTCTAGAAAACAAAGGCGCATATCAAACCGCGGAAGCCCAATTCGCCACTATCGTGCAAGGCGAAGACGAAGAAGTAAAACTTTTAGCGACGCTTCAAGAAAAGTGGAAAGCTCTCTCCGATTTCTTCGACAAAACACTTCCATTGGCTCCCTCTACAAGTCCGCAGGATCGTCAGAAATTCGCAGACGAATATCGCGGAGAATTCAAAAAAGCTCGCCATGAATTTGCTCATGCTCTGGATGCGCTCACGGACTACCACAACAAACAAGCCGAAACCTGGGTTGCTTCTGCTCAAAAAACCGCGCGCAATGCCAACATCATCACGCTCCTCCTAGCCATTATTGGGTTCGTATCAAGCTTAGTGATGGGCGAGTTGTTCACCCGAGGCCTCTCCCAAAGCTTCGCTGGCACCACCGAAAGTCTGCAAAAAGGCGCCGATCAAGTGGGATCTTCATCGCGCGAGGTGTTCGCCTCCTCCGAGTCACTCGCCTCAAGCGTCACCGAGCAGGCCGCAGCCCTTCAGCAAACGTCATCTGCTGTCGAAGAGCTGAGCGCCATGGTGGCCCGCAACGCCGAAAGCGCTGCCAAGTCCCGAAATGTTTCAGCCGCAAGCTCGCAGGCCGCCCAACAAGGCAAGCAAGCTGTCGAAGAAACCGTGCGCGCCATTGGCGAAATCGACAAGAGCAATGGCGAGATCAGTCTCGAGATAGAGACTAACAATCGCGAAATCAACAACATCGTAAAGGTCATCGCGGAAATTGGCGATAAAACCAAAGTCATCAACGACATCGTTTTTCAAACCAAACTCTTGAGCTTTAACGCCTCAGTCGAAGCCGCTCGCGCTGGCGAACAAGGCAAGGGATTTGCCGTCGTCGCAGAAGAGGTGGGAAACCTGGCCCAAATGAGCGGTAACGCCGCCAAAGAGATTACGGATATGTTGGCCGAAGGTATCCGAAAAGTTGAAGCCATCGTGCAACAAACCTCCGCACGCGTTCAGCAACTGATCGCCCAAGGAAAAGACAAAGTCGCCCACGGCGTCAGCGTCGTTCAGAAAACCGGACAAGTCTTGGACGAAGTCGTCGATAACGTCGCAAAAGTGGACAACCTTATTAATGAGATCTCGTCTGCGTCGAACGAGCAAGACACGGGATTGCGCGAAATCGTCAAAGCCGTCAATGAACTTGAAAAATCCAATCAATTGAATTCCAGCGCGTCTTCGCAAACCGCAAAAGCTTCACTGGCACTCTCCAATCAAGCCGAAGGCCTCCGCTCCGTCGTTGGGCAACTCCTCTCAACCATTGAAGGCGGCACAAGGACTGCCGTTGAACAGACCATTGACTTCGATTCTGCAATCAGTGCCCATATCGATTGGAAGATGAAACTCTCAAATTATATTGCGCATTGCGATCACTCCTTGGACCCAAGCGTGGTCGGAGCGGATAACAAATGCGCGTTGGGCAAATGGGTTTACGGACCCGGCGCAGAGCACTCCGCACACTCCGAGTTTCAAAACATGAAGACGGAACATGCCGCTTTTCACCGCTGTGCAGGAGAGATTGTCGCGTGCGCTAATCAGGGGGACCTGACCCGCGCCGAAAAATTGATGCAGCCCGGGGCAGAGTACCTCCGAGTCTCCGAGGTTTGCGTTCATTGGATTAAGGAAATGAAGGCCAAGGTAAGTTAAGGGACAGGCTAGTTTTCCTATTGCCATTAAGCCCCTCGCCCATGGTAAAAGAGAGGGATGAAAGCACTTATCTTTTTGACGCTAATAAGTTCAATGAGTTCAATTATGAGTTCGACAAGTTTTGCCCAAACCTGGAACGGCCGAATCTTTCTAGGCCAAACTGGCCAAGAAATCACGAATGCACAACTCATTGACGATCTCGCCTCAAGTGACGTCGTCGTCTTAGGTGAAAAACACTACACCCCTGCCATCCAGCAGGCCCAGGGACTCCTCATCGATGAAACGATGAGCACTTTCAAACTGGGAACACCTTTTTTGACCGCTTGGGAATTCTTGGATTTTTCCTCGCAACCCCGCATTAGCGACCTCTACCACCAATTCTTTGCCAACATGATCGATGTGAACGCTCTTTTATTTGGCCTCATGGGCAGCAGCAATTCCATGAGCTATGCGCCGATTTTTGAAGCCACCAAAAAACATGGCGGCGGCTTCTTAGGCGTCAATCTGACTCGCGAGCAGAAAGCCCCCATTCTTCAGGGCGGCCTTGAAGCCGTTGATCAGAACCTAATTCCTCCTGGATTTGAAATGGGCGGGGCCAACTATTATGCCCGTTTTGAAGAAGCGATGGGAGGCGGACACGCAACACCGGACCAAGTTCAGCGCTACTTCATCGCCCAATGCCTCACGGACGACGTCATCGCTTATCATCTCTTGAACGACCTCCCAGACGGCAGGCCCGTGGAAAAGCGTTTTCTAATCGAGGGAAGTTTTCATACGGACTATTTGGATGGCACGGTAGCGCGAATCAAAGTCCGCGCACCGGCTGCGCGAGTGCACACGGTTTCCCTGGTTGACGCTTCGGATTACTCAGAGAGCGAACTCCTGGAACTCTTGCCCACACTCTTGAATGACCCCCAATATGGCCCCCTGGGGGATAGCATCTTTTTTGTTAACGAGCCATCACGCTAGGGGCACAGGTCATGGACAAATTTATCAACGAAAAGTTTCTAAACCAACCCCTTTCCCGACGACGCGCGATACAACTTTTAAGTGCGGGTACTCTAAGTATCTTATCTTCAAGGTTGCAGTTCTATATTTCAAGGAACCAAAAAGGACACTGAAGCCAGAGGCGATTTTTTTCGAGACTTAAGCCCCATTGATCGCAGCATCGGAGACATCGCAACGGCCGCTTATACCGGGGACATTCCCACAAAAGCCCACGCCATTCTTTGGGACAAAGCGTCCCATCTTGCCTCACTGCCGGGAGGAAAACTTCCCTCACCCGATGAAAGAGTTCCTCTCGTCATTATAGGCGGCGGGATCTCTGGCCTTTCAAGCGCCTATCTCCTACGAGGCCATCACCCCGTTGTCTTAGAGGCCGGTCCACGTTTAGGCGGAACCGCGCGCGGAGGATCCTGGAGAGGAATCGATTATTCCATTGGCGCCGCGTATTTTCTGGAGCAAAAAAAGGACTCGGCCATTCGAAAACTTTACGAAGAGATTGGGCTCCCTGAAATCTGGACCGTGAAAAAGGACGAAGACCCGATGAACTATCACGGCGGCCTGATCAACGGTTTTTGGGAAGGTCACACCGCACCTCAAAAGAAGAGGCAGTTCCTCGCACTTTCAAAGCATTTTAATGATCTTTGGACGAGTTCAAACGGCAAACGTTATCCCTCAATCCCCGTCGAGGACGCCTCTCTTCGGGATTGGGTCAACGAACTGGATCGCATGAATTTTCACGAGTATCTTGAGAAAATCGTGGGTGGAAAACTGCACCCGCATATTGAAGCGACTTTAGAATACTATTTTTGGTCGACCTTTGGCGCCTCTCATCGCGAGCTCAGTGCTGCAGCCGGAATGAACTCCTATGCGGCCGAATTTGGCGAAATCTATGCAACCCCCGGCGGCAATTCTGGCGTGGCCGAAAGGTTTTTCTCAAAAACTCTCGCCAGTGGCGTGAAGGCCGAGAACTTTCGAACAAACAGCGTCGTCTTTGACGTAGAAGTCGACGGAGACCACGTCAAAATCGCCTATGTAGATTCCGCTAAAAGAACCCGAGTGATTGAAGCCAAATCCTTGATTATTTGCAGTCAGAAATTTATCGCGGCGAAAATGCTCCAGGGAATGGAACCCGAGCGAAGCGCGGCCATCAAGGATTTGAAATATCGCGCCTACCTCGTCGCCAACGTCTTGATTGATCAAGTTCCGGAGCGAAGATTTTATGATATGTTCTTGCTCGGAGAGGGCAAGGTCGACTCTCGCAAGCCCCGCGAGGAATTTGCCCGAAAAGGCAGCACAGACGTGATCCTGGCGACCTTTGCTAAAGCGCATCCTTCAAAGTCTGTTCTGACACTTTACCGTGGAGCCCCTTACGATCAGGGCGCCAGCGAAATATTGGGCGACGGCTCATTTCAAAAATTCCACAGCGAATTTGAGAAACAAGTTTTTGCGGAGATCTTGCCGCTGCTTAAAATCCCTGGAGGCTCCGTGATTGATTTGCGGGTCGCCCGCTGGGGGCATGCGATGTCTTTGTCCGAAAAAGGACTCATCGCAAGCGGCAAGACCGACATCTTGCGCAAGCCCTTTAGAGATCGGGTCTTTTTTGTACATCAAGACAACTGGATGTTCCCTGCCATTGAGACATCTTTGGGGGAGGCGCTGCACTTTGCGCCGCAGGTGGAGAAAATACTTAGGGCTTAATAGACGATTCCGTCACAAAAGAGCCCCTTCAGCCAAGCTGCGAAAAAGGGATCGTCGAATTGAATCCTTCCGTGAGAGCGCGACTCATCGATAATGTGACGTGAGATTGCTGCATTGATTGCCTGGCTGACATGGGAAGGACTTTTTATGTCGTATTGTTTGAGTAACTCCCTTGAGAACACCTTTGTTTCCTCAATGACAACCATACAATTATCCAATACCCGCGAGGCGTACATTTTGATTTCATTTGGATCGGTTGCCACGGCCCAGTGAAGTTGATTACGCCTAAAGCTCGACAAGCCCCGCTCCATTTGATCGGTGATCACCATGCCGGGAATAAAATCGCTTTCCAACTCCTGGGAGTAGCCCTGGATCTTCTCCATCCGGAACAAGCCCGCGAGATTAATCAAGAGCAGAACGACAAAAACTGAGATAAAGCCTAGACTGAGTTTCGATGAAATTGAAGATTGGCGCATTTTCCCCCCTTTTTCGTGATCTATCTATTGTGCAACGGAGGTTGTTTTTTTGAAATCGCAGAATCAATTTTTCCGTGGTCAATTAGGCGGTCAATTGTGTTGAAAAAGTCCTATTCCTTATTTGCCATTTTTTCGCTGCTCACGGCCTCGAACTCCTACTCAGCGCAGGCTCTCGGACCGCTTGGCGTTTGGAGCGAGTGGATTCCTTATCCCCAAGTCGAAAAACATCTAGAAGAACTGTCAAAAAATCGTCTTCGCATTCATCTCGCAGTGAGACAAGACGAAGTGCGAGATCCCGCGAATTTTTCCGAGCTGGTACATCTTCTTCACGCCGCGCAAACCAAGAAAGTTGACGTTTGGATCTGGCCCCTATTGGCGCAAAAAGAAGGCTACTGGCTGAATCAATGGAACGCGCCCCAATTTAAAGCTTTTACCCTCGATCTTCTTGATAACCTCGAAGCCCAAGGAGTCTCAGTCAAAGGGGTTTCATTTGATCTGGAGCCGCCTCTTGAAAAGTTAGAGGCGCTACTGAGTTTGGCAAAAAAACTAAAACTCGCTGAGCTCACGAAAACGGCGCAGAGCTACGATGAGCCCGATCTTTTCTGCGCGGCTCGCTCTGAAATTCGTGACCTTGCTCAAACACTCCATCAGAGAAAACTCCTCGTGCATGCGGTCACCACTCCTTTTATACTGCATGACTTCAAAAATAAAGTCACCCATCCCCGCTGTGCCGACCGGACAATGCAGCGGGTTTTGGGCATCCCACTGGATGCAGAGAATTTCGATCTGATCTCGTTTATGGCCTATCGGAGTGAGTTTAAAACAATTATTGGAGGCATCAATTCCAGACTCGTCTACACGTATGGGCAGCGCGCCCGGGCGGCCTTTGGTGGCCAGGCGGGCCTTGATCTTGGGATTGTGGGCAATCTAACATTTCCTCACCCGCTAATCGGATATCAAGAACCCTCACGCCTCAAAGAAGACTTAGCTGCCGCGCGGGCAGCCGGGATCGGCAATCTTCAAATTTATTCGTTGGATGGAATGGTTTTGTCCGAAGATCCGAACCTCAGGCCCATTGCGGATTGGGTAGGCGAAGTTCAGCCTCACAAACCGGGAGTATCCATCAAATTCTCTTTATTAGACGGGCTTCTTTAAGTGGCCGCGGTTTCGGTGCGAAAGAATCTCAAGGAGCTACCTGCGAGGTGTAAGTAAGTACCCCATAATCGCGCTCAAATTCGGCCCGGCTACGATAAAGTTTACGACCCTTAAACTGACCGTGATCTAGATGACGATCACGAAAGCGCTGAAAAACGCCCCGTTCGATGCAGACCACTTTGGACATCGAATACCCAAAATCATCCAATCGAAGTTCTTGATAAACGGGGTTGTGAGTACAAAGCGCACGATCCAATCGATCGGCAAAACTTGGATCATTCCAGTGGCCGTCTGTCGCTTGCCCCTTGCCCGCTTGCCCCTTAAAAGACACGCCCCAAACCAACCGATTGGGCCGCCCCTCCTCAATCCAAATCGCATAGTCTTCAATGGCGCCCCCTGGGCCACCCTCAAGATCCCCCATCACCTTCTCAAGTTGATCCGGCGTAATTTTCTCCCCGGCTACCGATAGTTCCTCGCGCTCGCGGCCCGCGACGCGAAAACAAATCGGAGAGTCCGAAAGTACTTCGATCACATCCCCCATTCGGTAGTTCACAAGTCCACCGGGAGTCGTCACGAAAAACACATAGCGTTTGCCTTTTCCAAGTTCGTGCATCTGCAAATAGGGCCCGCTTGACGTCTCACCATCAGAACCAAGTTCCAAAAACTGATAGAAATTCTCAAACGGATTAAACACCATTCCCGGCCAATCCGAATGAAACGTGTGCCCAAATTGCCCCTCGGTTGCAGCATAAAGCTCTACAAAAGAAGGATCGACGCCCCACATTTGTGCAAAATCTTTTTTCCCACGCGGTGACAAGGTCACGCCGCCAAAAACCAGCGCGCCCAAATTGGGCCAACGCTCGACAAGCTGCTTAACCTTATACCTGGCAAGCGCCCGTTCTGAAAACGCTCCCACTAGCAGGGGCACGCCCGCAATCATTTGCACGTCTTCACACTCGCACTGCTCCAAAATACGTTCAAATTTTTCATCCCACTCCGGAATATCCAAGATTTCCGGCGTAGGTAAAAGCCGCGAACGCATCATCCATGGAACCTTAGTCGCCATGATCCCGGAGACGTAACCCACGGGCAATCCATCCGAGGTCGTCTCCACTTTGGGCCGCGCTCCTAGGATCAAGTGTTTGCCTGAGAACAGGCGATCCCATTTTCCGGTCGTATGAAAAAACATGGCATTCATGAGAAGCGTCGAGCGTCGATAAGACGAAAAATACTCACGCGTCAGCGGCACACGCTTAGGCTCAGAAGTCGTGCCGGAGGTTTGGCCAAACGCCAGCACACGAGAGCGGCCAAAAACACCGGAGCCCTCGCCGCCCATTTTGTAGACCTTATTCAAATAGGATTTAAGGACTGTGGAATCCGTAAACGGCATGCGCCTCGCATCTTCTGGACCGCGCACCGCCGCGAGTCCAAAGCTCTGCCCCACTTCACTCCCGCCCAAACTCGAAACAAGGCGTGATATGGTCTGGGCTTGTTCTGCTCGAGGATCCATGCAGGCCCGCTCTAGACGCTTGGCAAGATGTGAAAAATAGGTTCTAGCTGCTGGCACCACCGCGGCGCTAATTGATGAAAACATATTGGAAAACCCCTAGCATACCGCCCATTTTCCGGCTATAAACTTAAGTATGGACACCAAACTTAGACCCGATGAACTGCTAAAGAACCCTGAATTTTCAAAGGCTCATTATATCGGATTTCGCGAAGTCTGTGAAACTTCAACGATTCGTGCGGCACGCGATGGCAAGCCTGAAGCCAACGAAACCTGGCAATCTCACGGAATGATGGTCGAGGTCTTGGTCCAGGGTCAGTTTGGCTATGCGGCAACACCCAACCTAAGCCTCGAGGCTGTCACGCAAGCAACTCAAAAGGCTTACACTCAGGCCTTGCTTGCGTCCAAATACAAAATCCACACTTTTACTCCCGATCAGAGACCCACGCTCAAAACCCAGTATTCCACACAATCCAAACGCGCCTTCTCAGAGAAATCCGCAGGCGATCTCAACACGCTTCTCGTGAGCATCACCGAGCGCATTAAAAAATCCCCAAAAATCATTCGCGCGACCAGCTTTGTCCAAAACGTCGAAACCGAAGTATGCTTAAGAGGTTCCAATGGCACGGAGGCCACACAGAATTTCAATTTCATGAGCATGGATTTTGAAGCCACCGCACAAGAAGGCTCACTCGTTCAAAAGCGCTCCGACGGTGGGATGCGTGGCCGCAGTTTCCAAGGAGGGTGGGAACATCTCGACACACCGGATCTTTGGGCGCGTGTGGACCAGGTAGCTGACCAGGCAATTGAATTACTAAGTGCGATCCCCTGCCCTTCCAAGAAAACCTCGCTCGTGATCATGCCTGATCAAATGATGCTGCAAATTCATGAAAGCATCGGACATGCCCTGGAGCTTGATCGCATCTTAGGAGATGAGCGAAACTACGCGGGTTGCTCTTTTGTGAAACCTAGCGATTTTGGCACGCTTCAATATGGCTCACAACTCATGAACATCACGTTTGATCCGACCATTGGCCATGAATTTGCCTCTTATGCGTTTGACGACAATGGAGTGGCCGCGAAAAAAGAGTTTTTGATCAAAGAGGGCAAGCTCTTGCGGGGCTTAGGCGGGCTGGAAAGCCAAGCGCGCTCAGGATTGCCAGGCGTTGCCAATTCGAGGGCAAGCATGTGGAACCGAGCTCCCATTGATCGTATGGCGAATCTGAATCTCGAACCGGGCAGCAGTTCATTTGAAGAAATCATCGCCTCCATTGAGCACGGCGTCCTCATGGAAGCCAATCGCTCGTGGTCGATTGATGATTTTCGGAACAAGTTTCAGTTTGGCTGCGAATACGCCAAGCTCATTGAAAATGGCAAAATCACCAAAACCCTGCGCGATCCTAATTATCGAGCCATCAGCGTGCCGTTTTGGAATTCCCTGACCCACGTCGGAAATGCTGTCACCTTTGGCGTGTATGGCACCCCGAATTGCGGCAAGGGCGAGCCCAATCAAGTGATTCGCGTGGGGCACGCCTCTCCTGTTTGTCATTTTAAGAATATTGAAGTTTTTGGAGGTGCCAACTCAT
>JBBCAV010000281.1:0-12491 GCA_051382305.1 Bdellovibrionota bacterium FG-2
CCTGCAGAAAAAATGGAGTGCATCCCATGGATGCGCTGCGGACGCTGTTCGCAGGAAAATTACCCGACTTCATGTCCTAGACGGCTGGCCAATTACAAAGCCGCCTTTTCAGATCACCGTAATTGACTTTGGTGCTTACGGTGAACTGACGCTGCCGCAACGGCGTGGATTTATGGCCTTGTCCATGGCGGTTGTTTCGCAATCTCCGGAGCAAACGCTTGATGCGCTGGCTGATGTTTCAGATGTTCCGTCTGAGGGTCGAGCGCAGCTGCTTCGCGAGTTGGGATTGTTATTTCAAAAAGACATGTCGATTTCTCAGCGCATGACCGAAGTGTTCGTGACGGCGGTAGATAATGGCTTACGTCTGCCTCGAACGTTGCTGCAGTTTAATCGAGGGCGCACATTCTTGGAAAAAGCACTTAATGAAGTGAACAAGGAACTCGATGTGATTGATCCCAAGCGGAGGACCGCTCGTTTCGATCCGATTCGTACTTATCTCACCGTATCCGCAAAACGGGTAGGCTTGGGTATGCCGGGTTCGATCAAGAGTGCCGTCAAAGGGCGTCTGCTGGGCGTGCTCGGGCTGGATGTTCCGGATGAGAATGTCGTTACTTTGGAGATGCTCAACAAGACGCTCACGGACAATAAGAACCGAGTGGTGGAGTATTTTCGTGATTGTAGTTTGAAGGGGGCATTGCGCGCGCTGCTTAAGTCAGCAGCATTTCCAAATCTTCGCGAGTGAGCTTCTTCATGAACGAAGTGCCGTCTTCAGAGAAGACCGACTCCGCGAGTTCCTTCTTGGTTTTCTGCAGGTCGATAATCTTTTCTTCAACCGTCCCACGCGTAATCATTCGATAAGCAAACACCTTATTGGCCTGGCCAATGCGGTGAGCGCGTCCAATGGCTTGCGCTTCAACGGCAGGGTTCCACCAAGGATCAAGAATAAATACATAGTCAGCCGCGGTGAGGTTTAAGCCCGTACCCCCGGCTTTTAGGCTGATCAGAAACACGGGACATTTTGGATCCGTTTGAAAGCGCTCTACCGGAGATTTGCGATCCACCGTCTGGCCATCTAAATATTCGTAAACGATATTTTGAGCATCAAAGGTCTCCCGCACTATGGCCAGGAGGCTTGTGAACTGAGAGAAGACAAGAGCTTTGTGACCTTCTTGAATCACTTCTTGAATTTGATTCAAGAGTAAACTGAGTTTGGCGCTGGCAATGGATTTTTCCGCAGGATTGATGAGACCAGGGTGGCAAGAAGCCTGGCGTAATCGCAACAGTGCCTCAAGCACGTGGATCTTTGATTTTCCTAATCCAGAAGTCTCAATTTGACCCGTTAGAGAGGCGCGATAGTGATCGCGCAGCTGCGCATAGATATCTCGCTCCGCCGCGCTCATTTCGCAGTAAAGCACCTGCTCGGATTTCTCAGGTAGCTCCTTGAGTACTTTTTCTTTGGTCCGTCGGAGGATGAAGGGACGCAACATTCGCGAAAGTGTGGCGCGCGAGTCGTTTGAGAGTTCTTTGCCGGTGGGGATATTGATCAGCCCGGGGCTAGTAAACTCGAGAATCGAAAACAAATCCGTCAGTGAATTTTCAATCGGCGTACCGGTGAGCGCCAGTTTCAAATTCGCTTTGATCAACTTCACCGCCATCGCGGATTGCGATTGGGGATTCTTGATGGCCTGAGCTTCATCGACGATGGCCACGTCGAATTCCAGCTCCTGCAATTTGGCGATATCGGTCCTAACCGTACCGTACGTGGTTACAATCAAATCGGCCTTGGCCATGGCCTTGGTTGATTTTAGGCGGCCAGAGCCGGAGTAACTCATGACGTTGAGGTCGGGCACAAATTTCTTGGCTTCATCCATCCAATTGAAAACCAAACTTTTTGGCGCAATAACGAGGCTGGGCAACTCCCCCTTCTTTTTGCGGCCCTTTAAGAAGGCCAGAATCTGAATCGTTTTTCCCAAACCCATGTCATCGGCGAGCACGCCGCCCATTTCGAATTCTTCGGTAAATTGCAGCCAAGACAAGCCTTCTTTTTGATAGTTCCGCAGCTTGCCCTTGAAACCCGCCGGGGCTTTGGCTGTTGTGATTCCTTCGAATTTTTTGACTTTTTCAGCGAAGGCATTGAACTCGCGATCGCCCTGGATATTCGTGTCACTGGCGAGCGCAGAATGCAGCATCAGGCCCTGCGATTTGTTAAAACGCAAGCCGCCTTCACTGGTTTTTTCCGTGAATTGATTGAGCGAGGAGTAGCGCGAAACCCAATCACTTGGGAGCGCGCCTAAGGACCCGTCGGCGAGTCTAACAAATCCGTCTTTTGCCTCAAGCGCCGCGAGCAGTTGGGGTTGGCCTGCGGAGGCGCCCGCAAAGCTTGCCTGCATTTTGAGATCAAACCAATCCGTGGAGGAATTAATGTTGATGGCGTAGTCTTGCGCGACATGCAGCCTTTTGTTTTCAACGTAGATCGTCCAACCTGCTTGCGATAATTCGCTGGCCGCACGATGTAGGTCAGGCGTGGGAATCGTCCCTGTTCCCTGTTCGTCTCTGAGAATCTTCAGAGCCTGCGTGAGGGTCTGCTCTTCAAAAGCTTCGTTTCTGGCATAAACGCATTTCTTTTCAGCATCCACAAAGGCTTGGGAGGTGTCATCTAGCGAGACATTGCGACCGGCATAATCAAAGCTTACGGTGAGAGTCATTCGGCCGGTGAGGGTCGTGTTCCCCAAGGGACGGAAAACTCCTTTGGGCGTAGGCTGAAGGGCCAGGCGGCTCCAGCCAGTGTCCTCAGGCCAAGTGATAGTTGAAATCGCAGGATCCACAAGCACGCGCGCCAAGAAGGCATCACTTTGATCGCGGGGAATGAGAAAATCCTCCCCGCTTCTGAGGGCTAAGACCCAAGGGACTTGCCGTGCGTTCGTCAGCCGCCCGATGCGATCATTAAAAAGTAAAAAGCTGCTGTTGAAAACGTACAAAGGCTCACCCAGGCTGCGTGTTTCGCTTTCACGCTTAAGCACGCCGCCCAATCGATAATTTTCGCTGCCTTCGGCTTCGATTTCAAGCTGAAGATCCCAGGGCTTGCCGCTATCCATGCGAATCGGTCGCTCGGCATCGTCGGGAGAACCATTAGGAGAGCGAGAAAGAAAAAGTTTCCCTGCGCTGATGAGTGAGGGAATAAGATGGGACTCCAGCATGGGATCAACCGTAAAACGTGAAGCCGCGTGAGCGGTGGTTCGACCAAAGGGGGCGAATGTTTGAACCTTGCTCGTTTTAAGCAGCAAAGAGAGCACTTCTTGATCGCGCACATCAGAGAATCGGGTCAGTTCATGATCCTGGGGTTGGTTAGGCCTCATAACGCCCAAGTCTCCGCTGGCTAAACGATCCCGGGACCAAAGATCAATGACGAGTTTGCCCGAAGAAATTGTCTCCGCGGCATTAATCACAAAATAGGCAAGCCAAGTGCCTGCGAATGTGTTGGCCGCTCGTCCGCCGCTGACGCGCTGAATTTGGTCCAGGCGTAGACGCCAACTTGAGGCAATAGGAATTCGCAACACTGGTTTTTCGGCTGAAGGTCTGGGATGCTCACCGGGCGCTCGGGGCTTTACGTGAAGCGCACGCAGTGGACCCGTTCCTGGGACCTCAGTGTTTAAGCCGGCTTTATCGATCATTAAAAGCGTAGCCCAGGAGTGTTTGCACAAGCCACCGCCTGCGTAATACGGACAATCACAGCGGATTTCGGCACTTTTTTGCTCCTGCGCCTTAGAATAATCGACCACCACAGCGTAGCTCGGACCGCTTCCCAATACGGAAACCGTGAAGGTATTCTCTCCCTTTACGGGGTCAGAGACGCGTCCGGTGCGAAAGTAATCATGGCCGAGTTCTCGGGCACGGCGTGGGAAATAGCGATGGCAACGCTGCTCCAGCGTTACAAGATTTTGGGGATTCACCGGCGGCCTGGGTTGTCCGTGCGGGTTCCCGGGCGGTTGCCCCGGCTGTTGGCCTTGGGGTTGCGCAGGGTTTCTGCCATGTCTGCTGCGACGGCCTCTGCGTCCGTGTCTTGGGTTTGGGCCGCCGCCAGGCCCTCTGGGTTGTTCTGAATTCATGCTTGCCTAGGATTTACCAGTAATAGTTGAGAGTTTGAAGTCAAATCGACCACATCCAGCACATGAAACTTGGCGGAATCAATTTTCCACTTTACATCAAACTCAAAAAGCTTGAATCCGTACTGAGTCCCCTCCGCTTGGGCACTCCCAGGGGGCATCCGTCGCTTCTGAAACGCGGGTCGGGGGTCAAGTTCGAGCATTTCGATGATGAGTTTCCTTAAGTTGGGGTATTTTCCAAAAGAGTGATTTCGCACCGCTTCTTCCGCAATCGCAGAAAAAACGACTTCGACCCGCTCTATGGGTTCCTCTGCCCAACCGGCGCAAGCCTCGGGGATTGAATCGCAATACGGCAAATAGGGTTTGAGGTCCAAGATCGGTGTCCCATCCAAGATATCCACGCCGCTCACATGAATTTCGGGTCCATCCTTTGCGTCAAAGTCAATTTTGTCGAGCTTCACCGCGGAAAGCCCAATGGGATTAGGCCGGTGAGGAGAGCGAGAGGCCAAGACCCCCACTTTTTTTGCGCCTCCCAGCCTAGGCGGTCGAATGGAGGGCTTCCAATTCTTGGAGTCGTGCCTGTGAAAAACAAAAACGAGCCAAATATGCGAAAACGTTTCAAGCGTTCGTATCGCCGTTCTTAGATTTGGGTCGTCATTAAGCTTGATGAGGCCTTCTGCATTGAGAGTTAGTCCCGGCTGACGGGGAATTCCGAACTTTTCTTTGAAACACGTCTGGATAACCCCAATGGGCGCGAAATTCACGGTCTCGCTCATTTACGTGGCATTGCGGTGATTCCGATTTTGAGAACCGCTCCATCAATTTCAGTTTCTTCGGTGTGTTTGCCGGCAGGTAATTCGGTTACCTTGAACTGGGTTGCGAGCGTCTCGCGCATCAGCATTTCCTGATGAGCTAACACCGCATCTCTCAAAGCGCCGTCGCAGAAGAGCTCCAGCGAAATTCGATCATCCAAAATAAAATCAGCCGACTTGCGTGCTGCTTGAATCTTGCGTGCCACTTCGCGCGCTAGCCCCTCTTTGAGTTGCTCATCGCTCACGGTGGGGTCGACTTGGATGGAAACCAATTGATGCGTGGCGAGATTTGGATTTTCGCCCCGAGGGGCGCGCCTGATCTCAACGTCGGCTAGGGTGACAGATTCTTCGCAAACCGTTAACGTTTCGCCTTTTTCCAGCTTCAACAAATCGGGGAGCGTCAATTGCTGAATCGCCGCGGCCACGGCCTTCATCTTACCGCCAAGCCGAGAACCCAAGACCTTGAAATTCGCTTTGGCTGAAATCTGAATATATTGGTCTTCGTTTGAATCATAAACGATCTCACGAATGTTGAGTTCGTCCTGAAAATACGCTTCGAATAGTTTCAAATTCTGCAACACATTTTTGTCTCGGTGAATGATGCGGACCTGACGAAGCGGAATCTTGGCTTTCACCCCGATCTTTTCCCGATGATTGCGTCCTAGCATCACGAGGGCTTCCATCACTTGAACAGCTTCTTCAAGCTCAGGACGTTTTAGCTCTAAGTGCGCCTCAGGAAAGGATTCGAGATGCACACTCTCTCTGGAGTTAGGGCGCACTTTGACTAGGTTCTGATAAATCGTTTCCGACAGAAACGGAGCAAATGGAGCCATCACGCGACTTAAAGTGAGCAATACTTCGTAGAGCGTTTCATAGGCCAGACGCTTGTCTTCAGGCATCCCTGTCTGCCAAAAATGACTTCGATTAAAGCGAATGTAGGTGTTCGTCAAATCTTCAATAAACTGCAAAAGTCCTGGTACAACGTTATAGAGGCGATAGGCTGTCATCTCACGTTGGGTGGTTTCAACCAGCGTGTTGAGCCTCGAGATCACCCACTTGTCCAAGATGTTTGGAGATTTGGCAAAATCGCCTTTGGGTTTAAAATTATCGATATTCGCGTAACTCACAAAGAACGAATACGAGTTCCACCATCTGAGCAGAATTTTGCGTACAACATCTTTGACGCCGGCTTCTGAGAATCGGAGCTCTTGTGCTTTCACCACCGGTGAATCAATGAGATAAAGTCGTAGAGCATCGGCTCCGTGCTTATCCAGAACTTCCATCGGATCGGGATAGTTTTTTAGGCTCTTACTCATTTTTTTGCCGTCTTCAGCCAAAATCAGGCCGTTCACGACAACGTTCTTAAACGGTGCTTTATCAAACAGACCCGTCCCGATCACCATGAGCGTGTAGAACCAACCGCGGGTTTGATCCAAACCTTCGGCGATAAAATCTGCTGGGAAAGTCTTCTCAAACTTCTCTTTATTTTGAAACGGATAACCCCATTGCGCGTAAGGCATCGATCCACTCTCAAACCAACAGTCCATCACGCCGTTAATGCGTTTCAAAGGACTCTTGCCGGTAGGCGAAGGAATCAAGATCGAATCGACCTTGTCGATATGCAAATCTTCAAACTTCTGCCCCGAAAGTTTTTCAAGCTCGTCTTTGGAGCTGATGCAGATGATTTCCCCCTCCGCGTTTCGCCAAAGAGGCAAAGGCGTGCCCCAAAAACGGTTTCTAGAAATCGCCCAATCGCGGGCGCCTTCCAGCCATTTTCCAAAACGCCCATCACGCAAATTCTCAGGCACCCAATTCGTGCCCGTGTTGTTTTTGATGATTTGGTCTTTTATTTTTTCAACCGAGACAAACCAGCTTGAAACGGCTTTGTAAATCAGTGGGGTATCGGAGCGGTAGCAATAAGGATAGCTGTGAACAATCGTTTCTTGTTTGAAGAGTCGTCCTGCTTTTTTAAGTTCGGCGATGATGTCTTTATCGGCTTCTTTTACGCGCCGACCTTTGTAGTTTGGGACTTCTGCAGTGAACATTCCGTCGTCATCCACAGGATTCACAATAGGTAAGCCTTCTTTGAGACAGGCGTAATAGTCTTCTTCCCCAAACGCAGGCGCCATGTGAACGATGCCCGTTCCACTCTCAATGGTGACGTGATCGGAGTGAATGACTTTGAACGCGCCCTTGGCTCTGCGATCGGCAAAATAAGTGAAAAGGGGCTCATATTCGAGCCCAAGCAAAGCCTGACCTTTGAGCGTTTCAAGCACTTCAACTTCTTGATCTGGGTTCGTATAAACGCTCTTTAAGAGTGCGGCGGCGAGGTAGTATTGATTGCCCGTCGATTTTTCTTTTACTTTTACATAATCAAGTTCCCGGCCTACGGCCAAGGCGAGATTGCTTGGCAGCGTCCAAGGTGTGGTCGTCCAAGCCAAGAACGAGGTGTTGGCTTGGACAAGAATTGGGAAAGTGATTGTGATCGCAGGATCCTGAACTTGCTTATAATTGGAGTTCGCTTCAAAATTTGAAAGCACGGTGGAAATGCCCGTTGAATACGGCACCACTTTGTAGCCTTCATAGATCAAACCTTTGCGGTAGAGTTCGGAGAACACCCACCACACGCTTTGCATGAAGCTCACATCCATCGTGAAATAAGCGTTATCCATGTCGACCCAGCGCCCGACACGCCTGACGGTTCTTTTCCATTCTTGCGAATACCGTTGAACGATGCTGCGGCAAGCTTCGTTATATTTGCCAACGCCCATCTCAAAGATCTGTTTGTTGCTCTCGATTTTGTAGGCTTTGTTGATTTCGTATTCGACCGGCACGCCATGGCAATCCCAGCCAAATCTACGGGGCACAGAATAACCCTTCATCGTCCAATAACGAGGAACGATGTCTTTGAGCACGCCTGCTAAAATGTGGCCGTAGTGTGGGAGTCCTGTCGCAAACGGAGGGCCGTCGTAAAAGCTGTAAGGCTTGGTGGCGCCATCACTGCTTAGGGCGTTGTTGAGAGATTTCTCAAAAATATGTTTCTCGTCCCAGAATTTAAGAATCTCTTCTTCGAGTTTGGCGAGTTGAACATCAGACTTAACAGGGGAAAAGGGTTTGGTTTGACTCATAGTAATAAGGGTTGAGAGTACTAAAAGGGGCGAGGATCTTCAATGTGTATCTGCTTGCCGGAGTGACACAGATACCTTAAACTAAACCTATGCAGCCTAAGGAGGAAGTTGATCGGGTTTGGAGTCTATACGTGATCGAGTGCGACGACGGTAGCTGCTATACTGGGATCTCGCCGGATCCCGCTAAACGATTTGCAAGTCATTGCGCGGGCAAAGGTGCCGCCTATACGCGAATGCATCCACCCAAGGCGCTGCTCGTAACCGAGGTCATCGGAACTTACAGCCAAGCTTTACGCCGGGAATGGCAGGTCAAGCGACTCTCAAAGAACGCGAAACAGAAATTTGTCATGGATCCAACGGCCTTGGCGCCTCCCTCGGCAGACGCTAAGACGTGTCTCACAGGCAAGAAAAAACGCTAAGGGGCTTTCTATTGCACCGTATCCAGTCGCGTCTGGTCAATGAAATCATTGATGGCGGCGTGAGGAGCGTAAGCTTGCTTCCACAGTAAGAAACGCCCGATCGAATTAGAATTTCCCATCGTCCTCTTAATCCAGTTCCAGAAACCGCCGTTAAAAGGTTTTGCATTCGAGAAGAGGCTCGCAAGACCTTGGTCGAGGTCAAAAGGATCGATCGTCTTGCCTACAGCACTCAGACTTCCAAAAACGGCTCCTGCGTCATTAAATGCGATGTTAAGTCTTGTGCCATTGGCGTAGGGGCTAAAAATGTTTTTTGAGAAATTCTCTTCGGGATTTCTCCCTGTGCTAATAGCGGCATATTCGTAGCCCATTGCTGCGAGGTGACTTGCCGTCGCTGCCGACAGTGGGTCGGCCCCTTTTTGATAAGCGCTTCGAGCGAGGTAGGCCGCCAGCCAAAAATGATATAATTTTCCATAACTGCAATGACTGCTCAGCTCCTTGGGAATTCCATAAGCGTGGGCGCTCTGAAGTGTGAGGTTATTGAGAAAACTGATTCCTGAGCTGAGGACATACAGAGCAATCATTACAGGCCCTGATTGAGTTGAAGAGAAAACATGAAGGGGATGGATCGTGGCCCCACGAGTGGCATAAATGGCGAGGAGTTTCCAAGCGTGATTTTGGGCGTCCGTCACAGATTGCCCCGAATCCATAAAGCCCTGTGTGAGGTCTGATAGGATATCACCCGCGCCCCCGGGAGGGGGTCCCTCGCGTTCAATGGCTTGAATTTTATCGAGGACCGTGAGCGCAGCTCGTGCGGAGCCTTGAAGATAAGAGGGATCTGAGAAAACTTCCTCAAGCTCAGATAACAGGGAAACCGAGATGCCAGTGCGAATGCCTGCGCTAGTCTCGCCCGATATCCGGGGATGCATTTGTTCAAGGATGCCGAGGAATGCGGTTTTGCAATGAGGTGCATTCGGAAAATCGGAGCAAAGATAGGTGGCACCTTTTTTTGCAATACGGAGCTGGTTTTCGTATTCTGGAAGGACAAGAAGGTCGTCGATTGCGCTATGGGTTTTTCCGACGGATTCATCAGAATACGAAGGGAGGTTGGAGGCGCTGGCTGTTTCGATAATTTGCCGCACGGAGCGCGGGGAACCGGGAAACAATACGGCATATCGTCGGGCAAGTTCTAGCTGGTATTCAAATCCCGCCTTCTGCAAAATAGGGCTTTCGGACATTGACAGGAACCAAGGCACTTCGCCCCTGTAGTGACCCAAAATTCCCGTGAGATATTCCTGGAGTTCATTGGAATCAGTGGCGTTCTGGACTCCGGCCTGAGCCGCAGTGTTTTGAAAAGCTAGCCCGACCAAAAAATGAGAAGTCGAAGCACAAACCGCCGGCAGATCAGTCGGTGGCGGCGCGACAGAGGTTTTCCCCATTGCCTCGGCAGTTTGGGACAGGGAGGGCGAAAGCATAAGAGCGAAGATGAAGGGAAATATGCGGCTTGCCATGACTCGCGTATATCCGAGTTTAACGCCAAGCGCAATGAAGATCTTGGCAATCCAATACTTAATCTGTTAATACAAAATCCACAGGGAGATCTTTTCGGTGAAAAACAGCAGTTTATTCGCGTTGTCTTTGGTTTCTTTGGTCACCTCATTTTCAGTGCAGGCGGAGGATCTCACCGGGACGATCTATGCGCTGGGCAGCAATAAAACAAAGGTTTTGTACACGCTTGTTTCTAAGAGTAGCGAAGCCGGGGTTCATAAGGTTTTCTACACCCCTAAGGGCGATGTGGCCATCATTGAAGACGCAAAGTTTGCGAATGGCGAAGTGATTGAATACTCGATTGAGCACAAACTTTTTCCAGAAAAGGGTTCCTTTAGCGTGCGCGACGGGAAAGTGAATTTCACTTACACCAAGAATGGTAAAACAGAAATCGATTCAGAAGACGTTCGACCTAACCTCACCATTGGCGTGCATCTAGTGACTTTGCTGCGCAAGAATTGGGATCTTATCATGAAGGGGGGCACACTTGAGACCCGGTATGCGGCGTTAGAGCGAAAAGAAACAGTAGGTTTCAAATTCTTCAAAATTGAAGAAAAGCTCATGCCCGAGTTTGGGCTCAAACCCGTCGTGCTTGTTAAAATGAAGCCGACTAGCATGGTGATTTCGGCGCTGGTGGATCCGATCATTTTCATTTACGGAAAAGATGGTTCTCGCTTGCTTCAGGTTTCGGGGCGCACTCAACCCAAAATCCTCCAGGACGGAAAATGGAAGGATTTGGATGCGGATATTGTCTATACCTATGCGGCCCCCGCCGCTTTGGCCCCTGCGTTGCCCGTTCCCAAATAGGCGTGCGCGATATATTGTTGCACCATTCGGTGCGTATTGAAGAATGATCCATTGAGTGAAATCGCACTCTGCATGACTGAAATCCATCGGGCGCGATCTCATATTCGAGTTTGCCGTAGAGACTGTCGGCGTCTTGGAGATTTTTCCCTCCAATGGCCCATCCCGTGACACCTTCAATGTGTCCCTCAAGCCACCAGCCATCGAGCGTACTGAAACTCGGCACTCCATTGTGGGCGGCCTTCATGCCAGAAGTCCCTGAGGCCTCCATCGGCGGCAGCGGGGTAGTTAGCCAAAGATCCACGCCCGAAATTAATTGTTTTGCGAGTGTCATATCGTAATCCGCCAAATAGACAATCGGTAGTGAAGCGCCGAGTTCCTTGATTGCATGGTAAATTTGCCGGATCGCTTCTTTGCCGCTTTCGTCTCCGGGATGCGCTTTTCCCGCGAACACGAGTTGAAGTGGAACGTTTTCTGCGATCTTCCGCAGGCGTGCGAGATCCTGAAAAATGAGAGTCGGTCTCTGGTAGGAGGTCGCGCGCCTCGCAAACCCTAGGGTTAGTTTCTCGGGTGAAAAAGCGACTCCGGTACGGAGCAAGACTTCTGCAAGCAGGGAGTCTTTGGCAAGCTGGTGCGCTTTCCACAACTCCTCCGCCGGCGCGCTTGCCACTTTTCGTAACATGCAAGGGTCATCGCGCCATTCAGGGATGTAGCGATCAAAGAGATTCTTGATACTTTCGCATGTCCAAGTCGTGGAATGCACTCCGTTGGTCACATGATGAAAATCATAGTTCGGAAATAGTTTCGCAGATATTTCTTCGTGTTTTCGAGCGACGCCATTGACAAAGAAACTTAAGTTTAGTGCAAGCCGAGTCATATTAAGCCGATCAGCGCCTCCGAGCATTTCAAGAATTTCTTCTGGAACCGATTGCCCGAAGACCTCTTTGACAAGCTCGTAATCGAACTGATCGTGTCCCGCAGCCACCGGTGTATGCGTCGTAAAGATGCAGCGGTTTCTGGCGTAATCGAAATCCCATGATTCGCCCGATCCGGCCGATCCCGCAACGAGGAGTTCGATTCCAGCTAGGCTTGCGTGGCCCTCATTGAGATGATATTTTTCAAGCGAGCGATACACGAGAGCCTGCAGCATCCGAACACCGCCGCTTCCTAGCACAATCTCTTGCTTTAAGCGCAGCCTTTCATCCCCTCCGTAGAGGCGATCCGTGATTCGACGGTCTTGTTCCCCATTGGACTCAAGGTCGGAATCGAGAAGAAGGATAGGCACTACAAATCCTTCGCGGCCCTTTATCTCTATTTGCCACGCACGCACCTGAACGCTTCGGCCCTCGATCATCACTTGAACTGGGGTCGCAAGGGGGAGTGCGAATGCCTCGGGCGACCAAAAAGCGGGCTGTTCACTTTGTTCTCCATTCTCATGCAAAACTTGTCTGAAATATCCGCGCCGATGCACCAACGTAACGCCCACCACAGGCACATGGAGATCTGCGCACGAACGGAGTGCGTCGCCTGCCAGAACGCCTACCCGTGCGTGACGAAGGGTCTGTCAGCTATTCTGCTGCCATCGAAAGTGCCGCATCAAAGGACACTGATAAAGAACCTTCTGAATTTGCTCAACGAGCAGTACGCGAAGCAACACGGCGTGGATTTGAAAAGGCAGAG
>JBBCAV010000282.1:0-3491 GCA_051382305.1 Bdellovibrionota bacterium FG-2
TACCGTCTCAAACAGGCTGCGGCCAGGATTGCCAACAAGAGCGATTCAGGTTAAGTCCGTGGGACGTCTTGCCGCTGGCCGGTTTTGACCCGGCCACGACTGGCCGCTTTTCAAGTGGCCGCCGGGGAAGGAGGTTCACCATCCCTAGAATCCCATTGAGCGGAGTGCGAATCGCGTGACTCATATTAGCCAGAAACATGGTTTTGGTCATAACTGCGGCTTCTGCACTTTTTTTAGCCAAAACAAGGTCCTTTTCCCGGATAGGATGGAGGCGAAGCTCCAATTGATTCACAACCTGTCGCGCGAGCATCTGCAAGTCCTCAATCTGCTCTAAATTGAGTCGCCTCGGTTTGCGATCAATTACACAAAGGGTGCCAATTAGATGTCCTGAGGGAGACTTCAGCGGGGCACCTGCGTAGAATCGAATATGAGGCGCCCCGGTCACAAGAGGATTATTCTAAAATCGAGAATCCTTAGAAGAATCCGAAACCTCGAAAACCTCATTTTTTAAGATCGTATGAGAACAGAAAGCCACAGCCCTGGACGTTTCACTCACCGCAAGCCCAATTTTTGACTTGAACCATTGCCGCGATTGATCAATAAGTGAAATAGCCGCAATAGGAACCTGACAAAGCTGAGCCGCGAGTCGTGTAAAATCATCAAAATATTGTTCCGGAAGGGTGTCCAACACGCGATAGCGCTGAAGCTCAGCGAGCCGTTCATGTTCATGGGGGGGCAGTGGCGCGACTTTCATGCGCTGACCTTTTCCTGGGTGGCTTGAGGTCGACACGTCGGAAAGGTCAGGACAAATCGGGAACCCACCCCCAATGTGGTTTCTACGGAGATCGTACCATGGTGGGCTTCTACAAGAGCGAGTGTCGCTGACATGCCGAGACCGATGCCCTTTCCCACGTCTTTGGTCGTGAAGAAGGGATCAAAGATCCGCCGTCGAGTTTGCTCACTCATCCCGCCCGCGTTGTCTTCATAAATGATCAACAAGTCGCCGCCCGCCCCACGCGCGGATGTCGTGAAGCTAATGCGTTTATCCCGATGATCCAGGATCGCATCGAAGGCGTCGCTGCTGTTGGAGAGTAAACTCGCAAAGATGCTCTCAATTTGTTCAAAATCACCCGAAAAACACGGATTTTCAGGGGAATACGAAAAAACAACGGAAATGCCCTTCTTCGCGAACACGGCTTCCAAGGGCAGGACTGAATTCTTAATGGCCGCGGCCAGGTCCACCTCGCGCAAATCCACGACGAAGGACTTTCTCGCAGAGGCCAGTAAGGTTTTAATCAGTTTCTGCATGCGGGCCGATGACTTGGCGACCATTTCAAGATGCGAAATCATTTCCGCAATCGAATGGGGTTCAACGCTCGGGCCTTTTAGAAGTGAAAGCATTTCATCAACATAGGCTATGACCACCGCGACCGAACTGTTAAATTCATGAGCGACTCCGGCGGCCAAGGTCCCCACTGACGCAAGTTTTTCGGACTGCGACAGCTGAACCTGCAACTCCTTCTGTTGGCGCTTAACCGTTTGGGCAGCCAAGATGCGCTTAATCGATTCCGCCAGATCCTCAAAATCAAAGGGTTTGCCGAGGAAATCATGGGCCCCGGTCCGCAGCGCCTCGATGATCGTGGGCGTGTCTCCATATCCCGTCATTAGAATAACATCCGTATCTGGGGACAAAACTTTGACTTTTCTAAGAACCTCCAAGCCTCCCATATTCGGCATTTGGACATCGGTCACCACGACATTCGGCGAAAACCGCTCCACACTCTTTAAACCACTGAGGCCATCTTTTGCAGTTATGACTTCGCATCCCATCGAAGTCAGTTTGGATACCGCTAAATCACAGATGAGCTCCTCGTCATCGATCACCAGTATTCTACTGTGCTTCATCCGATGCTCCTGGTGTTTTGCGCCATTTCGACAGGGGCGGTCACCCTAGAATTGAGTTGAATGCAAAAACGCGTCTCTGCAGCATCCGTCGCCAGCCAAATTCTGCCAGAGTTCTCGGCCATCAATTTTTTGCAAATACTCAGGCCCAATCCGGAACCATCACCCGTCGGCTTCGTTGAATAACATTTCGAAAAAATCTGCTTTTTAGAATCACTGGATAATCCAGGCCCACTATCCGTTACGGATATGACAATCATCGGTTCAAAGGGTTCGACTTCCAGGCGAACCCAGCGCGTCTCTTGAGCGGAGACCGCGTAGATCGCGTTGTTCAGTAAATTCAACAGTACTTGTTCAATTTGAATGGCATGACACAAAACCTCCAAGCTCCTGGGAATGTCGTCTATGATCCATTCGATTGCTGATTTTTCAGCTCGCAGCCGACTCAGGGCTATTGAGTTCTCAATTATTAAAGCGAGCGAAACCCACTCCATCGACGTAGGATGAGCGTAGCCCGTCAAGCGCCGAACGCCCCGCGTAATATTACCAATCCGCTGAGCAACCGTCTTAATATTGTGCCCTATTTTGGCCAGCGCCTGAATGTCCGGGTTTGAGTTCTCAAGAGAAGACTCTAGATTCTCCACGTTCCCCAAAATAATGGTCAAGGGATTATTGATTTCGTGGGCAATAATACCACACATCTCGCCAATGAGCGCGAGCTGGGTCTGGCGCGCGCGCGCCGCCTCGTTATGTACTGTCTCCGCAATCAACCGCTCCACGATGGCGTAGAACTCGATCGGGCGAAACGGTTTTTCAACTAAGTTCGTCGCTCTGAGTTGTAATGCCGCAAGGCAGACCTCCCGATCCGCGTGTCCGGTGACAAACAAAAATGGAATATCATCGCCGCGTTGACGGATAGTACGAAGCAGTTGAATGCCCGAAATCTCAGGCATTTCGACGTCGGAAATAATCAGATTAGGCCGAATGGCCTCCAGAATTTCCAATGCCTCTCGTCCGTTGGCGGCGGTGACCGTACGCCAGGGCAATGGCTTTAATGTTCGCTCCATGAGCGCAGCGATACTCGGCTCATCCTCTACAATAAGTATATAATCATTATTTTGTGCCATTTGCCCATTCTCCTCGTGGGTTAATCTTGTGTAAAATGCCCTATACACAACTATCGGAGGAAATGATGAAGGAATATTGAAGGAACGATGAGGAGAACATTAAGTGATGATCAATCGCGCTCACTTCTCGCTGACTCAAACAGGTAGCCCGCGCCGTAAATCGTCCGTATATGAAATTGGCCGCCGCTCAACCTCTTACGCAAGGATACGACATGAGTATCCACCGCTCGCGGCGTCACGCTAGTCTGCTTCCAGACGTGCGCCAAAAGCTGATCGCGTGTTACGGTCCGGCCCTGGCGCGCAATAAAGTACTTCAACAAATTGCACTCGAGCACGGATAATGGGATGGACCCACCCCGGTTCACAAAACGGCTTCAGTGAGCCAGAATGGTCGATGTTCTAAAACCGATCATTCAAGGAAACCTGGGAGGGTCCGATTATGAAAATTACCGTACTTGGTAT
>JBBCAV010000283.1:0-3160 GCA_051382305.1 Bdellovibrionota bacterium FG-2
GGGTTTCGTGTGCCTAAGCGAAACACCTGTACGTGCTCCATCGCACGAATGCGCGAGCAAATGTATTCGAGTCGCTCATGGACCCCAACGACCCCAACTGTCCAGTGCGTTTGCAGAGTGTGCCAAAAGCCGGTGAGCTTGTTATTGGGGCTTCTGATTTGGAAGATCCGCTCGGTGAGGAGCGTGACATGCCGGTGCAAGGAATTACGCACCGCTATCCCGATCGAGTTTTGTTCTACACGACGCATAATTGTCCGGTTTATTGTCGGCACTGCACGCGTAAACGAAAAGTCGCGGATCCTTCTTCGTCGGCGGCGAACAAACAAATTGAAGAAGGCTTGGCTTATATTGAAGCTCACAAAGAGATTAGGGATGTGGTCGTATCGGGCGGAGATCCTTTGTCGAACTCCGATGATCGACTCGAATACATTTGCTCGCGCATTCGTGCGATGGAGCACGTACAGGTGTTTCGCTTAGGCACACGAAACCCCGTGACGTTACCCCAGCGGATCACCGATAATTTGGCGCAAATGATCAAGAAATATCATCCGGTCTACGTGCATACGCATTTTAACCATCCCAAAGAGTGCACCCTTGAATCCTTTGATGCGTGCGCTAAGCTTGCGGACGCGGGCTGCGTGATTCATAATCAATCGGTTCTCTTGAAAGGCGTTAACGATAAGCCCGAGATTTTCAAGGAGCTCAATCACAAGCTACTCATGATGCGTGTGCGGCCTTATTATATTTTTCAATGTGATATGGCGCAAGGGATTAGTCATTTTAGAACGCCGGTGCAAACCGGAATCGATATCATCGAGCATTTGCGCGGTTGGACGAGTGGCATGGCCGTACCTCATTATGTGATCGATGGCCCCGGCGGCGGGGGAAAAATCCCGATTTTGCCAGAATATGTGAAGAGTCATGTGGGCAAGAAGTGGGTTGTTCGCAACTATCAAAACAAAGAGTTCGAATACATTGAGCCTTAGAGTTGGGAAAGTTGGAGTTTGGATTTTGGCTTTTCCCCTGGGCTTCGCCTGCACGACGCTGCCTACCCCAAGCCACACGAAGCATGTATTTCCAAATAACGCGCATATCGGAGACGTCAAACGTCCCTATGAAGTGCTGGGGCTTGTGAAGACGCGGGTCGAATTTCAAACTTTAGATCCCACGCGCGAGGAAAAAGATCTGTGCAATAATTATTTTAATAAAGCCGCTGAGGATTTGGTGAAGCGTGCGCGCGAAAAAGGCGGCGATGCGGTTCTGGACGTGAAGTCGGTCGTTTATTTGGTGGATGGCCGCCAAGAATTTTATCCGACGGCCGAGTGTTCAGATGATGGCCAAGAGGGGCAGGTCCTCGCGCAAGGGGTTGTGGTAAAATGGAAACCAGAGCCCCCTGCGCCCGCGGCGTCTCCCATAGTTGCACCGCTTGTTTTTTCGTCCCCGTTACCGGCGCGCTAAAAATGTTTGAAAAAGTCGCTCTTTTCAGGCTTGGGAACTTTTCGAATACTTGGGAAAAACCCAATTTGAAAGAACGCAGGAATATTCGTTAGCGCATAAAACTTTTGATCCGATACCGAAGGGTCCCTACTCGAATAAGCCCAATAAATGGGATAAAAGCTGAAAGAAAAATGAACTCCTGAAGAGTGCTGGTAATCAATCCCGATGGGCAACCCTATCCCGAACTGTTTAAATGAATCTGAAATACTATAGTCTACCCCCAGTCCTACGGTCGGGGTGAGATCCCACTCCGGAACAAAGAAGGTGCATCCCAAACGGAAGGTGGGCAGTGTGATATCGGCAGAGGAGCCGACCCCAATTCCTGCGTTTGCGCGAAACCATGGATTGACTTGGTATTCGAATAGTCCCCCGATTTGCCAAAAAGGATCGGAGTCTTTTATGGCATTTCCAAACCCGCTCACAATTGTGCGTGACATAAAGAAGTCGGCGCCAAGATGAGCCCTGGCTCGAAACGATCGATCTGGGCTTCGCTGTCTTTGAGTCGCATCGAACGAATGAGCGGGGAGGATCGTGGCAACCCAAGGCCCAGGGGGAATCGTTGAAACATAGGACTTGTGGAGCTTCACTCGAGTCGGTTGAACGACCTGATAGGTCGCGATCTTTTTTTCATCCTTTTTTAGAAGAATCAGGGTTCCAACGGGCAGTTTTGCATCTACTGGGAACTCAGAAAAAAACGGATCGCTCATCGAGGTTATTTCCCGGATTATGATAGGCGAGGACCTGTCTTCCGCATGAGTCGCGACTGAGTGCGCCAAAATCCCCAAAGTACTCAGACCGAAGACCCACAACACTCGAAAGAGACTTGAATCCTGCATCCTTCCTATTGTGGCACAGATGATTTCAATTGTTAACCCTCTCAGGTTTGTACGACCTGTGTCCGATAGGACTAATAACAGAGCATTGTGGTCTGGTAATCTTTGCTAACAACTGGGGGTCCTATGGTAACCAAATTGGCTGAACGACTGGCTCGTGTTGAGGGACGAGAAGAGCGGGAGCTTCGTTTTGTTTCTAAAGATGTTTTGATGGCTCCAGTACACGAGGTTTTGATGGCGTTTAGGAGAGAAGCGCTCAAGCCGGAGCCCACAGGGCCCGATTATCAAGAGGCCCCTGTTTTGATTGTAGGAGAACTGGGTGTGGGTCAGGAAATGATTGCACATATGATTCATGAGGGATCCAGAAGAAGTACAGGGCCTTGGATCAATGTCGCGCTGGGGGCGGTTACGCCTGAGGAACAGGAGACGGAACTCTTTTCTGAAAAGAGTGGCGCTTGTGCACTTGCCGCAGGAGGGACGCTTTTTTTTGGGGAAATTTCTAAGCTTACCGCCGCAAATCAGCGGCGCTTTTTTGAAGGTCTAAAAAGTCATCATTGGAATTTCAGACTGTTGGCTTCGGTGACCAAAGACGTGTTCCCTCAATTGGTTCCCGAAATTCGAGAATATTTTACGGCCGTAACGCTGAAGATTCCTGCGCTCCGTGAGCGGACCGAGGATGTGATGCCCATGGCGATGCATTTTGGACAGCGGGCGTTTAGTAGTTTTGGAAAACAGTTTGTCGGATTCACCACGGAGGCCGAACGAATTCTTCGCATCTATTCGTGGCCAGGAAACGTGCGCGAACTTTGGTGCTTGATGGAGCGCTTGGC
>JBBCAV010000284.1:0-6862 GCA_051382305.1 Bdellovibrionota bacterium FG-2
ATCCAAGAGTTTCGATGCAACCTATAAAATCCTGGAATCTCAAGAAGTCGGCAAAACTAAGAGCGTTTGCAGCTCAGAGAAAAAATCCGACGGCGGCGAGGTGAACGGGCTTATCCGGCTGCCATTGGGGTTAGCCAGTGGCAAATCGGCACCATTCGCGTCTAAAAGCGTTATAGGGCCATCGCCGTCGAGATCCTTTCCAGCCAGAGAGGCTTCGATCAGCGCAGCGATCTGTTGCCGCTCGGTCGAGTTCTCCCTTAAAGTTGGATCAGTTTGAGCATTCTCAGATTGAGGTATCCCGTTCTGAGCTGTCTCGATTCGAAATGACCGATCTGCCACTTGTGATTGCTCGCGATTTGCTGGCGGTATGCTCGCGATTTGCTGGCGATTAGTTTCAAAAGCGTCCGGTCTAAACTTCTCGCCAAAAGCCCCACCGCTGAAATCAACCATCTCTGAATCGAGATCGAGATCAGCCAGGAGGCTCTTTCGAGGTTTTGGCTTTTTTGCCTTACCTCCGGTTTTAGGCATTTCCTCTGTTCTCATCGCTCAACCTCACAGTGCCTGAGCCGATGAGGAAAGCTCTCTCGGTTGTGAGCGAACGGATGACTTGGTTTCCGTTTTTTCTTCGCGTTTCTCGATGGCCTCGATAATTTCGGCAACGACCGTCTGATAGGCGATATAGGCGTTCGATTTGGTGAAACCTTCAGAGAGGAGCTTGCGCTTCACCTGAGCTGTTTTCACTTTAATGTCAGAGGGGATTCCGCTGAAAACGATCCCCCCGCGCATGAAATTCTTTCCGTCGTTCGTCGTCCGATCCGCGAGTTCGGCGAGCTGTTGAGCTACGTCAGTGTCGAGATTCCGTTTCGGGGCCTGCATCGTCGGGATCGCGCCCAGGATCTCGGCGATTGGATAGCCTTTGCCGGCCCATTCAAGTTCAAGTGTATCGAAGAATCCGACCGTGTTTCGAGCGCCGACAAGCGAGAGCATATCGGGAGCGCAAGGGATCAAAATGTAATCCACGAAGGCCGCTGTCATAGAAGAGATCTGGCCGAGAGCGGGCGGAAGATCGACTAAAACGTAATCATACTTTTTTGCGTGCTCGGCGAGTCGTTCCCTCATGAGCAGAGGCGCGTGCGGAAGATTCTGGCTCACAGCTTCGATCTTCCGAATGAAGCGACCGCCTGATGGGATGAGATCAATTCGCGGGCGCACCGATACGGTTGCCAGCTCGGGCTTGATGTTCTCAATCAGGATTTTTGCGAGACCGCCTTCGGCGTCTTTCAGTTTCACGCCGAAAACAGTTTTCAAAGAGGATTGCTCATCACCGTCGATCAGTAAAATCCGTTTAGTCGGATTTTTTGCGATCAGAGCGTCCGCAAGGCTGATCGTTGTCGCCGTCTTGCCGACACCACCCTTGTGATTCATAATGCCGAAAATCTTTGTGTTCATTTTTCCCACCTCCATACCGGACTCAAACTTTTGCGATGAAAAATTTTTCATCGCTTTATTTGAGCGTAAGGCCGACTTGTCGGAAGGACAATGTGTTTTTTGTCTAGCTGTTAATTTTTTTTGTAATTTCGCGTTGATAATAGGTACGGCAACGATTCGTGCGAAAACGGCATTTCGGTGTGATGCATCAAATTTTTAACCCCCAGGCAGCTCTTTTGCCTGCGGCTTGAGAGGGTCTAAAAAGGGTTCAAAAGGCACAAAACTCTCATAGCCTAACCCCTACCTTCCCGAAGATCGCGGCCTATAAGCCAAATACGGAGCCGGTTTTTGGCCCTTGGGGAGCAATGGAACGGAAAGCCGGTGTAAGGAACCCTATTTAGGTTTGTCGAAGTAGCCGCGACACTGTTGCTGGGTGGACGCCAAACAATCGTGCGGCCTCCGCTGCAGTCTTCTTTCCCCGTGTTACGAGTTTCACGATCTCTTGCTTCTGCTGAAGTTTCAGCTTAGGCGGTCTTCCACCGATGCGCCCCTCTTTTCGTGCGGCATTGAGTCCGGCTAGAGTTCGTTCTTTGAGCATCTCACGCTCAAACTCGGCGAACGATCCAACCATTTGCATCATCATCCGACCTGCAGGCGTTGTTGTGTCTATTGCTTCTGTGAGGCTTCGAAAACCTGCTTTATGCTCCTGTATCTGCTCCATGATCGTGAGCAAGTCACGGAGTGAGCGGGACAATCGATCAAGCTTCCAGACAACCAGGATATCCCCTTTGCGGAGCTGACCGAGGAGTTTGTGGAGTTCAGGTCGATCCCATCGACCTCCCGAGGCCTTCTCACGAAAGATGAGTTCACAACCCGCAGTTTTAAGTCCAGTGACCTGGGCGGCGGTGTCTTGTTCGAGTGATGAGACGCGTGCATAGCCAATAAGCATAGTTGCATAAAGGTATTGCATAACTAGTTACTTTTGCAATACCTTTATGCAACATAAAAACCAGGTGTTTCCCATGAAGTGCTGCTTCGTGCAAAAACGAAGGTTTGCGCAACGAGAACCCTAGGACATCTCTGCAGGCAAGGCTGCGCGGGCTTGCTCTCACAAGCATGTCACGCCCGTCCTAAACCGGTTTTGCGTTCCATTGCTCTCCAAGGGCGAAATTAACGCGCCACACCGCTATTGCATGTTTTCGCACGAATCGTTGCCGTCCCCCTTTCCCACGCGAGCGCTTTGCGGTTCCGGATGCGATCTGGACGACGACGGGCACGGGCAGGCGGATCGCCGTTGAGCATGAGCGGACCCAGAAGAAGCGCACACGCGTTAAAGATAAGGCCGAGGCGTTCTCTAGAGAACTCGTCCGCACAGACAGGGTAGTGGACCTGGTGTTGTGGATTGCAGCACCAGGGTTGTACCGGGAGCTGGAGCGCGTGCTTGCCGGATATCCGGGACAGAATCTCCGGACGTTAGATCAGTTTCTGAGAGAGCTCCGTGAAGGAGAGTCGATAAAAGGGGGGAAGGTGTCATGAGTAAAACAAAAAACGATGATGGTCTTGAGGGGGTTGCAATTCTTGCCGCAGTAGTCGCAATGGTGATCGCGATTGTTTTTGCGTTCTTCTGGATTCTGCAAAAACTCCCCGTGATCCTGATCGGGGTGTTGATTGGGACCCTGGCTCACGCTTCTTTGTTCCGCTGGAAGCGGGGCATAGACCAAGCGCGCGCGTTTGTGTTCACGTTTGTGTTCACGTTTGCGTTCAACTCAAAGAGAGCGCATCGGCGTCCCTTCTCACCGAGCGCCAAATAAAAAGAGGCTCTCACACCAGCGTCGTTCAGTTGCAGTCAGCGATCGTGAAATTCATCACTCTGAATAATAAAAATCCGAAACCATTCATATGGACAAAATCAGCTGATGATATCCTCGAAAAAGTTGGACGCTACGCAAAGGATACGCTTCGTGCACATGCCTAAATCAATTATCAACGTATGAAGGACTCAGGACACTAGAATTCAATCACGTGACCGATCTCGTTTTGGAATCCCGAGAAAGGATCACCCACTTCAGAATTGGGCTCAGCACAGAAAGTCGGCACCTGGTCGAATACTGGATCAATGGCTCTTTTATCCCAGAGGCGGAATGTCAACCTCCTGAGGACTCGAACGAAAGTCGAATGATCTGCACCTTTGAATCCGCGGAGCCTTCATTTTTCGTTGACCGCGTGCGGATCACCGCTCTATCGGGCGTTGGGCATTATACTGTAGATTCGTTCTGTGTGAACTGTGGCGAGTAGGCGCACCTCGTTCGACCGTCTATTTTTTACCAACTCGGGGGTGAGTACCCATCTTGAACGCATGCACCGTCGACGATCCGATTGAGTTCACTCGGGTGATCGACACAACCGTTTCCGTCCCAATCCGTTGCGCTGCTCAGACGATCTTCCGAAAGTCCTGAGTTCCCCTGGAGTGGATCTCGAGTGAACGCGCCCGGGTGCCCCTCTGGAGTGCTTCCGCCATCCGATACGATCGACCTTCCAGAAAAATGGAGACCGTTCATATGCACCACCACATACCCCAGAATGATGAGATCACCCTCGAGTGTGCCGCCCTGAATACTCAAACGGCGTCGTTCGGGTCCTCCTCCAATCATGAGTGCTGGAAAACTATCCCCTCCCGTGTAGGCCCTCTTCATGTCCACACCATTCAGTTCAATTTCAGTGACATCTCCATCCAGGACACTTCCCTTGAGATTTTCGAGTCGGCCACCCTGTACCGTGAGCTTTCGCGCGCCACTCACCATGAGGGGGCGACAGCTGATGGGACAAGTGGCTGAGGACGTTACGTCACTCAGGTCGACACTCCCCTTCACGTCTCGAATCCAAATCCCCCCGGGTTGCATCATCGAAGTGGAGGCTGAGAACAGACGCGAGTTTTCGATTCTCACGGACCCATCAAAGTCTCCAATACTCAGCATGACCGCTGCACCTCTCAGTTCGACATTTTGAATCAGGATCGTACTTTCAGTAAACGGCCGAACATCCAAGGTCTTCACCAAACCCTGTTCGAGCATTTGGCTCATCAAACTCAGAAACGTGTCGGGTTCTGTGCGATCCAGCGGAAGGTCCAGCAGATCACTGCTGTCCGCCTCAAGAATGAGGCCCGCTTGCGCGGAACCCGTTGCAATGTTGACGGCACCATGAATGCCAATTTTGGCTGGCACACCCATAAGTCGACGAAGGGATATATCACCCGAGGCGCGGAGATCCGTTCCGTCAAAGCCGATTTCACCGGTGGTCTCAGCAGCATTCACGCGCAAGGCCCCATTGGCCTTCACCTGCGCTAAAGCCATTTGCTGAACTTTTCCGGCCAGCACCGCCTCAAGATCGACTCCGATCTCGACCCCTTTGACCAGAGTTTTTGCAGAGCAATTCACTTCGTAGCGAAATGAGCCAGTCATCACCGATTGCTCAGCATTGAAATCCAGACAGGGCACTTCGCTCTCATGGCGAATTTGCAGCGAGAGATCTCCGCTCTTCACATCCTTGAGTCCCAACTTGATGTCGACCGGAAGTCCCGCAGGAGAATTGAAACTCAATTCACCTTGAGTGATCACGTCCTCTAAAGTAGCTAGAATTTTTGATTGGGGTTCAGAAAAACCCGCACACCGCACAAACTCAACAGCCATACGCGCGTGCCGCGCTCCCAGCGCACTCCAATTCAACTGGGGAAGACCAAAACAGAACTTCATTCGATCTGAACTATTTGCGCTGGTCTTGACGGTAGCGATCTCATTACCGCAAAGTTTGACCTTCATCTGAGCACTCGTATTTGCATTGAGATCGAGGTCCATTGCGCCTCGGAGCTGAGTGTCCACCTCGAGGGATCCGAACCCACGGTTTTCGCTCACTGCAACGTCGGCCTCTGGAGTGACCCCCGTGAACTTCAGTGACGTCTCTACGTTGCTGAAGCCGGCCATCAAGCTCGCCGAGCCCGCGGGACGATTCCCGACCAAGGAATACTGACCGGGAGCGGTTTCTTCGACCTTCAACTCAAATTGCGACAATTGGTTATTTCGCACACTTGCGCCCCCTCGGCCCGTGAGACGAGCGAGGACTGAAGTGGCCATGAGGTTTGAATCCAGCTCCAGCGGCCCCCCCGAGACCAACAAAATTGAAGGCGCGGAGACCGTGAGTCCACTGAGCGCAAGACCACTTGGTGCCGTGATGGCCAGGGGTTGCCTGGAGCCGATCTCAGCGGTTGCACCTTCTGCTCGCTCGATTCGAACCTGACAGGTCAAGCTCAGCCCATTTTCAAGATTCAGGGGCTTCGTGCGCCTAATCTCCACTACGCCCACCTGCTCAGGCGTGAGCTTGGAACAAACGGAGTCAATCGCCAATTGCAGATCATCGAATTGGTTCTCCACTTCAACGTCTGGCTGGTCGACCACATAAACCCGGAGTTCTGAAGATGCCCACAAGGAAGCGCCAGGAAGAGGCTAGCTACGACCACCAAAATCCCCATATTTTTCATAGGAACTGTCCGTACACTATGGGGCGCCACTTGGGAATTCGATAACTAAAACATTAGAAGTTCGCGGGGCTCCGCCCGCTCAGAAAAACGCGGAATTTAGCGGCGCATATCCTCTCGACCGAGAACACTGAAGCGCGAAGCCCGTCCCCCTTGCCGCCAGAGGGGCTTTGAAACACCTACATGCCCCAAGAGGCCAACCCCGGCTCCCTAGGATTGCCGAAGAGAAAAAAAACGTTTTAATTCGCTATCCGTTACCAAACTTCGGTATTAAGCGTCGGGATCATCCCAAACTCACGCTCATTGCGAGTCACGACCGTCAGCCGGTGCTGCTGAGCAATTGCCGCAATCATCAGATCGTTTGAACCCACCGTAAGCCCTGCTGGTTCGAGCAACGCCCGTAATGATCCGTATTGATCAGCGGAGGCGTCATCAAACGGAAGGCTGGGCAGTTGAGAGAAAAAAACTTCCAAACGGCGCTCATTCTCGGTGCGGAGCTTACTTTTTTTCACACCATAAAACAGCTCGGCTTTCACTACTGAGCAAATCACCACGTCGCCTTTGTTTATGGAAATAAGTTTTTGCCTGAGCCTCGGCTCTTTTCCGTTAATTATTCCAATACAAATATTCGTATCCAGAAGGTATTTCATAGCTCATCAAGTACCTTGCGTTTTTGAAGCGGCAGATCCGTAACTTCGGGGAAGTCCGTGGGTTTGGACTCCATCATCGTTAAAAAATCAGCACTCCACTTGTCTGGCTCAATTCTGTTTTTCACCGCTTCGAGCACAAACGCCGAGACACTCCTTCCCTCGCGTTTGGCCTCTTCTTTGATTTTTTCCTCTAGGTCGTCCGGCACATAAACATTGAGTTGGCCCATAGATTTTGGTCTCCTATATGTAAGTATAC
>JBBCAV010000285.1:0-12032 GCA_051382305.1 Bdellovibrionota bacterium FG-2
ATCCAAAGTAAGAGAGCGGAAATGCCGGTCAAACAGGAATTGCAGCGCAAACTCCAGCCCGCTGCCATCAAAAGTCCGCCTAGGTAAATGGGGTTTCGAACCCAGGTAAACGGCCATTTTACCACGAGCTCAAATCCTTTAGGGTTTGGATGCACGGTGAAGTTTCGACCCATGCTAAGAGCGGCGAGGGCTAAAAGCAAGGTTCCAAGCGCTAAAATCACGGCACCCACGGCTTGATGCCAAAGCGGATAGACAAAAGGCACTGGAGGAAACGTCCCATCAAACACTGGCGCCACGGCCACAAAAAGCATCGCGCCAAACTGCAGAGTCAAAATCGTGCGCGGAGAAAGATAACGCGCGAGGATGTTTATTAAATTCGCATATCCGATAGCCATAAAAGTCCTCCGGGTTTTGGGCTCGACAAGGGGCCTTGCGGCATCGTAACATCATACCCATGTTAAAGACAAACGAACGCCGCCTAGCAAAAGTCAGACTTCAAGGAAACATCGCGCCCGTCTACGGCGTTGGATGGGAGATTTGCTATGATGGTAAAAATCGTATGGTCCCGAGTGTGGGAGGAATTACTCTAAACTTCAAGATCGGTGATTTGGCTAACCACGGTGTTGCAGACCACCTTGAGCCTGCGGTTTCATCGACAATGGAGCCGGGGTTAGATGGCAAGGCAGGGAGCATTAGAAACAAGGGCTATAACACGTTTGCATGTGTCGGTAACGAAGCGACCCTCGTTTTGGGTAAGGCGAAGGGCTGACCTGTTCAAGAAGATGAACGTGCGGCAGGTGGGAAAGAAGCTCGAAGTTAGGGTCACGCATCTGATTCCGGCGGTAGTGATGGGCTCGGGGCTTGGCAGTAGTTCGCCATTTAAGGGCGATTACGATATTCAGACCTCTGATCGAGGGGCGAATGAGCAGTTTCGGCTCGATACGCTGAGATTGGGTGATATCGTTGCTATTTTGGATCATGACAGCTCGCAAGGCTGGTCGTATCAGCAGGGAGCGGTTTCGATCGGAGTCGTGATTCATGGGGACTCCATGAACGCGGGTCACGGCCCTGGTTGTCAAACGATATTGACATCCTGTGCAGGAAACATTATTCCTAAGGTCGATTCGAGCGCTAATATCGGGCGTCTCCTCAAAATCGGAAGGTATAGGCGCTAGATTATATGCAGTTTAGAAATGTTTGTATTATTGCCCATGTTGACCATGGCAAGACGACTCTTGTCGATTTTCTCTTAAAACAAGGGGGTTCTTTCTTAAGCCATCAGCATGTTGAAGATCGCGTGATGGATTCGATGGACCTTGAGCGCGAGCGTGGAATTACCATTCTCTCCAAAAATACCTCGGTTCGCATTGGCGACACCAAGATCAATATCGTGGATACTCCTGGCCACTCTGACTTTGGGGGCGAAGTAGAGCGCATTATGGGGATGGTTGATGGCGCATTGTTGCTCGTTGATGCGGCTGAAGGGCCGTTGCCTCAAACCCGCTTTGTGCTTCAAAAAGCGCTAGCTCAGGGGTTACGCGTGATTCTTGTTATTAACAAGGTGGACCGGCCTGACGCCCGTGTTGATGAGGTCGTAAACCAAGCTTTTGATCTTTTCTGTGACTTGGGTGCCTCTGAGGTCCAAACGGATTTTCCGATTATATATGCTTGTGCACGCCAGGGATGGTGCACCCCTAATTTTGAAGAAGTGCCCGCGCTTTTGGAGGGTTCGAAAAAAGGCAATCTCTCTTCGCTGTTTGATACGGTGGTGAATGTTGTTCCTCCCCCCAAGGTTGAAACCGAGGGGTTTCGGATGTTGATTTCAAATCTTGCCTACTCTGATTATGTCGGGCGTTTGGCAGTGGGACGCGTGAGTTCAGGGGTGTTGAAACGGAATCAGCGCATTGTCAGGCGGGGCGTGGATGCGAATGGCGCCGACCTATCGGAGTCGTTCAATGTGAGCCGCGTTTACACCTTTGAAGGGCTTAAACAGGTCGAAGTCGAGGAGCTTGTTTCTGGCGATATCGGAATGGTCGCAGGGAGTGAAAGGACCGAGATTGGGGACACCCTCACTGAAAACGATGTGATGAAGCCGAGTCCTCGTATCAAGGTGGAAAAACCAACTCTAGGAATGATTTTTTCAGTCAACACCTCTCCTTTGGCGGGACAAGACGGCGAAGCGATTCAATCCCGAAAACTTCGAGATCGCCTCGTGCGTGAAGTGCGCCAAAACGTGGCGCTCCGCTTGGAAGAAACGGGCGGCACGGATCAGTTTAGAATTTTAGGTCGCGGTGAGCTTCAGTTTGCCATCTTGATTGAGCAGATGAGACGCGAGAATTATGAGTTTATGGTGGGAAAACCCACCGTGCTTTATCAGACCGACAGTGAAGGTCGAACCTTGGAACCCATGGAACGCGCGGTTTTGGATTTGCCTGAAAGAGCGTCCGGAGATGTGACCCGTGTGTTTCAGAGTCGTAAGGGGTTACTCGTTAAATTTGACGCAAGTCATGCTACGGCGATTTCGAATCGCGTGAGGCTCGAGTTTGACATCCCAAGTCGTGGCCTATTGGGAATGCGCTCCAGGTATTTGACGCTCACCAAAGGAGAGGGGCTGTACAGTACCCAACTTTTGGGGTTTGGTCCCCACAAGGGCGAGATTTTACATCGCTCAGGCGGTGCGCTTATTGCGGATCGAGCTGGAGATACGATTGAGTACGGCCTTTTGGGCCTTGAGGATCGCGGGATTTTGTTCTTAAACCCCGGAGTCGCCGTCTACGAAGGGATGATTATCGGTGAGGCCGCCAAGGAAAACGATATGAACGTCAATCCTTGTCGCGGAAAAAAGTTGACGAATATTCGCGCAGCGCATGCAGAATTATTGGTTACACTCTCGGGTATTCGGGATCTCTCGTTGGAGCAGAGCTTAGAGTGGATTGATGAAGATGAATGGATTGAGGTTACTCCCAAGAATGTTCGCTTGAGGAAGAAAGTGCTTCCTCAGAATTTGAGAAGCGTCAAAAGAGAAGAGCGAATAAAGTAAGCTTTCAAGTTAATTTCATGTTGCCCGCTCTCTCAGCTTCCCCTACGATTTAGGGATGGCAGCACAAATCGATTTTAATTTTTTGACGCCCTTTATTGAGGGCGCCAGCAAAGCTCTACGGGATCTTTGTAATATTTCTCCGCGAATTGACAAAGTCGCGCCAGCGTCTGAAGTCGAAGATCTTCCGATTGCGATTGCGGGCGTGATCGGGATTACGGGCGCTAAGTATCGTGGCGCCATGACAATTGGTTTTCCAAAAGAAGTTTTTCTCCACGTCATGAGTAAGATGCTCGGAGAGGATTATAAAGAGATCACCCCGGACCTCGCTGACGGTGCAGCCGAATTGTCGAATATCGTTTTTGGTCAGGCTAAGATGACTCTTAATCAGCTGGGTCATAATATTCAAATGGCTTTGCCCAATGTCGTGATGGGAAAAGAAGTCGCCTCACGGCCTTCAAATAATGCCAATGCCGCAAGAATCATTTTTGAAACTGCGGCGGGTCCCTTCATGATCGAGTTTGTGGGGAATGTAGTCGCTGGCGATAAAACGATAGCGCCCGCAGCGACCCCAGCCCCTCCACCCGGAGTTTTGGGGGCGGAGCCGCCAAAACTTGATGGCAAAGTGCTGATGACGTTTGTGGATGGAATCAAAAAGGCTATGACCATACAATTTGGAGCGGAGCCCAAGCCGCTTGCTCCTTATCAAAAAACGCCGGACAAAAGATATCAGTTCGATATTGGGGGCATGATCGGCGTGAACAGTAATTCTTTTGGGGGCACGTTCGCGATTTGTTTTGCGAAGAAAGCGTTCATCAAAATTCTCGAATCGATGATGGGGGAGCCGGTCCCTGAGATTACGCGCGAGCACGAAGATGCGGCAACTGAGATTGTGAATATTACCTTTGGCGAGGCAAAACGAGTCTTAAATGAAAAGGGCTATGGGTTAGAGATGGCGATTCCCACCATTATTCGGGGAAAAGAAGTGGAATCTCTGTATCCTTCGCGCAAGCCCCCCATCGTTTTACCCTTCGAAGTATTTGACAGCAATATTTGGATTGAGTTTGCGTTTGGGGCGGATGCGAAGAAGAAGAAGTAAAGTTGGCGGTAGCCAGTTAGTGATATATCGCTGACCAAAATGCGTTGAATGACTGACCAGTTTGCAGGGTGGGGAGTAAATGCGCGGAACTGTTGGGTAAGTGAGGATTTGCAATCACTGCGCTTGCTCTGTGCTCAGCACAATCAATGGGAGGCGATTCGACATTTTGGTGACGAGAAGATGTCGCAATTCGTGCCGGGGTTGAAGTGAGGCAAAAGGCGCCAATGTTTTGACGTCTTCACCACGACTCACGCACGAGCTTTGCAATGGCAATGCGTCGTTGAGTCAACCAGCGGCTCGTCTCGGCTGATTTAATGTCGAGCGTGTTCTCGAGAAGCCGTTTTTCCAGGGGAGAACACAGCGGATTCCAGTGATGTTCCCAAGCGCTTAAGGTTGCATGCGCGACGACTTGGGGCCGATCAATTGCCGGATTTAGGCCCCGCATCTTCTGCTGGAGATATTCTTGGAGAATCTGAATAGAAAAAACAAGTTCCCTCATATAACCTAGAAACAGTTTAGCTGAAAAAGTGGGAGACCCAAAGATGAATTCGTTAGAGCTTGAAACGACCCTAGAATTTTTGACGGGTGGATCTTTGGTTAAATTCGAGTTTGAGAGTGGCCGCGCCACTGAAGACATCGATATTGTTCGTATTCGTCATGATACCTTGTCAGATGAAGCGAGTAGGAACGAACTTTACCGCTGGCTCATTCAAAGGGGCTCTGGCCCCGAGTGGGTTAATACTGCGGTGGAGCCTTTTCTTAACGAGGTTCCTGATTGGAAAAAGGAAGTCGTATTGATTCGTAACGGATCAGCCGGAAACATTTTTCGCCCCAGTCTCACGCTTTTCATTTTCCTTAAGCTAAGGCGGGGAACGCCTATTGATTTTCAAGACATCGGCCATGCGATTAAGCATTGCCCTGAGGGGGTTGAAATCAACAAACTGAAGCTTTGGGGCTCGGCTCCGATTTGTGAAAAATACCGGAAAATTGCCGTTTCTTTTGGCCTGCCCCCCTGGGATTAAATCGCCTTCAATGCGTGCGTGAGATCCGCGATCAAATCATCGGAGCTCTCAAGGCCCACGGACAGACGGATCATGCTCTCGGTGATTCCGCATTCATCCAAATCCAGAGGTGTCATATCCGAATGAGTCATGCTTCGTGGATGCTCAATCAGCGATTCGGTTCCACCGAGTGAGACCGCCAAGTGACAAATTCTGACGGCATCCAAAAATCGGAAAGCCGAAGCACGATCATTTTTCTTAAGATAGAAACTCATTACGGCACCGGTTCCGGTGCATTGCTTATTGTATGTTTTCCAGTCACTGCCATCGGTTTTGGTAAGAAGCCCTGGGAAAATGACCTTGGCCACCTTCGGGTGACGCGAAAGAGCGGTGGCGACTTTCATCGCTTTTTCAGACTGTCTTGCCATGCGAACCCAGACCGTTTCGATGGAGCGGGCGAGTAGCCAGGCCGTATCGGGGGCAACGGTGGCTCCTAAAATGGTTCGGTAATCTCGAATCGGGCCGATGTGTTCTTTAGTCCGCGTTAGTACAACCCCCGCGATAATGTCGCTATGGCCGCCTAGGAACTTTGTCGCCGAATAAAGCACGATATCGGCGCCCAGACGAAACGGGCTTTGGAACACGGGCCCTAAGAAGGTGTTATCGACTGCGATGAGAGTCTTTGGCCCCGAAAACTGGCGGGCAAAACCCGTCACGGCTTCGATGTCGGTCATCGTTAGAGTGGGGTTGGCGGGGGTCTCAATAAAGACCATGTCATAAGGGCCTTCTTTGCGAAGGATTTCTTTGACGTTGGCGAGATCGCTCATGTCGACCCCATGAGCGGTGATTCCAAACCGTTTGGGACAAAACTCCTTGAAGAAAAGATACGAGCCGCCGTAAACGGGCGAGGAGTAGAGAATTTTTCCGCCCTTGGGGACGAGGGCCAGGATGGTGGTGGTGATGGCACTCATTCCTGAGGGGAAAAGCGCCGCGGCCGTTGCTCCAATTTCAGCAGCGACCAGCTTGTCTTCCGTGATTTCGATATTAGGATTGTTGATTCGGGAGTACACGAGGCCAGGCTCTTTGCCGTCGTTGCCGGGTAAATGGTAGGCCCGCTCAAAAAACTTGGCCCCATCCGCAGCACTTGCAAATTCAAAAGTCGAGGTTCGGAAAACGGGGGCCTTTACAGCGCCTTCAGAGAGGCGTGAGCGGTAGCCCGCCAAGATGACCGAAGTCGCGGGGTGATACTCACGAAGGGGGTCTTTGTAGTGATGTGGGTAGTGATGTGGGTAGTGAGTTTTTGGGGATCCAGATTGGCTCGGTTTTTTTTTCTTGGTGGGCGCCATAATTGATTAAAACGCTAGCACATGCTCGGGTCTTTTGTTAGATTTTTTGGAAATTACTAAAGGGGGGATTCTGTGAAACAACTTTTCTTACGCAAACCCGTGGGGACTTTAGGCGCTCATGAGGGGGGACTGCATCGTGTCTTGGATGCGTTCAATCTCACGACCCTTGGGATTGGGGGCATCATTGGCGCGGGGATTTTTGTGCTCACAGGTCAGGCTGCCGCAGAGTATGCAGGTCCTGCGATTGTGCTTTCGTTTGTTCTCTCAGGCGGGGCTGCCGCGTTAGCCGGGCTTTGCTATGCTGAATTTGCGGCCATGATCCCGATCGCAGGGAGTGCGTATACCTACGCCTACTCTGCATTAGGCGAATTGCTCGCCTGGATCATTGGCTGGGATTTGGTGCTGGAGTATTTATTTGGTGCGGCAAGTGTTGCGGTGGGTTGGTCAGGATATGTGACCAGCTTCTTGAAGGACTGGGGAATATTTATTCCTCCGTCTTTAACGGCTGCGACTGGGACGGAGTTGATCAAGCTTCCCGATATGGGCTGGGTTCAGGCCTCCCAGGGACTCGTGGCAGAGCTTGCGCAAAAAGGGGTGTTAGTTGATGCCTTGCCTCATGCGACCGCGTTAATGAATTTGCCTGCAATGCTCATTATTTTGGTGATGTCCTCCTTGTTAGTCGTTGGGATCAAAGAATCAGCTAATTTTAATAATATAATCGTGGTTCTGAAAGTCGCCGTGATTCTTCTTTTTATTGGCTTTGGAATTTCCTATATCAAAATGGAAAACCTAACCCCCTTCTTGCCTTCTAATACTGGGGAATTTGGTCATTTTGGTTGGAGTGGTATCGCGCGTGGAGCGGGGGTTGTGTTTTTCGCCTATATTGGTTTTGATGCAGTTTCAACTGCGGCCCTTGAAGCCAAAAATCCGCAGCGCGATATGCCGGTTGGAATCTTAGGTTCCTTGGCGATTTGTTCCGTGCTCTATATTCTTGTCGCGGTGGTCATGACCGGAATGGTAAGTTACACGCACCTTGCGGTGGCCGATCCCATTGCCGTGGCGGTGGATGCCGCGGGGCCTGGTCTTTTTTGGTTGCGACCTTTGATAAAGATGGGCGCGATTGCCGGCCTAAGTTCGGTCGTTTTGGTGATGCTTATGGGACAGGCACGAATCTTTTTTTCCATGGCCCAAGACGGACTTCTGCCTTCAGTTTTGGCAAAAATTCATCCCCGTTTTAGGACCCCTTGGGTGCCGACTGTCATGATTTGTTTTGTGGCGATGGCTCTGGCCGGCCTTTTTCCCATCGGAATATTAGGTGAAATGGTTTCTATCGGAACGCTGCTTGCTTTTGCGATTGTGAGTCTCGGTGTGTTGGTGCTGCGAAAAACCGATCCTGATTTGCCCCGCAGTTTTCGCACGCCGTGGATGCCTTGGGTTCCGATTCTTGGGGTTGTGACGTCCCTCTTTGAAATGGTCTTTTTGCCTCTTGCGACCTGGATCCGACTCCTCGTATGGCTCGCGTTGGGGATGGGAATGTACTTTGCTTATGGAGTTCGCCATAGCCGCCTCAGAAAGAGTGCTTTAAAATGATTGCTGCTCTATTTAGAAAAAAATCCATTCAGACGCTCACCGCTGATGCGGCCTCCGGCTTTGGCGATGAAGGCCATGCCGGAAGTATCAAACTTGCGAAAGAGTTGGGGGCGCTGGACCTCACTGCTCTTGGGGTTGCAGCTATTATCGGAGCGGGGATTTTTTCGACCATCGGCAATGCGGCCGCGGCCGGCGGTCCTGCCGTGGTGTTTCTCTTTATTTTTACGGCGATTGCTTGCGGCTTTTCGGCGCTTTGTTACGCCGAGTTTGCGTCTAGAATTCCGGTCGCAGGCTCCGCCTATACTTACTCATATGCGACTTTTGGGGAGTTGATTGCGTGGATTATTGGGTGGGATTTGCTGATGGAATATGCCATCGGCAATATTGCGGTTGCGATTTCTTGGAGTGAATATTTTACGGGCCTCCTTGCAGGCTATGGAATTTTCATTCCTAAGTTTTTGACAATGGATTATCTGTCGGCCTCGCGTGCCGCTGCAAAAGTTGCAGAGGTTTTGGCACAGGGGAAAACGATGGTTGAACTCCAAGCCCTCCCGGAGATGAGTGCGACGCTTGCAGGCTTTTCGGCCTGGATGAACGCGCCCGTTATTGGGGGAGTGCGGGTGATCTGTAACTTGCCGGCGCTCTTGATCACGGTGATCATCACCGCGCTTGTATATGTGGGGATTCGGGAGTCCAAGCGTGCGGCGAATTTCATGGTCGCCCTGAAAGTAATTGTTGTTTTGTTTGTGATTGCGGCCGGAGCTTTTTATGTTCATCCCGGCAATTGGAGTCCCTTTGCCCCGCACGGAGTTGGGGGCGTACTCAAGGGTGTTTCGGGGGTGTTTTTTGCCTACATCGGTTTTGATGCGATCTCAACTACCGCTGAGGAGTGTCGTAATCCGCAAAAAGATTTACCCACCGGCATGATTGCGTCCCTCATTATTTGTACGGTTTTGTACGTTGCGGTGGCGCTCGTGCTCACGGGGATGGTGAATTACACCAAGCTCGGAGTGGGTGACCCGCTGGCTTTTGTGTTTGGTCCTGAAGGCGCGAATATCCCTTGGATCTCAGGCGTGATTGCGGCCAGTGCGGTTGTTGCGATGGCGACCGTGCTGTTGGTGTTTCAGTTGGGGCAGCCCCGGATTTGGATGGCGATGAGTCGTGATGGGCTTTTGCCTCCGATTTTTTCGGCGCTTCATCCCAAGTTTAGGACGCCATGGTTTTCGACGATCCTGACCGGAGTGGCGGTTGCCGTGCCCTCGTTGTTCTTGAATCTAACAGAGGTGACCGATCTTACGAGTATTGGGACGTTGTTTGCTTTCGTGCTCGTATGTGGGGGCGTGCTTTTATTGGATCGGAAAGAGGTAAACCAAAAAGGACGCTTTAGAATTCCGTATTATAACGGCAAGACCTTGGTTCCTTTGATGCTCATCTTAAGTGCCGTGAGTGTGTTTGTATTTGCTCCGGAGGCGACGCAGGCTTTTTTGAGTTCGGATTCGCTCTTCTTACCGAAGTTGCCGCTTTTGGTGTTTATTGTTTGTGCTTTCGTCATTGCGGTTTTGTCGTGTATAATAAAGCTCTCGTTGATTCCAGTTCTTGGACTTTTGTCCTGTGGCTATCTCATGACGGAGTTGGGGATCACGAATTGGATTCGGTTTGGCGCATGGTTATTGGTGGGGTTGCTTTGTTATTTTATTTACGGTCACCGGCACAGTAAATTGGCACCTAGGATTGTCGTGCTCATGATCGCCGGAGTTTCTTCGGGATTTTTTGGAGGACTTCTCGCGTGTGAGCATTGTCGGGAAAGTTTCGGCAGTGTTTTGAAAGCGGAAAAATCGATTATGAGGTTAGTTTCCATTGTACAGGTGAACGAAGAGTTCATGGCGGGGCTTGATCCGAATGATGATTCAGAGCGGATTAAAGCACGCTCTAATGTGAGCATTGCCGGAAAACGGATTGCCGCTTTGAACTCTCAGGTGAAAACTCTGCGCGGTGAGGTCGATTCTCCGGATTGTAAGAAGTGTTTCTTAGGGGAAAGAAAAGATGGGTGAGGTAAATCCTTCAAATTCCCGTGGAAGCTCCCAGCGAAAACTGCGGAACCTGCTGATTAACCCTCGCTATCAAGTAAAGTACATTTTTTGGACGACGTTTACGGGCTTGTTTCTGATTTTTATCAACTCTATGGTTTTCTATGTCTTTATTCGTGAAAATTACAAGATACTTGTTGATATGAGTCCCATGGAGGATGAGGCCAAAGCGTTGCTTTATCGTGAGCTTCACCAAATCGTCTTTTTGCTGGGGGGCTTTTCGACGGTCTTCTTGGTGGCAGTATCGCTTTTTGGCCTAGTGCTCTCGCATCGGACCGCGGGGCCCATGTATCATTTTAAACGTGTTTTTAGGGAGATTCGCGCGGGGAAGCATGATCTTCGCATTCGCCTGCGTCCCAAGGATGATTTTGCGGATGTGGCAAGAGATTGCAACGAAATGATTGACTATTTGATGAGGAAGTAGGGTTTCAGTAATATAGTGTTGTTTTGTAGGTAAATATACATTATACTGCACTTGTGGATGCTAATGGTCTGAAAAAAACTAATATAGAAGATTCAAAAAGGCTCTACCGCGATATATTAAACGCCTTGGGCAAGCTTGCTGCTTTAGCTGTTCAACAGCCGGCAGCCGAATATTTTTCTGCAGAACAGCTTCCCCAGGTGATCCGGGCGGCCAGAACAAGACAGAATCTCAGTCAAAAAGAGCTCGCTGCTCTTGCAGACATAAGTGTGGGGACGATGGTTGCGCTTGAGCGTGGCCAAAAAGCAGCGGGTCTCGACACCGTGGAGCGCGTATTAAAAGCGCTGGGGCTAAGTCTATGGATAAAATAGTTCGGGCAGAAGTTTTGTTTCAAGGGAAGCCCGTCGGAGAGCTTGCAAAAATGGGGCGTGAAGGTTTTCGTTTTCAATATTCGGCGGATTATTGGTTAAATCCTGAAGCCCGTCCCATTGCCAGAAGTTTTCCGCTTCGTGAAGCTGCTTTTCATTCCTCACAGCTCTTCTCCTTCTTTGAGGGGCTTGTCGCGGAGGGATTCCTGCGTGGGGTTCAATCGGAAACGCAAAAGATTGACGAGCGAGACTCTTTTCAGCTCCTCCTTAAGAACGGAGAGGATCTCATAGGCGCAGTCGCTGTGATGGAGCTCGAGGTATCGAAGCCGTGATATGCAAAATATGTCTGAACTCCATCGAAGATCAGTCGCGGCACGCAGGCTATCACGGCGTATGTTTGAAGCGGTTGTTTGGGAGTCCGAACGTCGATCCAACGCTTGATTTCGATAAGAGCAAATTAGAGGTTGAAATCATCCCACGGTATTCTAAACGGATGTCAATTTCAGGTGTTCAACAAAAACTCTTTGTTCGAATAGAGGGCGGGCGGATGACTCCCACGGATATCGGTGGGACCCACATCCTGAAACCCGCACCCAGCAAATACCCAGGAATCTGTGCGAATGAACATGTTTCAATGAAGATTGGCGCGCTGCTCGGGATCGATACTCCCCCTTGCGGCCTGATCGCTTTTTCAGATGGCGAATGGGCATACGTCATCAAGCGTTTCGACAGGGAAGGGGGAAAAAAGATTCATCAAGAAGACATGGCGCAGATCATGGGAAGAACTCGGGATGAGGAGGAAAACTACAAGTACAATGGAAGTTATGCAGAAGTCGCGAGTGTCATACAGGGTGCGACAGGTAAACCTGCCGTAGTTCTGAGATTTTACGAAAGACTCGTATTCAATTACCTTATTGCCAATGGTGATTTTCATCTCAAGAATATCAGTCTGCAAGATCCTGAGGCCGATGGCAAATATCGGCAACTTACGCCCCTCTATGACAGTGTTAATACTCGCATCCATCTACCAAACGAGTCACGGGATCTAGCCTTAGAGGAGCTCTTTGCAGATGGCTCAGACAC
>JBBCAV010000286.1:0-26190 GCA_051382305.1 Bdellovibrionota bacterium FG-2
CTTCTGAACCGCAGTCCTCTTAAACTCATCTGAATACCTTTTCATTTGTTGCCATCCTATCGCCCCCAGTTCTTAACATTCTAGGTGCGACATCTTCCCTGCCATAAGGGGGATATTCTGACAGAGTGCGGGATAGTGACGCTACCAGGTAATTCAACCAAAACTGCGCACCGCATCTAAGTAACAGATATTTTGAGGCAATTCGGTGAGCTAAGTCATTGAATCTATGGCGGAGAGGGAGGGATTTGATTGGACCCTCTCTACGTCCGCTGAACTAAAGGCAAAATCCAATCATATCAAAAACATGCTGGCGCTCGACTTCCACCGAGATCCACCGACTTCCATGGACATACACTGTCACTGGCTGCTGCAGCCAGTTTTTATGGGTGAGGAGAATAAGAAGAATGATGCGGTTGAACGCTTTTTCCCTCGAGTTCTATTAGTTGGTCCTTTTTAAGAGTTTCAGGGGATCGTCTACTTCGAGGACCCGCGCGAGGGCGGTCACGGTGCTTAATCTTACGTCCGGCGAACGTCCTTTTTCCAGTTCCCAGACGGTTGAAATGCTAAGTTTTGCCGCAGATGCGAGCGTCTGCTGGCTCATTTTTTTTCGTTCTCTGATTTTTTTAACGTTTGCTGCTAAACCCTTGAGTAGTTCCAAAAGAGCACGGTCGCGGTAGTTATCGTTTCTTTGTCTTCCCATAAATGATGCCTCCCTGCAGCTTAGTCGAGAAGTTGGCATCTCTAAATGTGGGAATTTACATGTGGAAATACCCACATGCGGTTTAAACCACATAGCAAGAAAACATAAAAGTTGACTAAAAAGATCAACTTTGTTAAGATTTCATCATAGAGGTACGTTTCATGCGACTTTGTGTGCGATCGGCTCGAATCCTTGCTGTTGGAGCGCGCTATTGTTGGTTCTGTTCTGGAGGGTTCAGGGCAAGCTTGGGCGTGCTATTGGTTCTTTTTATCGCAAGTGCGGCGGTCTCCATCCATGGAGTTCAGAATCTACTTGCAGGAAGTGCCACAAAGCTTGATCCGAGAAACATTGGGTTGAGTGAAATTTTCAATGAACAACATGAGCCAGCATTCTCTGGAATTTTCAAAATCCAGGCAACCCGTCTGAATCGAAAAGATACTAAGGAGTGATGCCTTTATGTTCAAGCACAATTTGCTTACAAGTGTCATCGTAGCTCCTGTGCTGCTGGTTTTGTCCGCATGTGAATCAACGGTGACGGTGAACGCCACAATCACTTCGCCCTCTAGCACCCCAGCATCAACGGAAGCCGCATCCGCTCCTTCTGAGCCAGTATCAACGCCAACACCAACCGATACCTCGGCTGCAACTCCCCCTGCAACAACTGATACTGCAATCACAACGCCTGTAGTAGCCGACCCGCCCGCAGCCCCGACAATAAGCTCGCCGACATTGAGCTATTCAACATCCACAGGAACGACGGGAACATTTGGTGTCGCCATGTCGGTCACGCCTTCGGCTCTTGATAATGGTGGGGCAGCGATTACAGCATGTGGAATTCAAAACGGGACGACAGCATTGCCGTCGTATTTAAGCGTCGATTCTTCAACCTGTGTGATCTCAGGAACGCCTACATCAGCATTAGCAGCAACCACCTATTCACTGGTGGCAACTAATTCCGCTGGGACTTCCGCTGCTGCAAGTGTGGCTCTGACCGTGAATGCTGCTGTTCCTAATCTCAGTTACGCTGCATCTACAGGACTCACAGGAGTAACAGGCAGTGCAATGACCATAACCCCTTCAACTCTCAATGCCAATGGAGCAGTAATTGCAGCATGTGGAATTAAGGATGGAACGACAGCTCTTCCTGGCTATTTGAGCCTTGCTCCCACGACGTGTGTGATTTCTGGAACTCCAACCAGTGCTTTGTCAGCTACTCAATACACCCTAGTTGCCACAAATTCAGTTGGAGCCTCATCCAATGCAACAGTTACACTTGCCGCAACGCTCAGCAGTTATTCGGTCTCGTCAGCAGGCACAAATGTGACGTTAAATCCAAATTCAAGTCAGACCGTAACTTATGGATCATCCCAAGCCATAGTGGTGACTCCCAGCAATGGTTATACGACACTTTCATCGGTAGGTGGGACTTGTCCCGCTGGTAGTTGGAGCGGAACCACTTACACCACGGGTGCAGTGACCTCTTCTTGTACGACTTCATTTTCTGCGACACTCAATAGTTATTCTGTCACGCCATCGACGACGAATGTAACACTGAATCCAAGCGGAGTGCAGAGTGTAAATCACGGATCAACTCTAGCTTTTACCGTTTCTCCAAGTACTGGATACAATACTTCTTCGTCAGTAGGGGGCACTTGCCCTGCCGGTAGTTGGAATGGGGCCATTTATACAACTGCTGCGATAACAAGTTCATGCACCGTTTCCTTTTCAGCAAACATTAATAGTTATTCCGTAACGCCGTCCACATCAAACGTAACATTAAGCCCGAGTGGAGTGCAGTCGGTCAACTATGGGTCAACCAAAGCTTTTACGGTTACGCCGACGACTGGCTACACAACATCCGCAAGCGTGGGGGGAACTTGTGCTGCCGGGAGTTGGAGCAGTACAACCTACACGACCGGGACTATTACTGGAGCTTGTAGCGTCTCTTTTTCTGCGAGCATCAATTCATATTCTGTCACGCCATCGACGACGAACGTAACTTTGAGTCCGAGTGGTGTGCAGACTGTAAATTATGGCTCCACTAAGGCGTTCACGGTTACGCCGAGTGCGAATTACACGACCTCAAATACAGTGGGTGGCACTTGTCCTGCGGGAAGCTGGAGCAGTACAACCTACACCACAGGAGCCATTACTGGAGCATGTACGGTGTCATTTTCAGCATCAATTAATACCTATGCGGTCACATCTTCGGGAACCAATGTGACTTTGAATCCAAGCACCGTGCAGACAGTGAATTATGGATCGACCCAAGCCTTTACTGTGACTCCGAGTTATGGCTATGCAACCTCGCCCAGTGTGGCAGGCACTTGCCCCGCCGGGAGCTGGAGTGGTTTGACCTATACTACGGGAACCATTACAGGGGCGTGTAATATTTCATTCTCAGCTTCGAATACTACACTCGTGTCGGTTGGTAATAACTCCTGTGCGACAAACGTGAATACGGTTTACTGCTGGGGATATAACCCTGATGGTGAACTAGGTAATAACTCCACCTCTGATTCGCATACGCCTGTTGAGGTGGTGGGAGTTGGGAACGTTGGCTTCCTTGGGAGTATCATTAGTGTGGCTACCGGTTCCTCAACCACCTGTGCATTGACTTCCTCAGGAAATGTCTATTGCTGGGGTGACAATAATTCAGGTCAACTCGGAAATGGAAATAACACACTGGGTGGATCAAGCACGCCCGTTGAAGTAGAGGGTGTGGGAGGCTCAGGTTACCTCTCAAATATCATCAACCTATCGAACGGAGGTGACACTGCCTGTGCGGTTTCTTCCGCAGGAAATGTCTATTGTTGGGGAGGTAACGGCTTCGGACAGCTTGGAAATAGTACGTCGTCAGACGGAAGCGTACCTCCAACGCCAACTGATGTATTAACACCGGTCGAAGTAAAAGGAGTGGGTGGCTCAGGAAATCTCTCAGGCATCGTCAGCGTATCAGCAGGCGGTAGTAGTTACGTCTGTGCTCTCTCTTCCACAGGACATGTTTTTTGTTGGGGCGAAAGTGCTTTCGGACAGCTTGGAAATAACTCAACCGACCCACTTCGCATACTTACTCCCGTTGAAGTAGTTGGGGTGGGGGCTTCGGGTTACCTTTCAAACATCGTCAGCATAACAACTGGCTCCGCTCATACCTGTGCGTTGTCTTCCGCAGGGAATGTCTACTGTTGGGGTGATAATGGCTACGGTCAACTCGGCAATAACTCAACCGCTCAGGCAAACACCCCCGTCGAAGTGTTAGGTGTGGGCGGCTCTGGCTATCTCTCGGGCATCATAAGTGTGACAGCTGGAGGTTCAAATACCTGTGCTCTCGCTTCTTCAGGAAATGTCTATTGCTGGGGTTACAATAACGTAGGACAATTAGGCAACAACACAACTACCGAATCACATACTCCTATTGAAGTAAAAGGAGTGGGGAATTCAGGATACCTATCAAGCATAGTTAGCGTGACGACTGGTGGTAGCGAAACTTGTGCAGCTTCTTCCACAGGAAACCTATATTGCTGGGGATACAATCACTATGGAGCACTCGGCAATAACTCTACAACTGACTCGCACACTCCGGTCGAAGTGGTTGGCGTTGGAGGTACAGGCTTCCTCTCTGGAATCCAAATAAGCCTTACAATCACAACTAATCTTCGCTTGTGGCTCAGGGCGGACGCCTTGACAAAGAATGATGGCGATACAGTCACAACCTGGACAGATTTATCTTCAGCCGGAAATAATGCTACTGCTCCTTCGAGCTTTGAGCCGATCTACAAGACCTCCATAATCAATGGAAAACCGATCCTTCGTTTTAATGGTTCAGCAAAAATGGCAACTGCAACTGGAGACGCCCTATCTGACTTCACTGTATTTATAGTTTTCAAAGATACAGGCACTGCCCCGGCCTACGAAAGACTGCTAGATAAAGACTATATTAATGGGTTTTGGGTCGGGCGAGCAAGTTCCACCGCCAACACATGGGTAGTGGGAGCAGAGAAGGCAATCTCACCTTGGTATGACGGGTCTGCCACTTTTACTGATGGAACACCTCAAATTCTTACTGCGGTGAGGGATCACACAGGAGTCTCAGGTCCTCTCATCGCAAATAAAACCACTAGCAATAGCATCAGCATGAGTTCAACGGTTACGAGTACCGCTGTTTATGGGATTGGTGCGTGTTACAACGATGGCGATCCATCGCAAAGATTGACTGGTGACATCGCTGAAATTCTTGTGTATTCAGCCGCTCTCTCCGCCGCTGATCAAGCTACAGTGCAAAGCTATCTCATTAGCAAGTACGGGCTGTAAGAAGCAGGGAGTTTTCTATGAAAAAGGCCTTTGTAATCGAAACCTGTGGGATTTGCTGCTGTCTGCTTCTTGGTTCGTGTAATTTTCTGTCCAGAGGCGTCAGCACATCTACAATAACTAATTCGAGTCCAACCATTGAACCAAGTTCTAATCCTGAACCAGCCGTAAGTCCTGATCCTACTGCGACCCCCGACCCAAGCTCAAGCCCTGAGGCAACATCAGTAAATCCTGAAACAAGTTCCAGCCCGAGTCCTACTCCAAGCCCCAGCTCTTCTATATCACCAAGTCCATCTCCAAGTCCTTCCGCAAGCCCAACACCTCTCACCCCGGACGACACGCTCACCAGTATTCCGCTGAACACAGACCGTTGGGTGCTATTCAATTCCTCAGACCTCCAAAGTGCGGCACTAGGTATGTCAGGGGGATTTCTTAGATTCTATGACAATACTTTTTCTAGTTGGGCGTGGTCATCCATAGAATCCAAGTTTAAAATCACTGACGCTGTATTTGCAGCTAATGTGGAAGCGCACATTGCAACACCTTCCAGTGGGGGTGGAATAAATTTTGGAGTCAATTTTGATGCGGATAACGTTGCTCAGATTTTCCTTGGACAAAACGAGTTACGCTATGTCACCTGTGTCCCAGGACTTTGCACGAATGGAAGCTCCCACACCGGTCTAGGGGATACAATGGCACTAAGGATCGAAAGGACAGCAACCCAAATTGTTTTCAAATATGACAACACAGGTGGGGGGTACGTTACTATCGGTGCAGTTAATCTCAACGCCCTGAACGCCACCTTTGCAAACGCCTCACCCACAGTGCTAATCTTCTTTGTCAAATCGCAGGGAGCAGGAACCATCGACATTGATGCCAGTCAATTCAGCGTGAATGGTGCAGGGTTTGTGTTTCCATGATCGGTACTGCTGCCTTGCTTTAAATGATAGTGGACGCAAACCCCAAAGGAAGTTGAAATGAAAAGTAATGGCGTCCGAGGAGCAAGTATGAGGTCAGCTATCCCGATTAAAGATCTTGAGCAAAAAAATGAAGTAGGATCATCGGTCCACAGATTTCTAATTGCGGTCCAACAAACAGTTTATGAATTGATTCCACCTTTCGAAGGCGAGGATGGAGAGGCTCATGTGTATGTTGTTGTTTCTGCGGTAAAATTGAAAATGCGTGCTGGCGCGCAAGATTTCAGTCTTGAAACATATATTTTCCCCTCAAACAAATCGGGGGAGTTTACTTACTCGGAGCTACCCGGCTCTTCACGGGGAACTCTCAGTCATCAGGACGTGTTGGCTTCCATTGGGTATGAAATTCATCAAAACTCAATCAAACTTATAAGAGATTTGCTCAAAGGGAATTAATGAATTGCGTTTTAATTGGCCGAGTTGTGGGTGCGCGTTTGCGAGCGTGAAGTGGTGGGTTTTTATTTTTTTGTGTCGAAAGCGTGTACTTGCTTATTTCTCAGCTGTGTAAGCCCCTGTTCGAGAGCTCTGGCGATAATGTCATTTTTTCGATAAAGATATTCACCGTCCTTTACTTGTTTATTGTAGAGTTCCGTGACCTCTGTAACAAGCAAGTTGAGTCGATCCTTCCGTTCCGCTGTGATACGAAACGAGAACTGTGGGTAATCGGACGGTTTTCTTCCATTTTTGCGCATCTCACTTCTCCCTAGCTTCTCAAGCAGTAGAAACCTGCACGTTTTTGAATCGTACCTCTGCAAGTAGTTGATTGCAAACAAATATTGAGTCGCAATAGATGACTTGCACTATTGTCATGCAATTATGCTAGACAATGTCATTGCGGTGCGCTATGATTGGTAAATAGAGTTGTCGTATTCTACGGCAAATAGAGTTGTCGTAGAATACGGCAAATAGAGGAGATGCTAATTGTCAAAGTTCATTACTAAAAGCCTACACAAGCTTTTTTGCCGCTGTCCAAGGCTGTTTGCGCTCACCCAAAAGCGCCCTGATCTTAAAACTCCAGGCGATGACACAATGGCCCGCTATTTGTCAAAGCAAGGAGATCGGGTGGCGCGAATTCTTCAGGATCAGCTCATTCGGGATGGGGCAATTGAAATCCCCCCATATCCTGCAAGACAGGCACTCAAGCTCACGCGCTCCGCCCTAGGTCGTGGCCTTGGGGTCGTCGAGGGCAGTTTTGCTGCGGAGGATGCCTTTGTTAGAGTAGATGGATATCTCACCGCCAACGGGGGCGAGTTGATTGAAATCAAATCTAGCACGAAGATAAAAGACGATCACGTTGACGACGTGGCCTTTCAGGTTGGCGTGCTCCGAAATAGCGGCATCGCCGTTGAGCGGGCAACATTGGCTCACATCAATCCAGGGTTTGTCCTAAAACCAGCGAAGAGCAATTTTAAGAACTTTATCACCCGAATCGACATGACGGCACAAGCCGATACCCGGCTAGCGACTATTCCAAAGGATCTCGCCGATATCGCTAAGATCGCGGCTGCACGCGGACTCCCTCGGCGCCACATTGGACCTCACTGTTACGCACCTTACCCTTGTCCATTTGCGGCGCAATGTCTGGGTGATACTGCGCGGGATTCAGTTTTGAACTTACGTCGAGCGGGTGAAATTAAGTACGAGCTTCATCAGCATGGTATCCGAAAGCTTTCTGAAATTCCCGCGCACATCAAGCTAACGCCTTTTCAGCAGATCCAAGCCAAAGCCGAAGCGCAGGGGGCGCCCATCATCAATGAGGAAAAGCTCAGGGCGTTTCTTAAGACGGTGAAGTATCCATATTGGTTTTTGGATTTTGAAAGCTCTGTCGAAGCCATTCCCCGCCACGTTGGAACAAAGCCCTATTCGCAAGTCCCGTTTCAAGCGTCGATTCACTTACAGCGAAAAGCCGGTTCCAAACTTGAACACTTTGAGTTCCTGCACGATCAATCATCCGACCCTCGCCCGGCTCTGGCTTGCTTTCTAGCAAAGACCATTGGTAGCACCGGATCCATCATTGCGTATCACGCAAGTTACGAACGCGGACGCATTCAAGAAATGATCGCGCTTGGTGGTAGGGCAACGTCAGCACTGGAATCCATCGCCAATCGCATAGTCGATCTCGAGGTTCCCTTTGATCGCGGTTGGTACGTCGATTCGGCATTCAAAGGAAGTACCAGCATCAAGAATATTCTCCCTCTGCTCGTGCCGGACCTATCCTACGACAGCTTACCAATCCGAGATGGTGCCACAGCCTACCTGCAATATCTCGAAATGATTTCTGCAAAAACAAGTAAGCAGAAGAGAGCCGCGATTCGGAAGGCGCTGCTCAGCTATTGCGAACTCGACACGCTTGCGATGGTCAAGATCCTTTCGTTCTTAATGGAGGTAGTAATATGAGTCAATTTAAACAAGTTCACAAAGTCCCGCAGAAGCCCGACCGGTTAATGGTGGTTTACAAAATCACTTTCCCCAATGGGAAAATATACGTAGGTCAGGATAGAATCAATACTTTGACCTACTTTGGTAGCATGGACAGCGGTTTTGTAGAGCGAGACTTCTCGCGGGAACAACAGCACGATTTTTCGATAAGAAAAGCGGTTCTTTGGGAGTCTGAGACCGCTTCTCATAAAGAATTAAATGAAAAGGAAATTGAGTTCATTTACGCCTACCGGTCGAACAATCCTGCAATTGGCTATAATCAGCGTCCAAAACTTTCGTTTTTAGAGGAGATTAGAAAGTGAATTACCATAAACAAGTTATTAAAGCTGCACATGAGGTATTGAGTTTTGTCAAAGGTGGCTACAGTTTGATAGCCTGTCAAGCCTCTCCTCAAACGGGGAAGACTGAACTGATCGAATGCGCCTATGAGTTACTTCAACGTGAATTTCCCGACTCTCTCGGGCTCTATGTTTGCGCCCACAACCACCTCGATTTTGTTGATCAGAACTTTCCACGTCTCGAACACCTCGAATCGAAAGACTTGTATTGCCTCGGGCTTCGACAAAGGCGCCGCAGTTTAGTGGGAAAGAAACCGCTCAGTTCCTTTAAGAATACCCCTGTCGTTGTTTTTTTTGATGAAGATCACTTTGGCGACGGAAGCGAGCAAACGATTCACTCTTGGCTAAGGACCAATAACCTCTGCCCCGGAAGAAAAATTTTCCTAATCGGAGTTTCAGCAACCGGCTTTACGATTATTAAGCGAGCTGGAAAAGCCGTAGTACGGATGCAATTGTCTGACATGCCGATCTACAAATCCATCACCTACATGTTTGAACACGGTCACATCAAGAACTCGACACCAATGCTCGTCGGCCATGCAGAAGAGCGTCGTGTCGATCAATCAAACGAGGCGTTTCAACAACTGAACCACCTGATTAAAGGTGGTATCGGCGGGTATGCCATTATACGTGTTAACGGCAAAGATGCGCCGATCCTTGACGCTAAACTCAAGCGACTACATCAAAATAGAGTACATGTCCGCCATTGGAATCAGGCTAATCAAATTTCGAATCCAGAAGCATATTTTTCACAAAAACGGGGCGTGTTTGTTGTTGTGATTGTGCAGCAAAAGGCGAGGATGGGGAATACCATCCCGACGCAGCATTTGAAGCTCGTCTACGAACATTCGCCTAAACCCACTGTTGCAACCGTAGCACAGGGACTGCTCGGCCGGTGCTGCGGACATGGAAAGCTCACCCATAAAGTCACGGTTTACTCTCATCGAAACCACGCTGAAGCCTATATGTTGTTTGAAACTGGATATCTGGATGACTTCTTCACTTATTTAGAAGCTCACGGCCTAAGAGCTAGTCAACGTGCAAAACTCGCTGCTACGGAGATGCAGTCGTACGAAGGAAAACTTCCAGGATACGCAGGGATTCAACGCTCAGAAATTGTCGAATCTGTTCTCAATGACTTGAGAAAACGGCACGGATTGACGCCACCGGTAGTGTGCGCCGCCGTCAGGCGCTGGACCACCAATAAGAATAAGGAAGAGCGTCACCGCTACACACAGGCTATCGCCCTTGGGGACAACCCCACCTTGACTAAGCCCAATCGCGAGGCGGGCAGCTTGTCTATTTATTTGGATAACCGGAAGGATCGACACCACCTCTACTACGCGTATCGGAGCAACAAGGTGCTTGTGAAGGCAGATTTGGTGGCGTCCGATGATTCTTTCTACTCGGAGATATAAATGAAAAATATTCCACAAGCCCATGATGCCATCAATTTCCAGAGAAGCCCAATCACCACTTCGATTAAGCTTGGAAATAGTCCGATTGACTTCGTCCACTGCACTGGCGACCACACCATCGCCGTGTCCGGGCAAATTACTTACATTCTGGGAGCCTTTTTCCCAGGGACACCGCGACCTATGGCTAAATCTAATTTGCTTAAGGCTCTTGAAAAATCGAGGCCGCGCACGTTCAACTCCATTTCTGAATTTGACTCCGCGATTGGAAAAATTAGGTTTTTCGCAATGAGAACCAATCAACAAAAGAAGATTAGCTTCATTGAAATTGATGGAGTCTCTCACTCAGCGAGCGCTTACAGAAACGGGCTACTTGTAATTGGCACGAATGAAGGTGAATTGCGGTTTTTCAGTTTTTGGCCCAATTCGATTCATTTGATTTTATCGCTTGAGAATGAGGTACGACTTCTAGGTACAAAAAATGGCCTGAATGCTCGCAAAGTAACTCGAAATGTTACATCCATAATAAGTGGTGGAAAGCCTAAAAGTTAATATGCGTTTTAAAACACACGAAGCCATCAGCTTTAAAATAAATCCAATCACCACCTCTGTGAAGATTGGAAGTAGCCCGATTGACTACATCTACTGCACGAGTAATTTTACAATCGCGGTAGCGGGGCATAAATCGTTTCTGTTAGGAACCTATTGCCCAGGCAAGCCGAGACGAGCGAAAAAAGATGAGGTCGATCTTGCTAAAAAGCAAAGGAGGCCCACATCATTCAGATGTACACCATCGCTGATTCCTTATGAGGGCAAGCCAACTTGCACCATGACGCTTCGGCGCAAAGGCGGGGCGCCATATAATCCCGCGTTGACTGGCTTTACGCCTAAGCAAGGTGACATATTTAAAACGCCCTTCTTTCTTGATGGCGATGATCATCTCTTTTGGGCTAGCCCGGATGAAGTCCGGGTTGTCCGAATTAATCCACAACGCAGCTACGGCGCGACCACTTTTTCGATTCCCGGATTGATGCCGTCGGCGCTTTCCTACAGAAATGGCCTTCTGGTTATCGGCACGATGGATGGCGAACTGCGGTTCATGAGTTTTTGGCCGAATGCGATTCATTTAATTTTATCTCTGGAGAATGAGCTTTATCGTCAACAAAAATGTGTGCAGCTAAAAAAGCAAAAATGGAGGACCTATGAAAAATGAAAGCAGTGGAGCCGACTCTGATGACTTGGCTCGCGTTATTGCACAAATGTTGGCGAATGCCGCGAAAGAAACGTTTTCTCTGAATGAGGCTGCGGAATATCTCAGGATCTCCCCAGACTCGGTTAAATACTACTGCAAGCGCCAGAGGGAACTATCACACGCGAACCTTGGAGGCGTGCTTGTATTTAGAAAACGTGATCTCGATGAATTTTTGGAGAAAAAATTGAAAAGGGGTTTTGTGTGATGACTGGAAAAAGTTGCACTTTGCAGGCGGGCTGAAAGCCTGATGCTTTGATTTTGGGTAGTCTGACCTAGTTCAAATGAACGATTTATATGGCGGCCATATAACTGACGAACATCAAGCCTCTTAATTAAAGGAGGCCTAAAAATAGGAGAATATATGAGAATCGTACATGTTGATAGGGCCGAGTTTCAGAATACTAGCGTTGTTTACAAGGATCCGGGTGTCATCGAGAAGAGCAAAATTCACGTTGGAAGAAAGAATCAGGTGCGCGTGTACTATGTTTTACCAAATGGGGTTCAAAATTATTTTTACAAAAGCGACGCTGCTCTTGCTGATAGTCCCAAGCTTCAAAAACAATATTTGGACGAATTTAAGTGCCTACTCAGGAACGGTTGTTTTCCTAAAAATGCGATATCCAAAATGGCAGGCACTGCAAGGGATGTTTATGACTGGGAGTATATAAAGGAACTTTACTTCGGAGCGCTAAATCAAGGGAGAAGAAAGAAGGCAAAGAGTGTAATCGAAGCCCAAACCTCTTATTTTGTGCGCTTTTCGGATTACTTCAAATCAAGAGGACGGGACCGGATTACAGAATTGACAGATGATGACCTAGACGCCTTCCAAAGGGACGCCGAGGACTTTAAGAATAGGTTTACGGGACATCCTCTCAGTGCCAATACCATTCACATGTTAAAAAATATTTTTAAGAGTGTCCTTCTTGCGGTCAAAGAGGCGCGGATTCCCCTCTTGTGCGATTCCGCTCGCATCGATTTGAATGTGTACAAAAAGGGGGAGGTGGATCGATTTTTCAATGTGCGCGATGTCGTTATTCCTATGGACATTCTTGAAGCCATCGAGAATTTTTGTTTCAGTTCGGCCGAGACAGGACCCAACATTAAGGAGATTGTGGCTTTTGAAGCAAAGATGGGACTTCGCCCCGGAGAACTTTACCACCTAGGCGAAGAAAACCTCTTCTATATAAGTGAGGGGAGGCAGTTTCAGTCCAAAGTAGATTTCAATTGCATAAGGATTCGTGATTTGCCCAATTGTCCAACCAAGCACGGCATGGGCTTTAAACCAAAGCGACAGAGCAGTTACAGGGACATTCCCTTGGACGACCGCGCCATAGCTTTCATCAAGACACAGTTAGCAAAACACAAAAATGATATTATTTGCGGAAGGACAAGGCTCTCGAACGGCGAATTGAGCTATGTGGAATATCGTTTTTTATTCCCTTACTGGTCGAAGCATCGAAAGAGGTGGCTGCGGCCTGATGATGAAATGCCGAAAGCATTCACCAAAGCCTTGAATGCTGTGGCTGCGGCCGCCGGGATAGAGCTTGCGACAAAATACAAACTCTATGACTTTCGAAGAGTGGCTAATTTGTGGCTTCAGAATTTTCTAGGTATGAATTCAGGAGACGCCGCCTACTTTTTGGGCCATTCTGAGAAAATCAATAAGCACTCCTATATGAGTGTCACCAACAGGCAAGCTACTCAAGGAAAGTGGGCGCACAGGCGCCTAAAAGAGAAGATCCAATCTATCAAGGAATCAAGTGAGTATTCCATTGCCCTATCGTCGGCCGAGAATCGGGAAATAGAAGCAGCATAACGGGCCGAACTGCACTTTTTGAAAGGGGTCAGCAAAAAAATGCTGACCCCTTTTTTTTGTGCGCCCAGCATGGGCGATGCGCTAAGGGGTGCTCCGTAAAAATGCGGATAGTCCCCTGCGGATCTCAATTCCGGGAACCGCTAGCCAAATCTCAAGGTGTCCATCGTGAGATGGAATCTGGAGGAAGGAAGACTGCATACCGGGAGCTGGTGGCTAGGGGACAGCAGCAATCGCCTTCCCAAATTCGTACTTTGATGACCTGGGGCTCACTCGATTGGGATCTTAATTTTCGGAACCGCCGGATGCCGGTCGGCACGTCCGGTGGTGTGGGAGGACGGGGGAAGAATATATTTCTTCCCCCTCCTATCTAATTCGTGCAAGTTTTCGTGCAGATTAAATTTATACAGTAATATCGCTTTGTTACTGATACATCACTAATATAAGTTATATTAGTGGCCGTTATAGCGTAGTTTGTCTAACTTTGCGTAATAAAAGGTTAATTTCTGTTGTTTGAACTAAATGACCCACGCCGTACGGCAAAATCTCTACTCAATAAATACGCATACTTAACGTATTGCGCACGTCCTGTGTCGTGCGATTTCTCGTGCAGACATTGGATAGAATGGTCTCCCACAAAATAGATCACCTGGGCAAAAAGCTAATTACCCTGCCACAGCCACCCTACTACTCGCGAATTCCAATCATCGGGGACAATGTTGAGATTATAAATGTCATCGTGACGAAGTGCCGGGCGACACGGGAACGGTTTCTTGCCTTCTTCTGCGTCCAATAATTCACGAATACTTAGCAGGGTGTCAAAAAGTTGCTGCATGTTGGCATTCTTATCACTCGTAGTCGAAAGGAGTTTGCAAAGAACTTTGATTTCTTCAGAAAGAACCCAAAAGTAAAAGCCCCAGTCAGTGCGGCTTCGCATGCTCTCATTCAGAGACTTGCCTGGATGAATCGCATCGCCAACTCCCAGGAGTGTCCCTATGATTCCCCATCTCTGAAGATCGCTTAAGTGCTCCTGGGATCGCAAGATTATGAACGCAGTCATCCTAAAAAACGTAACCCAGGGCTGCTCCTTGCCGACGCCCATAACATACATAACATCAAGGTGTGGTCGATTGTCTTCGGGTATTTTGAAGGGCCGTTGTAACTTGAAAATAATTCCTGGGGCTTGCATGCCCTGTGTGCGAAGATTGTTCGATGTCAGCTTTCTTATTTCACTTTTCTGACCGCAGGAGAGGTGAACCAAGCTGTCGAGCCGACTAACCATTTCGTGTACATTAAAAACTCTTACGAGGTCACGCGTTTGTCTCTCGACCAAGGGGAGCAGGTTGCATCTACTTCCTTTTGTACGGCCAACAAGCTCATCAGCCATCACGTTGCGGGTAAATTCGAATGCAAGCCAATCAACTACAAAGGGCTCAATTTTAGAAATACGCATTGTCTTTTGTGCGCACTGGACTTTCTTTCTTGCGTCTGAAATATTGATCAAATTCAAGTCCAACTTCGTGGTGCAAGGATTCAGAGCTGGCTTCGAATTGTCCTGAAATAAGCTCGCGCTAACCGGAAAACTTGGTATTGATAGTCGATCCAAAACCCCGTGAATCCCAAGAAACTCAATAGAAGTCATAAAAACGCCACTTTTCCCAACGGGAGTATTTTCTCTGATTTGCACCTTGTCGCTCCATCAAAATTTTGCCTTCAAGATTGGAAGGCCCTCTTTCTGCTCCAGTAGAGGCTCTGGGAAATCCATGATTATCTTGAGAGAATTTTGGACCGTCGTCACTCGACTCTCCAAAATGGCGACAATGTAAACATCTTCGCTTTTCTTGAGGACTTCTAAAAAAATATCGGGAAAGCCCGGCGAAATAAATCGGGCGACTCTTTGACGGATACTCTCGGACGCGTGGTGTAGTGCCGTGTGAGCTAAAAATTGTTGCACCTTTCGACTATTAAGCTCGTCTCTATTCTGTTCCCAGTAATACAATAGTCGGCTAAACAACTCATTTGAAAGCGCAGCATCAACCTGTTTGACAGTTGCAATCAACCCTTCAGCGTTTTTCAGCCTCTCAAACGCTCCAAATCTAATCCGTGGATTACCGTCAGTTGTTGCAACAATCCAGGCATCGCCTGGATTGTCACCCTCATATTGCCGCAGCACGCTCAATTTCCGCTCGTCTGAATACCCTCTGGACGGGTCAAAAACTTGTTTTGGGTCATCGCCGTTCTTATCACTAAGATGTTGGGGGTTTCTTGGAAAGTAGGTTTCAAATAAATCCTTCAACTCAAACATGACAGAAACTAAGTCTAAGTCAGATATCCTGAAATATAAGTCATCATAGGTGGCGTCGGCAGGCATTTTCCATGCACTTTTTATCTTAGAGATATATTCCGCAAGTTTCTCCTCCGTGCTGCGGCATTCTGCAGTAAATTTATCTTTCGGTACTTTGATCCAGCATGTAGAATCGAGATAAATTTCTTGAGCCATCCTCCAATCAGGCTGGAAGCTATTAGCGCGATCATGCCCAACAGCATTACGAATCATAGCGGCTTCGAACGACCAATCACCACCGCCAGTAGTTGTGGCAGTACCATCATACTCAAGAAACGCTTCATTCTTTTCTTCATCTTTACCCAGTTGCCACGCGTAGACCCAAAATGTTCCAGAATAAGTAATCACAACCCCCCCTATGAACTATGCCAAACCCTTTGCTGCCTGGACCATTTTTGGGCTCTGGCAAAGGGGGCATCATTGTTTGACTGCTCTCTTGAGATTTTCGATTTCTGATCGCCCAAGTTCCCTGCGGGAGATATACCAAAAAAGTAAAGGTTTGCAACAAAAGCGTTTGAATATATGCGCCACGCTGGATATACGTATTCAAAAAGAAGCAAGAAGGGCGCTAACCATGATACCCCTGAGGGAATACCTAAAAATAAAGTGCGATGATCGAGGGCTTACGTACAAGGAGCTGTCAGGGCTAATTGGAAAGAGCCCACAATTTTTCACCAATCTTTTGAACGGGCATTCGGTGCCCGATCCGCGAAAAGACCAGGTCTATATTGGAATAGCCAAGGGGCTGAGTATTCCGCTCATTGAGCTGATAGACTTAATTGAGCGCCACCGAAACTTGGTAAATAAGAGGTATCAAGAGGTGGAGCTGCCTCCTTTCTTTCCTGAAGTACAGACTGCAGTAATAAGAAAACTTCGGGATGGAAAAAAGCTAGTTCACAGCATTAAAACAAATGGTTTTGCCTTCATTTTAGAAAGAATCATCATGCTTTCAATTTCTGTCCTGCTGAAGGAGGCAGACAAAAACTTTCGCTCGCTTCTCCGGGATTTGGAGCTGAACCCGGTCGCTCCTATATGTAAAGAGCAGGGCACCTCGACCATGCATCACGATACGACAGTGGTTCGAGCAATCTTTATGGCCATCATGGAGGACAAGGCCGCCCGCCGGGCTTTTTCAGACATCGTAGACGGTAAGGATTGGATTATTGGATCAGATTTACGATTAAAGGCAGGCAAACATTATCACATCGACGTCCAGAATTTGGTGTCGCAATTGCCTTACCCACTGATAAAGTCATCTGATATACGGCTAATAGTCGGTTTGGCGGACGAAGAAGAGGAACGAAAGCAGATCATTAATGATGGTGTAGAGGCTCTCGAGAGGCTACCCGTAGATCAACTTCGGAAGATTGTTTTTATTATTCAACAGCTTAGAAGTAGTGCGGCCAAGACTCAGTTCGTTTCTTCCGAACTGGGGGTGCTCGATAATTTGTTCGTTGAAAAAACGAGCAATGAGTCGGGAAACATATGAATATTTTTAAACGCCGGTTTAGGTTCACTATCCGCGCCATTACTATCCTGGATGGATAATCAGCAATTATGGGTCAATAAAAAGCAGTTGGCAATCTGCCTTGGCCTTTCCGTGGGCTATATCAACAAAATGATGGAAGAAACCGACATCCCCTACCAGGTCTACGGCCGCGCTGAGGGGGAAAGGTACGGCGGCGTGATCAGATTTTACCTTCCTGAAGTTGAGCTTTGGCTTCAAACCCTCAAGGCCGCGTAAGAAATATTTTCAAAACGAGTTTAGTGGCGCCCCCATGATTTGTAGATTGATAGGTGAGACGAAGGCTTACCTATTTACAAACTAAGTCAGCGCCAAAGGGGGCAATAACGCCCCTGCTCCCGTCCACTCCAGCCTTGCCATCTTGCAGCAAAACCAATATCGTGCCCGTTGCGTTCAGGGGGAAAACTTATACCGTTCCTCCTGATTGGATCTTTGAAAACCTGGTTGATAAGAAGCAACTGACAAGTGAACTAAGTATTTCTGCATCTTACGTGGGCAAGCTCCTCACACAGGGGCTTCCTCATTATAAGATTGGAAGGTCGGTGAGATATCGGATTTCGGAAGTCGTGCGCTGGCTCCAAACAAAGGAGAAAGCACATGGCTACTAAATTCAATCCAAAGACCTATCAAGATAAGGGTCGCATCTTCAACGCGATTCCTTCAGCTCCAAGAATCAGTCGGCTCTGGAAATGGAATCCAGAGAAGGCTGTCTACGAAGCTGTTAGCGATGGCAAACCCTTTATGTCGCGTCGAGGGAAAGGCAAGAGTCGGGAGACCGGCTACTTCGAAACCATTGACGGGGCGAAGGCTTGGCGGGATGGTATCGATATCGGCGTGAATCCGCTAAGTGTCGAACGCAAGACCAACTCCACTAAGAAGTTCTCAGATATTATTGAGGACTGGAAGCGGCGTTCGTTTTCGAAACTCGCTCCTGGTACCGTCCGGCAGTACGAAAAATTGCTTAAGCATCATTTCGGAAGTTTGCTGATGTGTCACATGGATGAACTCGACGAAGTGGTCATCGATAAGTGGATCGATGAACTGACGAATCCTGTGGGTTGGCGGATGCAAATCAAAAACCGCCAATCATTCACGCACGAGATGACTCTGGTGAAGACCATCCTGAGCTACTATGAAGATCGCACCTTGGAGTATCGGCATTCTGGTTTTGCGATGCCGGTAAAAAGGCGTCACTTCGAAGCTGTCGCATGCGTTCGGAACGTGAAGCGTGCCCCGAAGCCTAAGAACTTAAAGGAGGCCGAGTTTAGGCTCTTTCAAGAAAATCTTGGAGTGGGCAAGTATGCAGCGATTATGCCCTTACTTGCGACGCTCCAGTATTTCGAAGCACTGCGAATTTCTGAAGCTGCCGCCCTACATTGGGAGGATATTGAATTTGATTTTGAGAATCCTCGTGGTTCCAAAATCACGGTTCAACGTTCATTCGACTGGCCAAGGGCGGCGGGTTACGAAACACAGCTGCAGTGGGGATTCAAAAACTCGAAACACCTTGAGGGTGGAGTAAAGGTTTTGAGGCTGTTTCCCGAGGCTTTTGAAGCCCTAATGAAACTGTACTCACCTGGTAAGAAGGGTTTGGTCTTTTCATTTGAGGGCAGGCCTCTTGAATACCGACACATTGAGCACGCCTACAACATGAGCTTTGAGAGAGCGGCTCTGCCGTTTCGCGGAACTCATATCATGAGACATGGGGGCGTGACTTATGTGTGGAAACAAAGTGGAGGTAATGCTCTTGCGGCAAAAAGACATGCGGGTCTCAAGGACAATAAAACTTTGGCGACCTACGCGCATGATGACGACGAAGCGATTGAAAACTTGAACAACAGTGAGTGGGCAAGTTGGGAAAAGAAGATCTCTTGCGATGGAATTTCAAAATCACTGGCTGCTAGTGGCTGCAGGGGTGATGCCGATTAAAATTCTGTTGTTAATTCAAAGAGATAACGCATCATGGCGGAGAGGGAGGGATTTGAACCCTCGGAACCCTTTCGGGTTCACACGCTTTCGAGGCGTGCGGATTCAACCGCTCTCCCACCTCTCCGTACTACAAAATCAGTTGCGAAGTCATGTGCTTAACATGCCTCTTTAACTGCGTCCACTTCTTCCAAACTAGATTTGGGAAGAATTTGGTCAGAACCATTCTTGTCAACAATTTCCTGCTTTGGAAATAACTGAATTCCGTTTGCGATCTTGCCCAAATGTTTCGCTGTTTGGAAGTGAATATATCGCTCTGTGACCTTTTGGCTAGAGTGGGCGAAGAGCATCCCTATATCTGATTTGCTTGCCCCAAATGCCATCCAAAGCCCCGCCGTGGAATGACGAAGATTATGAGTTCCTAAATCCTTCAAGCCCAACTCGTTGCAATAGCGCTTCAGAATTCGCAAGTAGCTCTCGTACGAAACTTGTGGAGCATCTGGACCTGTTGCAACATATTCGCTTTTTGCCTTGGCTTTTTCACGGTTCAGTATTGCTAGAAGTTCCAAAGGGATCGCAATATCGTGCCAACGCTTACCCTTCGGATATTCTTTGAAGCATTGCTCTCTTCTGACATAGGTTCTACGAACATGAAGGATTCCGTTCGTAAAATCTATATTATCCCAAATCAATGCTTGGACTTCTCCCACGCGAAGGCCAACATACACGCCTAACCAAATCGCAACTTCGTAAGGTTTGCCTTCAACATGGGCAAGGAGTCTTTTGATGTCCGCGAGTTCAAGGAAATCGGCTTCTTTTTCCTCAATGTTGGGTTTGTCGTTTCGTCTTACTGGGCTGCGCTCTAGGAATTGGTGAGTTTCAACCGCGTCACGAAAAACCTTATGCAGAAGGTTGTAAACATGACGAACTGATTGACTCGCCAAGCCTGCCAGTTTTGCACCTTGAAGCACCTGTAAAACAAAAGCAGGAGTTATCACGTGAAGACGTACGTTTCCAATAATGGGCTGAACATAATCCTGATACATTTGGATTTGTGACTCTCTCCAGGCTGGTGCGGATTTGGTCCCCTTGGTATCGCGGTCCCAAATTGCAAAGTACTCGTCTAAGGTGAGTTGTCGTATAACGTTGGAAACAAAACTGCCTCCATATTTTTGGCGTTTTAACTCCTCATTCCTACGTTCTGCTTCTCGTTTAGTATTGAACGTTTCAGAAATACACTTGCCATCTGAGCCTTCGACCTTCACCTGATAGCTCCAGCCATGCTTTGTTCGTCGTTTTATAATTGCCATGTCTATTCCCTTCCTTTTGGAGAATCGACACGACTCGCATTCACACTGGTTTTCAAAGAGCGCTTACTACGCTTGGGTGTTATAGCGAATGCGGGAAATTGGCAAGCCCCTCGATTATTTAGTTCAGTTTGCTCGGCAAAGTAATCTTGAACTTTGGCTAGGTCAAAACGAAGTGCCTTACCTACTTTGATTCTGGGAAAGTTAGGGTTGGATACCCAATAGTAAACAGTATTGACACTCTTAGTGTAGAATTCTGCTAGTTCAGTTGGGGTAAGAGGTTTGTCACCGAAAGCAAATTTTGCCTCTTGGTTGGTTTCATTAGGATTGACCGGTCCCATTGCCTGGGTTGCCAGTGCGCCATTTTCAATGTCTAACAGTAAATCGGTTTCTAAATATATTTTACTACTCAAGCTTAAGTCCTTTACAAGTTTTCGATCAAGCGATGCCTACCTCTAATGCGCTGAAAATCAGTATGAGAGTAATAGAGCTAGACACTGCTATGTTAATTTAAAGATGTTCAGCATCTTCATTGAGTGAAAGCGTAAAAATCAGGCACACACCCTTAAAGAAGAATTGCTGATCTGAAATAAACAATCTTTATGTATTGATTCGATCTTGTAGAAGTGGTATAAAGAAGAGGTCGAGTCGTTCTCTATATTGCATCTACAGTCGAATCCTGCTTTTAAATCTCACCTCCATTTCAATTTGTTTTAGATTTATTGATCTACCTAATATTTTATCATGCTCCGTCGGGATGCGCGACGTTAAAATTATAAAATATCTAATCCGTATTTAATAAATCAGGCTGAGGGGATGCTTTTCTTTGTGGATGCAATTCCGCGAAATGAGTGCCTCGATCCATTATATTGGATCGGCGCTACTTTATGACCTGGGCTTGGAGAGGATACTGACTTCTTGTTCTTTTTATCAAAATGCCCAATATTTAGGCTGGGGTGAGCTTTTTTAATGGCCTTTCTTGCTCTTGAGAGGACTTTTCTGCGTAACTGATATTCTTTGTTAAAGTTGGTGTCAGCGACGACACTTTCAAGGTAGGTAATGATCTCACTGACGATGCGATGAAAAGCTTGAGTATTTCCCCTTTTGCAGTCATCAATAGTTGAATTTTCAATCCTAAAGCATTTCAATCCCAAGGCAAGATATTCAGCGTCTCGCGTGTTATCGCGTTTTACTCTTATGTCGCAGTTGTCATGCGAGCTGCCATCTAGCTCTATAACGACTCCGAACTTTTCGAGAAAGAAATCAGGGACTCTTAAAGAGTATTTGATGCTGGGGTGAGCCTCGTAAAGCGGTACGAGCTGTTTCAAAATGACTGGATCGCCCTTAGCTCTGCTTAATGGGATTACAAGGATCTCTTGGTGTGAGACCGAGCCAAATAGCTCTGTTTGTCCTAGTCTCGAAAGTAATGCAGCAAGGAAGTTATATTCTTGGGGAGTCGGATGCCCCTTGTGATGGATAAGAGCGCGTGAGTTCAGGTCGAAGTTTGGCTTGTCGCTCAATGCCTTGGGCTTACTCGGAGTGAGGCTTGATGATTTGCTGTCCTGAAATTCAGCCTTAACTTCGGCTTTGAGAATTGTAATGGGGTTCATCGGTTTTCCTTTCGATCAATATCATCCCTAAGAAGGCAGTGTTCCTGCTATCTTAAAAGTTGATTGGTTTTAATGGGTTGGATCGTTCTCTTCTTTGATTAAGTGTCACACCTATAGGCAGTTCACTCAAACGACTCAGTAGAGGTATCGTGTGACGATCTTTCCTTATATTGACTTGTTAATGCTGATGTGACGTTTTGCTTAATTTTTAAAAGGAGATGGGGGTGTTACGGACTGCCAAATTTGGTACTCAGCCGATTGGAGGCAAAAGCGAACGCTCCCCTTGGATTGGATTTGAAATGCTCAATGGGTGAAGTTCTGAAGGGAATCCTAGACTCACGATAGCTTTTTGATTTCAAGGTCGAGCCTAGCCCAACGGAGAAGGGCCTTAAGCTCTTTCTTGCTTAACTCAATATGTGCGGCGGTGCCTTTTTTAAGTTCCCATGTCTTTCTGACTATAGTCTCCCAAGCGTGCTGTGAGGCCCTTACTTGGGCCTTGGTGATTCTTTTCATGATTCCTCCAGCAGTTATTGCTTCGAGTAAACTCCCCTTAAGACTCCGGCGGTGCAATTGGCGTCGTGGGGGAAGTCCAGTAGAAGAGTGGTCCCACTGAGTAGATAGGTAACGTCCGTTGTTGAGCTGGTATTAGCAGAAAAAGAGGTACAGTTTCCATTGGCCCCCATTCCATATTGAATGAGTGTCCCTGGAGTAGAAACAATTGTTACGACGCTTCCGCTATAGGTATAGGTCGCCGGTAAAGTGATCCGGCAGTAATCGGAGGCGGTTGCACCGACGAATGTAACGATAATGCTGCCGGTGGTATTGCTAAAGACTCGGGTTATTGTGGCAGCTCCCGTTGCATAGAGGTTGTACAGTGTAGTTCCATCCGTAGTAAGGGTTCCAGTTGGACAGGATACCAAGCTAACAGTAAATCGTCCATCTATCGGTCCTGGGGTTGGTGTGGGTGAAGGGGTAGCCTCTGTTGTCGGCGTTGGGCTTGGCGTGGGGCTAGCTGCCGGAGCGGGGTCAGTGGCGGAGCCACAGGAAATTTGGAAAAGAATCGCACAGAGGATTGCAAGTAATCGCATTTTGGACTCCTTAATTCGTTGTACAATCGCTTGAGGCAAAGGTGACAGTTGTTTGGTTAAGGCCATCCCCGGGGTCATTATAGACGGCTTTTCTGGTCCCTCCCGTGTTTGTGAAAACCCAAAAGCCTGATGTCGCAGCACCGCTTATGTCGAAAACAAGGGTGCAGCCAAAGCTTGATGCTCCGGCCTGAGATGCCGTATAAATCTGCGTGCCGGTTGTTTGGTATGCTGTAGTACTAATGTCGCATTCGACCCACACATCTCCAGTTGAATAGGTGACGCCTTGATAGTAATAATAGAGTCCTCCGCCGCCATTTCTACTGCATGAAAAATGGCTCGCAATCGTCATTCCATCCGAACCATTGGTCCCATTCGAACCGTTGGTTCCATTTGAACCGTTGGTTCCATTTGAACCGTTTGAGCCATTGCTCCCACTTGCTCCGTCTTTTCCCTTAATTGAAAGCCAGCCAGTAGATGAACAAACTTGAACGTCACTACTATCTTTGATGAAGTAGATGGCACCTAAAATTGAACTGTCGCAAGTTGGTAGGCTGGCTAATGTGCTTACCGTGTTGTTTGACGTTGTTGTTATCGCGCTGACCGTGGGAGTTTCTGCGCCACCGCAACCTGAAAGAGCTATTGTACCAAGCACCAAGAGCCATGAAGGTTTTGTAAGCGTCATTTTTCATTTTCTCCATTTCCCAGTTTTCTTATCCTGCGTAGCCGCACTTCAAAGACGCCGGAAATCCAGCTATCTCCAAGTAGCGCATCCAAATCAGTAACTTTGCGTTCATTGTTTCGCTGTTCGTTGCCAAACATGAGGTTGTCGATTGTCGTGCCCAAAGCGTCAGCGACTTTTTTTAGATGCCCGATGTTTTTGGGAACAACCCCAGTAAGCCAGAGGGAGATAACTTGTCTCGATACACCTGACTTACGAGCGAGTTCGGCGGCAGACATTCCACGATGCTCTAGGTGTTGCTTGAGTTGCGCTTTGAGATTCATCACCAAGCGGGTCGGCAATGTGTTGAGTTTCTTTGATGATTTGTCAATTTCAGGTCTCATAAATCAACTCCAATTGACGAAGTGCTTGGTGTAATTGACAATCGGGGCCTATACTGACTCCCGCTGTCGTCCTATAAATTACAGATTAGTAGACGCTTTTACGTTCTCATTGGTTTCAGGCTTTGTGGATGCATTTGAGGACGATATTTGAGTGAGGGATTTATGGACGCATGATTTACTGATGCCCATTTGCTTCGCAATCTTTCCTAACGATAGGCCTTGCGCTCTCAACTCTAAGGCCTTGGTTAAGTTGATTTGAGTGGGCCTACCCAACTTTGTTCCTTTGGCTTTCGCATTTTGAATCCCTGCCCGAACGCGCTCTTTTATGAGGCTTGCCTCGAACTCAGCAAAGGCACCTATTAGATGCAGCATTAGCCGCCCTGCTGAAGTTGTGAGGTCCATTTGGTCTTTGAGGCTAACGAATGCAACGCCAAGCTCCGTGAGTTCCTGAAGCATTGTGATGAGGTCTTTTAGGCTGCGAGCAAATCTATCGAGCTTCCACACTACGATAATATCAACCTTGCGCTGGCGAGCGTCCTGAAGCAGAGCTTTGAGTTGTGGGCGATTGTTATTCGTGCCCGTGGCCTTGTCCTCATAAAGCTTAAAATCAGCCCATCCCCTTGATTTCAAATAGGCTTTAATTTCGGACTCTTGCAATTCCGTGGATTGCTCTGCTGTCGAAACGCGCAAATAGATTCCAATCTTCTTTAGTTCGTTCATGCATTACATTGTACTGCGCTTTACATGGTAATGCAACATGTATTGTAAGTTGCTTGTATCCTTGAGTTATTGTAAGCTTTGCGTATGGTGCTTCCAAGTATGCCTGAAAAGAGTAAGCGAGACGTCCCTGTAAGCTTCCGACTGCCGAAAGAAAGCGTTAAGAGGCTGAAGGAATTGGCCGAAAGCCATAACATTAGCCGTGCCGACATTATTGTGCATCTTATCAACGAAGCCTTTGAAGGTTACGAGAAATCAAAGAAGAAGAAGTAGCTTCGGTTTCACGAGGTTTTCAAAGAGGGATTGGTTTAGGCTTTATGGCTTCATAATGTGAGCGGAAGTAAAGGTGGGGGCTACCCTCTATGGGAGCGCTATCTTAGCCTTAACGACCAGTGGGGTGGGGGTATAGCTTCCTTTGTTCGAGGGTTATCAGGCTATAGCTGTCAGCAGAAATTTGGGGGTTTATAGATTAGGGGCTAAAGCGAATAATCAATCGCCAATAGGCGTCCTAAAGTGCCTCAGGATCGACTAACACAAGGCGTTACAGAGTCCGGCATGTTCACTTCAGGACTAATTCAACCACGGGCATCCTAGAGCGTTACAGAGGGTTTTATGGCTCTGTGTGTTAATGTGGATTTAGTGGTGTTTTTCGTGCTTTTCTTGGAGACCAATTAAAGCGGAACTGTTCAAAGCATGGGAAGTTTTAGGGAAGCTACCAACTCAAAACAACTCTAAATCACCATGAACAACCAAGGGTGCGAGTCGTGCCGATCTATTTGTTATTGTTTGATTTTACACTACTATTTCGCAGCTATTGAAACTGCAAATTATGATTTCGAGGCGTGCGGATTCAACCGCTCTCCCACCTCTCCGTAGAATGAAATGAGTTGAATAACCAAGGCTTAGCATAAGCCTTTTGCCCCGTCCACAGGCGGCTGAGGTCAATTTGAGAGAAAAGTGTCCCAAAAGTGTCCTTGCCACAATCAACCTGCACTTTCGGGGGCTCTGGCTCCGCGCCCGCTGTCCTACATGTTCTGTAGGGCAGTCCCTACTTGGGTTTCCCAGCTGCATAGCAGCGTAATTTAGAAAATTCACAATAACTATTGAATGGCTTTGGGTTTTTCGGAAAGTTCATTTTTTTGTGTTTTTAGAAGACGGCCTAACTTCCGCAATAAGTGTGCTATTTGTATCTTATTTTTTGGCTTGTTTTTTAAAACAAATGTTTTATCTTACGGCCTAATAAAAGACTGCGAACGAAAAATACACCTCAAAGACTGCTCCGTCACAAAGAACGGCGTGCGGCACCGTTACTTCTCCCTGGCGGAGTCTCGCAAAGTCGACGGCAAAAACCAAAAGACGACCATCAGGT
>JBBCAV010000287.1:0-13636 GCA_051382305.1 Bdellovibrionota bacterium FG-2
CGATTTTTAGTCTTTTTCGTGCTACCATTTCTTCTCTCTCTGAAATGAGAATAACACGACAATTTTCTACTGCTTTTTTCGCGCTACAATGACCACAGTGCCACGCAAAATAGATCCAAAGGTTTCCCACTAGCGGTCACCTCTCCGAAGGTCACAGCGGTCATGCAGTTAGCTTGAAACCATATTTGCAACGTGGTTGCGATTGAACATTTGAAAACAGAAAATTCACACAAAAACATGTCAACACTTTTTTTATTTTTATGAAAATATTTTAGACGGCTGGCCAATTACAATTTTTCAAGCAGGTGAAAGTAACTCAAAACGGCAGAGCCATTGAATGGCCTGGCGAAATTGATTTTTGCGCAGACTCCCTTTGGCTAGAGGGAACTGGAGAAGCAAACCCCTTCATTGAAGACAAAGCTTCTTAGACTTCTAAGACCCGCTGGCTCTTAAAAGCCAGCGTACTCCCGATACTCCCCAAACGCCCCGCGAAGCACATCTGAAATTTCGCCCAAAGTCGCGCCCGCCTTCACCGAGGCCAAGATCAGTACTTGCAGATTTTGGTCGGCGCGCGCGCCGTCTTCAAGCGCCCGCAAAGCCGACTTGCACGTCGCATCCGCGCGTTTCGCGCGATAGGCCCGCGTCTGCTTGACCGCCGCCTTTTCAACCTCAGGCGCGATTTTGAGAAGTTTCATCTTAACGGTCTGTGTTTCCGCTTCATCTTGAAAACAATTCACACCAACGACTTTAACTTCGCCTTGATCAATGCGCCTTTGATCGGCGTAGGCGGATGCTGAGATTTCATTTTGCACATAACCCGACTCAATGCACTTCACCATCCCACCGCGACGATCAATCTCTCCAATCATCGCCCAGGCGCGAGACTCAAGTTCGGTCGTTAAATTCTCCACAAACCAACTGCCCCCCAAGGGATCTACGGTTTGCGTGACATTGGATTCTGATGCAATCAACTGCTGCGTGCGAAGGGCCAGCCGGGCCGTTTCTTCGGTAGGCAAGGCTAACGCCTCATCCATTGAATTCGTGTGAAGCGACTGGGTGCCGCCCAACACTGCGGCCAACGCTTGCAGCGTAACCCGCACGACATTGTTTTGCGGTTGTTGCGCCGTCAAGGTGGATCCCGCCGTCTGCGTATGAAACCTCAACATGCAGCTCCTTGGATCTTTTGCGCCAAAACGCTCCTTCATGATCCGAGTCCAAAGGCGGCGGGCCGCGCGAAATTTCGCGACCTCTTCAAAAAAATCGTTGTGGACGTTAAAAAAGAACGACAGCTGCCCGGCAAACTCATCCACACCCAGGCCGCGCTTCACGGTCGCATCAGTATAAGCAATGGCGTTGGCAAAAGTAAAAGCCAGCTCCTGAACCGCGGTCGAACCCGCCTCACGAATATGATAGCCCGAGATACTGATCGGGTTCCACTTCGGGACATTTTGCGTGCACCACGAAAACATATCGGTCGTCAGTCGAATCGCCCCTTCGGGCGGATAAATATAGTTTCCGCGCGCGACATATTCTTTGAGTACGTCATTTTGAACTGTGCCCCGCAACTCGCTCACCTTCACGCCGTTTTCTTCGGCCACGGCGACATAGAAGGCCAGCAAAACACTCGCCGTCGCGTTGATCGTCATGGAAGTCGAAACTTTTCCAAGATCGATTCCCCGAAAAAGCGTACGCATGTCATCCATGGTCGCAACCGACACGCCGACTTTTCCAACTTCACCCTTAGAACGAGAATGATCCGGATCAAGACCAAGCTGTGTCGGAAGATCAAAAGCAACCGACAGTCCCATCGTTCCCTGCGACAAGAGGTAGTGATAACGTTTATTGGACTCTTCGGCCGTGGCAAAGCCCGCATACTGCCGCATCGTCCAAAGACGCCCCCGATACATGTCTTTTTGGACCCCGCGCGTGAACGGCGCTTGTCCTGGCTCGCCCAGGCTTTGCGCACTGACCCCAGGCGCGTCGGTTTCGCGGTAAACAGATTTTACGGGAATACCGGATCGAGTTACAAATTCTTTTTTTGGAACTTCAGCCATGACTTGCTCCTTGAAACTTTTTCAGGCGGGCTCAATCCAAAAAAGATCAGCCCCACTCTCAACCGCTTGGCCTTCTTTGACCGCAAGCTTTGAAACTTTTCCAGTGGCAGGAGCGCGAATTTCGTTCTCCATTTTCATGGCTTCCATGACGGCCACGGACTGCCCCTTTTCAACGCTCTCGCCGTCTTTCACCGACACCCGAATCATTTTACCCGGCATTTGCGCGCGAACGCGAACCCCTTTCTTGTTGCCCTTTTGAGCGCCCCTTACGTCAGCTTGCGTGCCTCGCGTAAAAATCAAACCCTCGGCGCAATAAGAGCTCCCGCGCTGAGAAACCGAGAAACTCTTCACGCCCTCATCATTCTGCTCGGCACTCAGATCAAAACCGACGACCCCCCAGGGAAGTTCAAGCCACAGGCCTTGCTCATCTCGCCGCCAGGAAACAGAGATTTGTTGCGTGTCACCCGCATGAGCTATTTTGAGATGAGCCATCCCGTTTAAGCCCCGCGGAATCGACAACCACTCAATTTCGTAGCTGCCAACGCGGCCCTTAACGCCGCTCATGAGCGCACCCCCTCGCGAAGCGCCGCAAGGTTCCAGGGATCTGATGCATCTCTCTCACCCCCAACCGCCGCTTGCGTTTCAGAATCCAAGAGCATCTGAAAAAGTGCCACGGCAATGGCCGCCTCACGCGTGGCTTGCGTATGTTCTGGCTCCGTAAGCTCCGGACTTCTTGCAATGAGATCCGTCGCCGTATCGCCACTCAAAACACTAGGGTGCCTGCAAAGTTTTCGCAAGAAAGTGAGATTGGTTTTCAACGACCCCACACTCTCGCCACCCGCCTTACGTGGCCGCGCGACTCTCACTTCATCTAAAGCGGTAGACAGACGCGCTATGGCCGCAGCCCGATCCGGCGCCCAGGCCGATACCTTGGCAATCATCGGATCATAATGCACACTCACTTCACCCTGACGCGTAAAAGCGGCATCGGATCTTACAAAAGCGCCTGACGGAAACTCAATAAGGCCCACCGGTCCCGGGGCAGGCAAAAAGTGGTGGGAATCTTCGGCATAAAGTCGCACTTCAATCGCCCTCCCCTTTCGGGCTGGAATCTCAGGCCATTTAAGCTCGCCGCATGCAAGCAGCAGCTGCCAAGCGACAAGATCTACCCCCGTCACCCATTCGGTTACGGGATGCTCGACCTGCAAGCGAGTGTTCATTTCGAGAAAATAAAACTTCCCCTCTTCGTCGGCGATAAACTCCAACGTGCCCGCGCCCGCATACTTCACATGCGCGGTAATCTTGAGTGCCGCTTCAAACATGAAATCTCGCGCCTTCGGGAACCGCTCCATGAGTGGCGAAGGCGTTTCTTCCCATACTTTTTGATGGCGCCGCTGAATCGAACATTCGCGCTCGCCCAAATGAATCGCCTTACCCTGGCCATCGCCAAAAACTTGAATCTCAACGTGATGGGGTTTCAAAATCAACTTTTCAACATACAAAGACCCATCACCAAAGGCACCCAACGATTCACGGGTTGCGCCTTCAAAAGCTGCGTCTAATTCGCGGGCCGAATCCACCCGCCTCATCCCTTTGCCCCCGCCACCGGCTGCAGCTTTAAGAAGAATCGGGAAGCCCACTTTTTCGGCAAAAATCAAAGCGTCTTTCGCGGTGGCAACCGGCCCCGGACTCCCAGGCACGCGAGGCACACCCAAACGATCCACTGTCTCGCGCGCCCTAATCTTATCGCCCATCAAACGCATGCTTTCGGCGGTGGGGCCGACAAAAACGAGTCCCGCTTTTTCGCAGGCTTCAACAAAATGCGCGCGTTCGCTCAAAAACCCATATCCAGGGTGAACATAGCGCGCGCCGCCCTTTTTCGCAGCCGCAAGCACCTTCTCCACATCGAGATAACTCTCGCGTGGCGCTGCCTCACCTATCCAATAAGCTTGGTCACACGCTCTGACATGCTCCGAGAAACGATCCGCTTCAGAATAGATCGCAATCGTCGGAAAGCCCAACGCCCGACACGTGCGGGCGATTCGAATGGCGATTTCACCGCGGTTGGCAATCAAAACGGGTTCGCGCTTTGGCGCAGCATCCTTCGAAATCTTCATAGTGGAATGTTCCCGTGCTTGCGTGCCGGTCCCCGTTCACGCTTGCCCGAAAGCACGCCCAGGGAGCGAATCAACACGCGCCGAGTTTCTTCAGGCACAAGCACTTCATCCACATAGCCCAGTTCGGCAGCCTTATAGGGATTCGCAAACGTCGCGCGATACTGCTCAACCAATCGCGCCCGCTCCTCGCTGAGCCGTCCGGCTTTTTCGGCTGCCGCAATCTCTTTGCGATACAAAATATTGATCGCCCCTTCGGGCCCCATCACGGCAATTTCTGCAGTCGGATATGCGAAATTAAAATCCGCCCGAATATGTTTTGACGACATCACATCATAAGCGCCGCCATAAGCTTTGCGCGTGATCACCGCAATCTTTGGCACCGTCGCTTCGGCAAAAGCGTAAAGCAACTTTGCGCCGTGCTTGATGATACCGCCGTGCTCTTGCTTTGTTCCGGGTAAAAACCCAGGGACATCGACGAATGTAATAAGCGGAATATTGAAAGCATCACAAAACCGCACAAAACGCGCGCCCTTTAGGGAGGCCGCGATATCCAGACAACCCGCCAGATAAGCGGGTTGATTGCCGACGATTCCGACGACTTTTCCGCCCAGACGGGCAAAGCCTACGATCATATTTTGAGCGTAACCTTTGTGCACCTCAAAAAACTCACCTTCATCCACCACGTCCTCGACCAGAAGGCGCATGTCATAGGGCTTATTGGGAGAGTCGGGCAGAATTCCTGCGATTTTAAGGCAAGGGCGATCGACGTGAATGTCGCCCGTTGTTGATGCCACGGTGGGCGAGAGATTATTCGAGGGAAGGTACGAAACTAATTTCCGCACGCCCTGCAAACATGCCCGCTCATCGCTCATCGAAAAATGCGCGACACCGCTTTTTTCAGAATGCGCTTCGGCGCCTCCTAAGGCCTCTTTGGTCACATCTTCATGCGTGACCGTTTTGATCACGTCTGGACCGGTGACAAACATGTAGGAGGTGTTCTCGACCATGAAAATAAAATCCGTGATGGCAGGGCTATAAACGGCCCCCCCCGCACACGGTCCCATGACCACACTGATTTGCGGAACCACGCCACTGGCTTGAACATTGCGCCAAAAAATTTCGGCGTAGCCCCCTAAACTTTCGACGCCTTCTTGAATGCGCGCGCCCCCTGAGTCATTCAACCCAATAACGGGGCAGCCGTTCTTAACGGCGAGATCCATGACCTTACAAATTTTGGCCGCATGCGCGCCCGAAAGGCTCCCCCCAAAAACAGTGAAATCTTGAGAGAAAACATAAACCGTTCGTCCGCCCACGGTGCCGTAACCCGTGACGACGCCGTCGCCCGGGAAACGCTGCGAATCCATTCCGAAGTCCGTGCAACGATGAACGACGTACTTATCAAGTTCAATGAAACTTCCAGGATCCAGCAACACGTCCAAACGCTCCCGCGCGGTCAGCTTCCCGCTTTGGTGTTGTTTGGCGATTCGCTCAACCCCGCCCCCCTCTTGCGCACGCTTTTCACGCTCTGCAAGCTCCCTTAACTGATCGACATAAGCCATTCGTCTTTAATTACACAGGAAAAGTCCTTCGCCCACTGAATTCGTGCAAATCCTGCACCTCGTCATTTACAGGACCCTCTTGGGGCTGTACCATTGAGGGGCCATGGTGGGCTTTGCTAAGTTTCTCTTCATAATATGCGGCATTGCGGGCGTTTTCTTTGCAGCGGTGCCATCTGCGCGGGCCACCATGATTTACGACGAAGTCTCAGGCGGCGCTGGAGTAATCATGAAAGGTGACCCCTATTTTGTAGGCGCACCCACAAAAACCGGGTTAGGAGCGGGGGCGTCTTTTAGTATTTTTCACACCCTTTCCAATGGGGCCCTGCTTGAGGGGCAAGTGGGACTTGTTGGGCGTTTTGTATCGGCTTCGGGACCCGACTCACCTTACACGCTTTTTGCCCCCTATCCTACCTTTCGCGTTCAGTTCACGCGCATGTATGTCGGGGTTGGTTTTTCACCCTTTGTCTTTTCGGGAACCTCCCTGCTTTCACTCTCAAGCTCCAGTGGCGGATTAGGCTTTATGGGCGAAGGAGGAATCCTCTGGCCGATCACGCCCAAATTTTCGTTAGGCTTCTGCGCAGGCGCGCAATTCATTAGTTTCAGTGGCGGAATGAGTCCTGCCCCTGCTATTGACGCAGGGGTCTTGATGCGATTCTATCTCAGTGCCTCAAAAGATCATGGGCGCCACTCAAATGCGAACGAGAATTTCCATGGCTGGCGCTATCCCATGGGCAATCCGTTAAACGATTAGATAGGTGCAGCGCGTTAAGAACCGCATACCTTAGGAAGCAGTTCATATTCTCGCAAACTTTTCGACCACTTACAAAAGATTATTATGTTAATTTACATGTAAATAATCTGTATTTTTGTCTGATATTACATAAATAATTTGACAACAGTTGTGTACTTATACATACTTTAAGCATGATAAAAGCAGACCCACTAGCCATCTCCCAGGTAAATCGCCGCCTGAGATCTATACGTAAAATCATCCCTGACACTAGAATTCGTTCGGGCTGGATTCGCTACCTGCGCCAATCCTTAAACATGACACTCAAGCAGCTTGCCGACCGCGCTGGCCTCTCCACTCCAACCGTCGCTCAGGCTGAACGTGGAGAAGCAGCAGGCAAGATCACGATTAGTACGCTAAAGACAATGGCGCAGGCGATGGAATGTGAATTCATCTACGCCTTTATTCCAAAAACAGACATCGACGATTTAATGAAAGAAGCGGCGCGCAAAAAAGCACGTCAACTTCTAACAAAAGCAGACACCCACATGACTCTGGAAGATCAACGGGTAAAACAAAGTATCGAAGAGCGAATCAATCAATTAGCCGACAAACTTTTCCAAAAAGGTGATGTATGGTAGGCGGTTTTCTCTTTAAGGACAGGGAGGGACAAACACCCCTTCCCCCAGAGTTTCAAAAAGACCTAAAACCAAAGCACATGCAGACGATGGGCGAACTGGATGAATACGAAGAGCAAAATATTGCTGAAGGATTGGCGTGGCTAAAGAATCAGCAGGAAGCCGGCACAACCTATGATTTCTGGCTAAAGCTCCACAAAAAACTATTTGTCGACGTGTGGACATGGGCAGGCAAAGTCAGAATTCACGAACTCCACAACCTTGACTTTCATCCACCCCATCAAATTTGGACCGCCCTCCGACAACTCGAAGGTGACCTCGCCTTTTGGGTGAACGAAAAATCGTTTTCAGAAAGAGAAATCACCGCCCGCTTTCACGAAAGAATTGAGACGATTCATCCCTTCGCAAATGGGAATGGACGATTCGGGCGAATTCTCGTTGAGCACTTCTGTACCAGAAAAGGGTGGAAAACTCCCACTTGGGGAAACGCACTGAGGGATAAGCCAAAAGTGCGAAGAAGTACCTATATTGCCGCATTGGATTGCGCTCGTCGTAAATTGGACTACGAACAGCTAGTGGAATTCATGTTCTCTTAAGCCGCTTCCCCCGCCCCACGCGCCAGTTTTCGCTTATCAAGCCCATAGCGCTCAACTTTCATGATCAACCCCGCGCGCGAGATCCCCAACTCTTTGGCAAGCCGACTCTTGTTCCAATTCGTGCGCCGCAAGCCTTCACGGATCATGGTTTTCTCAAGCTCCTCAAGCGCGTCTTTGAGCTTGCCAGCGACTCTGACGCCCTGGACTTTGGATTGCTCGCCAAATTCGCGAATGGTTTGCGAGAGCAGCTCCATGGGGATCCGCTGTTCATCACCTGAGAGCACGATTAAGCGCTCAATTTCGTTTTCAAGTTGCCGAATGTTTCCAGGCCAAGTAAAATCAAAAATCTTCTCAAGCGTCCGTTTTTGTAACGTCTTGGCCGGCACTTCTTTTTCTTTACAACCCTTAGCCAAAAACGCATCCACTAAAAGTGGAATATCTTCTTTGCGCTCTCTGAGCGGCGGCACGACAAGATTGATGACGTTAATTCGATAATACAAATCTTCTCGAAACGTGCCATCTTCGATCATGTCTTTAAGGTTCTTGTTCGTCGCGGCCACGACTCGTACATCGACTTTGCGTTGCTCCGTGCCCCCGACTGGCGTCAGGGTGCCTTCTTGAATGACACGCAAAAGTTTGACTTGCATCGTAGGAGACATGTCTCCAATTTCGTCCAAGAAAAGCGTTCCACGATCGGCCGCTTCAAAAAGTCCCTTTTTGTCGCGAATCGCACCCGTAAACGCCCCTTTGACGTGACCAAAGAGTTCACTGTCCAATAGGTTTTCATTGAAAGCCGAGCAGTTGACCGTCACAAACTGCGCTCCACGGCGTGGCGAATTAAAGTGAATCGCGCGCGCAATGAGCTCTTTACCGGTGCCGTTCTCCCCTTGCACGAGGACCGTTGACTCAGAATTTTTGATCTTGTCCAACATCCCATACACCGCCTGCATGGGCTTGGATTTTCCAATCATCTGATCATAGCTATAGCGGCTACCCAACTGGCTACTGAGATCATTGATTTTTTCTTCGCGTTTAGAAATTTCTGCATGGAAGGTTACAATCTCTTGCGACACCAAATCCACCAATTCCTGAAAGTATTTCCGCTCCGACTCAGTTGAAACTTTGAAACTTGCAATCGCCTCTTCAAAATGAGCAGGGTCAAACCCATGATGCTCCCAGGCTTCTTTAGCTTTCGCTTTGGATTCGGGGGTCCACGGTTTATCAATATAAGAATAGGCAACAACGGAACCTAAAAAATCCCCGCCAAGCGCCACGCGAGAAACCACACACTGCTCGAAACCCATGGGCCCTTGAAACACCAGATGCGGTTCGGAGCTTTGAAATAGTTTTTCATTCCACTCAGAAAGCGTCTTAAACCACAGGGCCCGCGCGGATTCTTTACCTACCCAAGCGCGTGAAAAATGGTTTTTGTACTCGCGTTTACGATCAATGGGATCCCAGTCTCTCACCTGCCCGCGCTCATCAACAAAGAAAAGATCAGTGTCAAACCACTGCGCGAGTATCGCTTCGAGTTTCTTAATAACGTGAATGTGTCTGAGTTCTTCCCAGTTAATCATATTGAAGGCCCTCTTTCTCAATAGCCTATCGGTCAAACCGCCGTCCGAACTTAAGAAAAAAGATCACGCTTTTGACAGTGCTGTATTATTTTTAGTCAGTGCGCGGGGTTAGCTCCCAATTAACGCATTGCGAATTGTTAAGAAACTAGGCCCCCGCTTGCGAAACTGCGCCGCTCGCAGTTATAGTGGGTAGCTATGCTGTATATTTTTCGCCATGGTCAAACAGATTGGAACGCCGAAGGTCGCATTCAAGGGCACCTCGACGTGCCCCTGAATGACCATGGCCGCGCGCAGGCCCGCAGCATCGCGCCCCACCTTAAGCGGTTTGGCATTGAAGCACTCTTGAGTTCGGATTTGAGCCGTGCCCATGAAACGGCTCAAATCATCGCGAACTACATCGGCGGCTCCGCCGGAAGTCTCCCCGTTTTCACGGATCAAGGACTGCGCGAAATTCATCTAGGCAAAGTGCAGGGACTCACGCGTGATGAAATCGCCGTTAAATTCGGAGAAGAGTTTTCGCGCAATCTAAGATCGCTGCCCCTGACCGACGCTGAAGTCGCACTCACGGGATCGGAGACGGGAGAGCAGGTCATTCACCGTGCCTTATCGGCGATTCAGCGATTTTTTGAAGCGACGAAGGATCAAGGTTTCAAGTCTATTGGAATTGCGACCCACGGAGGCGTGGTACGGAGACTCATTCAAAGAGCGACCCAAAGAACCTCAAATGACGGGAGCTTTCCCCCGCCCATTCCCAACGGAATTATCTATCCCCTTCATCTGAGACTTGCGCGCCCCGGCGAAATTCCAGAAATTCAAATGGGGTCTTCCCTACCATTAAATTCCCACTAGTCTTAATGGTCAAGGAGAACAACCCCAATCGTCTGACAAATCAACTTGAAGTCCTGATCCCGTGACCACAGTTCTGCTTGAAGAGTTTTGGCGGTCAAGGCAATCAAAACATCATGCGTAAGGATTGCAAGTTCCGTTTTAAGCCGCGTCTTACCGAAACAAGATCGAATTACGTCAGCGGCATCCAACCATTCTTGATGAGAAGGGGCCGGCGCCAAAACCGTCTGACTGGGAACAAGACGATCTATTTGGCTTTCCCACACCGAGCCAGGGCGAATGCCTCTTCTGAGTTCATGTAAAGTAACGGGACTCACCAACGGTGCTCGTCCATCTAAGGTTCTTACCAAGATTTCTGGTGACAGAGCCCCCCGCAAGTAACTAATCAACACACTGGTATCGATGAGGATTCTAGAGGATATCAAAATCTAAACCTTATCTAAATCCAAGTCGCCGGACTGATGTGCGGCGTTGAGCTTACCCAGCCAAGAATCAAAGTCCTTCCTCGCTAGTTTCTCCTCAACAAGCGTTTCGATGATAGCCTGATTGGAGCAGCCCGGATAAATTTTTCTTAAAATTGAAATCCCAGGCTTAGGGAGTCTAGCTGAGATAATTTCAGTGGCGGCGACCGACCTCTTCTTTGTTTTTTTGACAGCGCTTCTCATGTATACAGAATACTAAAAAGTGTCTACAAAGTCAATCCACCCCTCAAAATTAAGGCTTGCAAAACTAAAACTCGAAACGCAAACCAAAATGACCAGAACGTCCGTCCATTTCCATATCAGCCCCTGACCCCGAAATATCGCGATACTCAAACACCGCATAGGTTCGCGCGATCCCTATACTCGAATACAAAGAGCGGGCTTCTGAAGGATCAAAGGAGTTCATGAGAATATAGGCGCCCAAAGTTGGGCCCTTGGCCAAAAAATACCCCGTCTGCCCACTTCTCAAGCGATACTGCATGGATTCGACGTTGTACGAAACCACGGGCACAATCCACTGCTCAGATAAAAATCTTGCTTGATAGCGAACGCCCGCTCCCACCGTCCACGCAAACACCAATGATTGAGGCAAATCGCTACTACCAGAATTCGAAAAGGTTGAAAAACTTGGCCCCACATCAATTGCGCCAATGCTCGAATTTAAAGCAGGCGCAAATTCGACGTTCATCGAAAAATTAGAAATCGATTTACCCGATGACATCCCAGAAACCTTCGGCGCCGCCCCCAAACCGGAGCCCGCGAGTTCGACGCCCCATTGTGTTTCTTGGAGCCCACGTTGAGACTGAACACTCACGTTTTCAGAATTTGCATACTGAGCCGCTTGCGCGCTCAGCGTAAACAGAAGCAAGCCTAAAACCATCCCTGGAAATCGTAATTGGATCTTCATGATCACACCCTCTTCTCAGAGGTATTAAATCATAAAATCGGGCCAAAGCCTATAAGCCGTAATTCCGGTTTTCCTTGGAGTTCGGATAGCGCCAAATCCACGTCGAAACTCAATACCCAATCATTCAACTCTTCCGGATCGACCAACACTTGTTCGATGTGCAGGCTTCCGGGAGTAGGCTCAGTTAGGGTCTGATGCTTCGGCGCCCGCGCTTGGGTGTCGGTCTTTATACGTGAATGCCCTGAGGAGAGATACTCCTCCATCAGCTTCTCGAGGCGCTCCGTAGTCCACGTGCAAGGCGCGCCTTGGGTGCTACTATCGATATCGCTTTGAACAAGCATCAAAACAGTCTCATAATCTCGCTGAGATAGCGCGCGCACCACCCGAAAGACTTCGTTTCGAAGCTGAATTTGAAATTTCTTCCGCCCGGCTTTCTGAAGTTCCAACTCCTGCGCGTTTGATACAGCCCCCTGCAACCGGGGCTTGTCTGGGTTGCGCATTCTCTCCCATTCTTCAAGAAGGCTGGAGTCCACCGCACGAACCAAAGTACCCAGGTAAACTTCGATAAGCTCAATCTCTTCGTTCTTAGCTAGACTCGGAACCGTCTGAACGAGCGTCTTATAGGTGTCAAAAAGATAACGCAACAACAGCCCCTCACCTCGATGAAGATCATACTCCTGAATGTAGTCCGCAAACGAGGCATAGAATTCGACCATCTCGCGCGCGATAGATTTAGGCCGAATATTTTCCTGCCCGACCCAAGGGTGCTTTGCCGAAAAGACGTTAAACGTATCATAAATGAAATCCCGATTTGGCTTGGGATACTCAAGTTTCTCTAACTCTGCGATGCGCTCATCAAACTCCATACCCTGCGCCTTAAGCTCTTGCATCTTTTCGGTCTTCACAAGGTCCAGCTGTTTTCGCAAAATCATCTCGGGATTTTCAAGAATCGATTCAACCAAGGTAAGTACATCCAGGGCATAGTTTTCACTTTGAGGGTCCAAAGTCGCAACTGTATCGATCAAATAAAGCGACAGCGTTTGATTCAACGAGAAGTCTTCTTGCAAATCCACATTCACGCGCAGCGGATTAAGCTCAATAATTTTGCGATCAACCAGAGAGCGAAACAGCTCAAAAGCTTTTCGACGATGTTGGCGTTTAGCGTGATCGGATTCGTGCGAGTCTGAGATCAGTTTTCGCATCGCGCGTCCGGCTTCTTTACCCGCTAACCCAAGGCCGCCATATTCGATCGACTTCGTTCGCCCCAGTACTTGCAGCAGCATCGCATGGGTCACTCTAAATTGAGAAACAAGCGCCTCGGGCTGCCCTTGAACCAGGCGCTCAAAAGTTTCCTTATTCCAAGGGAGAAAACCCTTCTCGGGTGGCTTGCGTTTCACCAATTTTTTAAGCTTCTTCGCATCGCCCACGGCCTTTTCTTCCTGCCGCAAATTCTCGATCACATGCTCGGGTGCTTGCACCACGACTGTGCCCCGATCATCAAAGCCTTTTCGTCCAGCGCGTCCTGAGATCTGCTTAAAATCTCGCACACTCAAAATCGTGGTCTTTTGCCCGTCAAACTTACAAAGTTTCGTAAAAAGAACCGTCCGAATAGGGACGTTTACGCCCACCCCGAGGGTATCGGTTCCAAAGATAATCTTGAGCAATCCCTTTTGAGCCAAACGCTCCACGAGCACCCGGTATTTGGGCAAAAGTCCTGCGTGATGAACGCCCAAGCCGTGTCGAATAAATTTATGAATCTCTTTTCCATAGGGACTCGAAAACTTGAAGCCCTCAAGCTCTTGCGCGATCGCGCGTTTCTCTTCTTTGGTGCAAATGTCGACGCTCATAAAATTCTGCGCCTCATCGGCGCAACCTTTTTGCGTAAAACTCACCAGATAAATCGGCGCACGCCCCCTCGAAATAAGCTTGGCGACTGCTTCGTGGACCGGAATTTCGCTATACTCAAAATCTAGCGGCACGGGCCGCTCAGCCGAACTCACGGTAACGGTTTCACAATGATTGAGTTTGGTGAGTGCTTTTTCAAAAAATGTCACATCGCCCAGAGTCGCCGACATCAGTAAAAACCGTACTTGGGGCAAAGTCAGCAGCGGTATCTGCCAGGCCACCCCC
>JBBCAV010000288.1:0-1764 GCA_051382305.1 Bdellovibrionota bacterium FG-2
AAATCAATGGCCAGATCATATTCCCGATAGGCTTGATCCGAAGCCCAGCGCGCATGAGGAAAACGCTCCAAAATCCGTTGAGAAAGCGCCGTGAGTTTTTGTTTCAGCTCGTCGTTTAGTCCCGAGTCCAGTGTGTCGAGTCTGCGACGAATTCCGTCTTTCATAAAAAACGTAAAGGCGCCATTCTCCCCTACCACGGCATCCACAGGCCAGAAGCGTGCAATATGATCGCACCAACCGGCGGGCCGACCTGTAATAGGGATCACCTCAAAGCCTGCATTCTTTAGGGCCCACAGCGCTGAGAAAGCCTCGGCGGTGAGTTTGCCGCCGGTCGAAAGCGTTTCGTCGATGTCGAGACATATTCCTCGAACTTGTGAAAGCTCAAATGGGTTCGCAACTGACCAAGACACAGGCGACTTTGTGATATGACTCATTTCTGGCGCACCCCTCTGTTCCATTTTACGTTACATACCGAAGTACACTCCGTTCGCGCTTCAATACAAGGCTCGACATGAATATTTACCGAAGAGCGTGGGTAGGTTTCGAGAATGGCCTTTTCAAGATCATCACAAACCGTGTGGGACTCATCCACCGTGAGACTGCCACAGACTACGAGATGAAAGTCAATGTGCCGAGTCGAGCCGCTGCGGCGAGTGCGCAACTCATGCGCCTCAATCGTCCGCGCCTGAAAACGATTCAAAAGACCCCGAATGATGGCTATTTCGTCATCAGGCAGTTGCGAATCCGCAAGTTCTAGGAGTGACTTCTTTATCTGCTCAATCGAAATCACGAAGATATAAACCGCCACGACAAATGCCATGATCGAATCGAGTACCATCCAGCCGGTGAGTTTGAGTAAGATAAGTCCGATCAGAATTCCACCGCTTGCGACGACATCTGACAAAAAGTGAAGAGCGTTAACATGCAAGGCGCTGCTCTCGGTTTGGACGGCAGCCTCCTTGTTATGGAGGTACATCAAATAGCTCACGACACCTGAGACAAAAATCACGGCTATCGCGAGGTATTCGTATTGAAGGGGGCGTGGGTGAAGAAGGTGATCAATGCCCTCATAAATAATCCAGGCCGCGGCGACGACGAGTAACAACGCTTCAAAAAGGCTCGAAAGCGTCTCAATTTTTCCATGTCCATACGGATGATCATGATCGGCAGGTTGGCCAGCGGCGCGCACGGTAAAATATGAAAGCGCCGCTGAAATCAAATCCAAGAACGAATGAATCGCCTCCGACAAAACCCCAACAGACCCTGAGAGAAGACCCGCCGCTAGCTTAAAAAGCGTGAGGCCAATGGTAGCTGCGAGAGCGAGTGAGGCCGCTCGATGCCTAGTTTTACGGGTAATACGCAATTCCTCCGCCAAAGTAACTCTTAGCATGATTCACGGCGATTCCGAACTCTGTTACAAAACGAAGTTTGCTCGCAGGCTTCCCAAAAATACAGCCAAAGCTGAGCGTCGTAAATCTTTTGGATTCTCCGCGATCAAAACTAAGACCAATTGGAATGGCCAGAAACGGCTCGACTTCGTTTCCCTTGCGCACAAAAGTTTTATGCAGAAAAGGGATCGCAAGCAGCTCAAATTGCCCGCGATTCGCTCCGACCGGATCGCCCTTGTCGTGCGCGCGATAATACACGCCTTGAGTTTGAAGACGAGACCTTGATGTTTATGAAGGACTCAGAAGTCCCCTTTACAAATAACCAGGGCGAACGGGACTTGCGCATGACGAAAGTTCAGCAAAAGATCTCTGGCTG
>JBBCAV010000289.1:0-4966 GCA_051382305.1 Bdellovibrionota bacterium FG-2
CTTGCCAAGCCCTGTATTGCCCACGAATACGGCATGAGGGATCTTGCCATCAAGCGTTTGCTGGTGAAGCTTAAGGTAGTCTTTTTCAATCGCACGAGTGGAGGCATTGTACTTGAAGTCAAACTGATCTACCGATTGAACACGAATAAGTTTTGCATTTTCGATGCGTCTTTGGATACCGGCAGTGTGGCGCTCGGCTAGTTCAGTTGAGATCCACTTCTTAAGAGCCGCAGCCAAGAACTGTTGTTCGGCTGGCTTTATGGTTGCCCAGTCTTTTACGACTGTGTCCCGCTGTTCCCACATCTCTCTTCATCAGATAGAACAACCCTCTCTCGAGATCCATAAAGCAGCATTCAACGTGTTCCTACTGTTTGTTGTTGGTAAGAAAATTATGGTGGACGATGCAGGAAGTGCACTGCGATCTTGGCTGCGGCCTTGCCGATGCTCCAGCCGTGGAGGGTTTGGGTGGGAACGCCGCTCATGCGTGAAAGCCGCGCGAGTGATAGGCTGCGTTTTTTGTAAAGGCTGATTAAGGTTTCGCCGAGCTTCATACCTGAAACTCTTCTCGCCGGATGGGTTTGTTTTGTTGACGCGAATCTCCGGGTGGAGATGGACTTTCTCTTTGCGGAAAAATTCTTTTGCCGAAGGCTGATCGGCAAGGCGACGGGTAGTCTGCCAAGAAGCGCCGCGAACCCCCGACCCTTGGATTTACCGTGGATTTACGGCCACTCAACCGCCTTGAGTGCTCTAGATCACGCCGAGATAATGATTTGATTTTATTTAGAAAAACTGGAGCCGCTGTCCGGATTTGAACCGGAGACCTACGCTTTACGAAAGCTGCTCCGTGTTATTGACTGATTGCTGCTCATAGCATTTCGTAACTTCTCTCTACATCAGGAATTGAAAAAAATAGATTGGAGGGTTGCCCAACAATCGTGTCTCGGCAATCATCGGCATGCAAAGCGGTGTGTTCGCAACGCCGTTACGGTGGAGTTAGTAAGGAGGATTTGATGAAAGCTAAAATTGGGAAGCAAGTAGTAGACAAAGCAGAACGAAGGGAGCGTGCATATCATATTTACGACCAAGAAATTCCGGGTTTCATTTTGCGAGTTCAGCCGTCCGGCTCAATGACCTATTATTTCGATTATCGCCTCAATGGAAAGCCAAAACGTCGATACAAAATTGGTAAGACTAAAGTTATATCGGCTGCACAGGCAAGAGACCGAGCCAAAGAGCTTGCTGCCGACGTGACTAGGGGGGGGGGGCCCACGAGATGAGAAAAGGGCTGCACATGTGATGACTGTAGAGCGATTCCTTGTAGACCATTACGCTCCATTTGTTGAAACCAATAGAAAATGTGGGGCCGAGAGCGTGAGGCGAATAAGGATTAACTTCGGGTCATTCTTGTCGCGTCAACTCTCAGAGGTTGATGTGTTAAGTGTTGAAAAGTGGCGTTCACAAAGGCTAACGGGTGGCATCTCGCGACTCACCATCAATCGTGATCTGGTTTGTTTGCGCGCACTTTTGTCAAAAGCTGTGGAGTGGGATTTTCTTGTGATAAATCCACTTCGTAAACTGAAACCATACAAAGTAGATAGCCAAGGTCGGACACGCTACCTTAGCGAAGATGAGGAAATTAGGTTAAGAATAGCCCTGAAAGACCGAGAAACCGAAATTCGCACTAGAAGAGACAACGGGAACCGCTGGCGACAAATACGCGGTTATGGGGAGTATCCAACTTTAGCGAGTGATGTCTACGTAGATCACATTCAGCCCATTGTGCTTCTTGGAATGAACACTGGACTTCGTCGTGGTGCGATTTTTCGTCTTCAAAAGTCTCACGTGGATCTTGAAAAACGCATTCTAACGGCAGTGGGAGAAAACTCTAAAAATGGAAAAACGCAATATATTCCATTGAACGATGAAGCACATGCAGTGCTGTCCTGCTGGCTGCGCGGCCAAGTAGAAAATGATTCGGATTATGTGTTTCCATCACAAAATGGAAAGCCTATTCGCGACATAAAACACGCATGGGGGGGGATTTTGCGTCGAGCAAAAATTACAGGAGTTCGTTTTCACGATATGAGGCATCACTTTGCAAGCCGTCTCGTTATAAATGGCGTTCCACTTAATACTGTCAGAGAGCTGTTGGACCATTCCGCTTTTAAACTTACGTTGAGGTATGCACATCTCTCGCCAAGCGCAACCGCTGCGGCTGTAGCAACACTAAACCAGCCCGCAAAAGAGCAATGAAATTCAGCGACTGTGAAACCACCCAGCACTTGACAACAGCACAATAGAGGTGCCATAATACCTATATGAAGGCAACCCGGCTTTTCCATCACAAAGCAAGAGTCCATGGTCACTACGTTATGGAACTCGATATTGTTGAAGTCGGTGATCCTGTTCGATATCCGGATGGAATCAAATATTCCATGGTGTGCGTGAACGCCAGAACAGGGCAGAAGGTTTTATTGGACAACCATCACCCAAAGGGGCCTCACCTTCATTTGGATGACGTTGAATCCGCTTACGCGTTCATCAACATTCCATCACTTATGGCAGATTTTGAGCGATTGGTCTTAGAACACTTAGGAGTAAAATTATGAAGACGCTTGTCATATCGATGAAAAGTTCAAACGAGGTACTTAAAGATTTTAAACGAGCATTAACGCGTGCGCGGGCTGGCCGGATCAAGAAACCTTATTCAGAAATCAGCTTTGACAACAAAAAAGATTTTGAGCGATTTATTCGGCACATTTCCATACTCTCTGTCATCCTTGCCATTAAACCAAAATCGGTTTATGAGCTGGCTAAATTTAGTCAGATGGACGTTTCCAACATGAATAAGATTATCCTGTTCTTTGAAGAGATGGGTGCGATTCGAATGAAGGCCGCCAAAGTGAACGGGCGTAACGTGAAGCAGCCGATTGTCGAGTACGACCGAATTGAATTTGATTTGGCGGCCTAGATCGGAAAGCACATGCTCGGTCTTCGTTGAAGATAATCACGATATCGCCGCATGTATAACTTATTTAGACCGACGCTTCTTGTTGATTTTGTTATTTTGAATCTTCTTTTTCCACTCTCTGGCTGACTTTGGCTCAGGCATTAGCTTTTCATTCTCATCTAAGGATTCGTCCAAAAGTTCATTCAAGGAGCACTCCAATACACTACACCAACGCAAAAGTGTCGAGGCGTTTGGGTCGAACCCTTGCCTAAAATACCTGGTAATCACCGGGGGCCTCACGTCGAGTTCCTCCGCCAATCGCCTCATTGACCAGCCCTTTTTATCCAGTGCTTTCCCTAAGTTGAACCAAGCCATATCGTTAACATCTCCTATTGAAGTCACTATAGCACATTAGTCTGCCTAAGCGGAAGTTCCACGCACAGCTAACTCAACAGAGAAGGGAAGTTCACTTTAGGCTTTACATGACGTTTTAATTGTGGCAAAAGCCCCGACATGAAGAATTTGAAATCGCAAAATGCAAAGGTCTCGCTAATGGTCGACGAAAAACAGGCTCTCCTTACGGAAGGGGAGGTCGCCAGGCTTTTGCGTGTCTCGATTTCTTCATTACGACACGCGCGGGCCGACGGTCCTCGGAGCGGTCGCTTTTTCAGGTCCTCCATTTTTGCGATTGGGTGGTGGAAGATCCATTCGCTATCGCTCCGTGGACGTAAAAGTGTGGCTCGACATGTCCCACAATGAAAACGAGGGTGGTGCCATGATCAAATAGGAATAACTTATCGCTGTTTTGGCCTCTTTGCTTTGGCGGAAGCAAGAAGGCTAGTTTGCCGAATTCCGCTTAACCGGGCTTCGGCCCATGAAAGGGTTGCTATGAATTACGTTAACGGTTTTATTAATACTGTCATTTCTTTTGCACCTTGTCTCAAGTCTATTCTACAGGGACTTAGGGACGGAGATATTTGCCTTCACAGCCTGAGTGACGACGAATTTTACAAATTAGTTGAGCAGACTCAGGAAGTCCTCCGCGTGCCAGAACAGAAAACAACCTTGGACACGGACGACATATTGAAAATAGTCTTGTTCCGGCGCGATTTTCTGAATTTCCTCGCATCAACACATCATGCGTACCACCATGTAATGATGGGAGTGATTTTTTTACATTACCCTTATCCAACCCATGACTGCGTAGAATATCACGATCTAGGAGTTCCTGTGCCAGACTCTGTTGTTTTGGGAACAGCATTATTGGAATTTATGGGCGCCAAATAAGCCTTATTAAGAATGGGGCGGCAGTTTCTTCCTTTCTTGTCTGCCGCCCCTTCTTAATTTCAAACGCTGCACTCCAAAATGCGGACCAATTGTACACGTGGGTGGTGCGGTAAGTCCAAGTACGCACCATCTCTTTTCAACACTTGCACTTAACCAGGAAACCCTCTAGCTTGGTGGCACCCCAGTGTGTCACCGCTGAAACTTTTGTCACACAATTCCGCGTGTTTTAATGGAAGTATGGGAGGTCACCATGTCCGAAAACAGTGAATTTTTGAAATTAGCACTACAGGCCAAGACTGCAAGTGATGTTGATGCCATCCGCTCCCATGTAGAAAAATTGAAGGAGCAAGCGGAGCACGAGCAACACCTCCGTCGCATCTCCGACCTTGACTATGACGACTATATTCTTCTCATTCAAATATTTCAGCGCGAGTTTACGGTCCGCCGCAGGCCATTTCGCAGATTCCTGACCGCGACCTGGCATGGAATAGGTTGGCTTGTTTTTACGACGCTCCTTTTTGGTGTCATTTTACTTGGCGTGTTCGAGATTAAAAACGTTGCTGCCATTGTCGTTGTTGCCATTTTCTGCGTGCTTGTTTCGCTTTGGCACGCGAGACACATTTACCAAGAAGGGGTGGAAGACGGACTTTACAGGGCATTTCGAGGTGTTTGGATTGGCAATGAAATCTATGACCTCAGCGACCTAGTTCTTCCAAAAGCCATTGCCAC
>JBBCAV010000290.1:0-31548 GCA_051382305.1 Bdellovibrionota bacterium FG-2
TATTTACAATCCCAGGTCGTATGACTTCCTTTTTTGTAGTCCTGCATTCCCCCAACATGAGGCACCGGTCGCCTAAAGGCGAGGGGTTTTCAGATCCCGGAGGGGGGACTCTAAAAACGTTCGGTCGGCGGGACGACGGATACTTATATGTACGGCATTATGTAAGGGTTATCCTCATTGGTTGGTCGTCAGACCGACCACACGTCGTCCCGCCAGAAACAATTTACCAATTCACAAACTAAACCGAAAGGAGAGCATAGATGGCTTTGAAAATTCATGTCGTATTAAAGCGGCTCCTTTTGGAGCGAAAGATCACCGTCACGCAGCTCGCAAAGCTCGCGTCAGTTCCACACTCTACGTTATCAACATGGATGATCCCTGGCTCCAAGCCTAAGGATCCGGAGCAAGTGGCACGCGTGGCCAAGGCTCTAAGCGTGACCATGCATCAGTTGTATTTTGATGAACCAGAAATCGAGTCCGCGTTGGAAGGGCTTCCTACGGAGCTATTTATTGATGGGATATATCGCCTGCGGTTGGATCGCATTTTGGTTCCAAAACGAAAAAAGGGAGAAGGTGGTTAGCAAAAACGCGGGAATGTTCGTTTAACGGTGCACAAAATTAACCGGAAAAATCGAACCACCGTAACTTAAGTGGCGGACTTGGTCGCAAAGTAAAAACATGCACTCATAAGGGAGGCTTAAATGGGTTCGGAGCAAAAAGGTGACAAGGAATCGGACGAGCAAAGCGAATTCGAAAGATTCTTTGGAGAGGCGTACAAATCAAAAGCGACAGATTTTGATGTAAATGTCCATATAGCCATAGTCGGTAAGGTTAGCGCGGGGAAAAGCTCACTTCTGAACGCAATCTTAGGATGTGATCGCTCCAATCCAACGGCGACAGTTGGCGTAAAATCAGGAATAACGACAAAGGTCACCCCGTACCAACTCGATAAACATGTTCTCATTATAGACTGCCCTGGTCTTGATGACGTTAGAAAAGAGAATAGTGACCAGACAAAACACTTTCTTAGTGAAATTGATCTTGGTCTTTTTGTCGTAACCGGTTCCTCAGATGCCTCGCAAAAATCGAATTACGAAGATCTGAAGCGTAGTTCAAAGAAAACAATTGTCATTCTCAATAAGATTGATGAGTGGAAAGATATTGATGGCGGTTATGAAGAAGTGCTTGCTCAATGGAAAGCGGATCTGGGGGCGGAAAAGATTTTCGCAACATGCACTAAGGGGTACGATCCAAAATTCAGGAAAGATGCCCCTATGGACCTCAGCGGAGTAAATGAGGTACGGGAGGAAATATTTGATTTTTTAGAAAAAGAGGGGAAGGCTATTCTCCTCGCCAGACACTTAAAAAACAGAGGCAACTACGCCATCGCAATAATCTCCACCGCACTTATCGCCGTCGGAGCAGAGGCATTTATCCCCGGTAGCGCTGCGTATATCACAGCAACTCAAGTTGTTGCCATCACATCACTTCAGTACCTTTATACTGGCATCACCCCTAGCAAAAAATCTGTTTTTGGTCTTCTCCCAGCCTTTATTGGCGAAAGCGTCGGAATGAACCTATTCCTTTTCGTGAAATCATTTATTCCACCGACAGGTATTCTTGACGTAGTTGCCGCCGGCGTTGCTGTTTTGGTGACATTTGCAATGCTAGCCACTGTGAAATGGATGCTCAAACAGGGATTCAGCCTTGAGGAGACGGAACGTCTAAAAACTGCCTTCAATAAATATAAATCCCTCGGAGCACAGTTTAGCAAAATGTCCCGGAGTGATTTGAGAGATAAGAATAGCGTGAGTAATTTAATTAGACGACTTCTCTCTGGCAGCTAAATTGGAAGATAACGAAAAGTGGCCTGCCCCAGCCGGAAAAGGAGCGGAGAGTAGTAATAATCAAAAAGCAGCATAACTGGAGTCTGTGTGAACAACGAGAGCGTAAAAATCACGACCGCCAGCCGGGACACAAGGGCAATGAAAAGAAAGAATTGAAGAAAAGGATACTATGGCCGACAAACCCGACTTCATATTTTCAATTTCAGAAAAGGCTCGGCGTGGCGAGTTGGATGTCTGTGTTGGGCGGGAGCGTGACATCGAAAATTTGGAAAATCTGCTCAACTCCGAAGCTTCGCAGAGCGTGCTCTTGCTTGGGCCGGCCGGGGTAGGCAAGACGGAGCTGGTGCGTGGGCTGGCTCAGGCGTTGGTCGATAGGCAAGCCGAATGCGAGCTATATGAGCTCGACTTAACTTCCTTTGAGGCGAACACGAAATACGTTGGAGAGTTGCAGTCGAAGCTCGATCAGCTTTACGCGTTTGCGGCCGCAAAAAAGAAAGCCGTCTTCTTTATTGATGAATTTCACAGCCTAATTGGGATCGGTACCTCTACCGGCAAGAGCAGTGGTATAGAGCAAAATCTCAAGGTAGCAATGACCTCGGGTCGGCTGCACGTAATTGCCGCAACGACAGACAAAGAATTCGAACGTTTCGTTGCGGGAGATTCAGCGCTGGCGCGCCGTTTTGCGAGATGGCCAGTCAGTGAGCTTTCGGAGGAGACCACGCTTCTTGTGTTGAAGCGTACAAATCAGACAGGCAGAGTTCGTGGGCTAACATACTTCACTGAAGGTGCGCTTCGTAAAATCGTTACCACATCACGTTCTATTTACCCGAATGTCGCAAACCCCGCTCGTTCGATCAAGATTTACAATGAGCTGCGAATCAGTTTCGGAACAAACAAACAGAAGGACGTGGCTTTCAATACGGAGCCAGCCAAGGTATTGGCCGCCCTAGCTAAGGCCGCCGGGCCACAGACATCCTCAGTGGAAATCAACCAACTCCTGTCAAAATTCATTTCAGTGCCCTCTCAAGCGCCCCGCGAAGAATCCGAAGTAATTAACGCTGTCAGCGGCATGAAGGAAAATCCATGAGTCTTTTAAATCGATTAAGAACACCAGGAGCGACCCAAAAGTCAAATCAAGTTCTTGAGAGCAACCTCACAGCTCCAGAGAGTGGAGATGATCTTAAGATCTTGATTGCCGGAGAAGTAAATGCTGGAAAATCCTCATTCATAAATGCCTTGATGGGTGAAGCGATTTTGCCCGCTAAACTGTCAGGGCATACCGCCGCCATCCACCACTGCAATTACTCAGATAGGAAATACTGCAGTGTTTATTTCAAAGACGACGCTTTGCCTCCAAGGGAACTTGCCGGGGATCGCGCCTCGCTTGAGGCTTTTATGGATGAGGGAGGCAAGGACGTACGCTACATCGAACTTGGTCATGAAATGATACCCCGTGGGGTCGTGCTTATCGACACTCCCGGAATCAACGATCCAGACCCTTACCGCGACTCACTTGTTACGGCGTTTATGGCGGACTCCGATGCGTTACTCTTTATTTTCGACATCAATACACCGTTGAAGGCGACCGAGGTTGAATTTCTGAATGGTCACCTAAAAAAATACAGGCTCTCGGCATGCCTTTTTCTCGCTAACAAGGTTGATATTGATTTCGCAGGACGAGATCTGGCGAAGACCCATAATCAGTTTCTTGAGATGCTTCACAAATACGTCTCCAGCGAAATCCAACCCGAGCAAGCGATCCTGGTTTCAGCAAAGGCAACACCGGACACTGATCCCGATGGCCGACTTTCGCCGCAGAATGTGGTAGCAGCCTTGAACGGCATACTAAGTCAAAAGGTTGATCTTATCGCGAAACGCCACTTGAAACGCGCCTACACTGAAAAAATAAAGAGCATAGAACACATCAGAGCCCTACATTCACGACTTACGCAGGATCAGCAAGGGCTCCAAGCACTTATTAATCGCTATTTGGCTCGTGGGAGATCATTGCTCGCGATGCATAATGAGCTTCAGAAAGATCGTCACAAATTCCTGGAAGATGTCAGTGGCGCTATTGACGCCAAGTTCAAAGCTCTTGCCATCGCTATCGCACCTCTGCTGGATTATCCTCCAGATCAGTTTGAGCGGTCTGCATCTGAAATGGTTGCTAAAGGAGTGGAGGATATTAAGGAATTCGTTAGCCGCCGCTCGAACAGGAGTGCATGCCTTATAGCATTGGGGGACCTCGACCTTGCAAGTTTGTCAGCCGAACACCAGGCAAAGCAATTTGATGCACACCAGGGACATGCCGAACGTAGTGCCGACAGCGCCGTTTTACAGCAAGGGGCTGGACTCGCCGCCACTGCGGCAATTTATGTTCTTCATCTCAATCCGATTATTGGCCTCGCTATTATGGGCTTCAGTCTGCTGAAGTCGCGCGCCCACGCTGCCGAAAGCAATGAAATGATCACTGATTTTAGAAATGATGCCTTGCAGAGAATTCAGAGCCGCCTAGCCAACGCAAGAAACGAAATCCTCGAGTACATTGTTCGTTGGTATGACGACTTATGCGTGGAATCGGAGAGGGTTATCAAAAACTACTTAATTGATTTTCTTTCTATCACAAGCGCTGAGCCCAATTCTGATCAAAACCCTGTGGAGCTCGCGCGGCAGATCACGATCCTAGAATCCGAGTGCAAACAGATGATGTCCGAATACGGAGGAGATCGCAAATGAATGAACAAGCCTTATTGACCGCATTTATCGGAGTCACTGGAATTGTGGGCCTCGCATCGGCGTTTTATTATCGATACAATCTGCGCGCCGTTGGTGTCGCAACATTTCTTTACTGTGGGTGCGTCTGTACCTGGATTCTCCTTGGGGCGCCGCTCGGCCTCTGGTTCGCAGGTGTGGCATTACCGGCTTTGCTCCTGTTTGCAAAAGGGTATTTGTTCTCGTGGCGCCAGTCGCGCGGCCCCCAGCAGCTTGAAAACGTCACCTTCGCTGTGCGCCCTGAGAGAAGTGATATTTTGGGATACTCCAGCGTCTTGGTGCTTGGTTTGGTCGGCTACGAAGTGCAACTTGTAAATACCAATTGGGAGTCTCCGGGTTATCTCGCCATAGGTGTCATAGCCCATCTCGCGAACGTCATCCTAATTGTATTGACTTCAATTAGCCGTCGCATTGCAACGGAGCGGGGTCCGCGCTCTCGGGGCTGCCTTAATGGCGATGGTGAGAGAATCTTTGCGTGCGGAACAAGGGAAACGGGCAATTTTGACTTTGGCTTTCTTCAGAAGGGAAGAAATGAAAGACCGGGTGAAGGTTACTCTGAAGGAGAATTCAACAAGGATGGAAGTTTACTTAACGGTGAGATGCAGATTCAAGTAAAAACAGGCTCTTTTTGTCGCGGATCCGTGAGGGATGGCAATTTCACCGGCAAGAGAAGAAACGTCGAGTCGGACACAGGGACAGAAGTTGAGGAAGATGTAGTTGACGGAGAGGTCACATTCAGAACCGAGCATAGCAAGGACGGCTACTCCTACGAGGGGCATTATAAAGATGGAGAGTGGCACGGGCTTGGGATCCTTAAAGGTCCAAAAGGAAAACACAAAACCGGAACTTTTGAAAAAGGCGAGTTTAAAGACGGAACTATTGATTGGATCGATGGCGATGGCAGTGCAGCAGTAGGTACATACCGAAACGGCACACTTGTGCAGGGCATGTGGAAAGCGTCCAATGGCCAAGTACAAACGGGTTTGTTTCGGCCTGACGACGGAACACTTCGTGTGGGCCGCATTGAACTTGCCGACGGGGGCTTGCGTGAAGGCTGGTTCCTGCCGTCGGGCCGACTCTCTCGTGGAAAGCAAATCTGTGAAAAGGATAAGACCGTTTTGCAGGGTCGGTTCACCGAAACCCCTGAGTACGTATTGGAGGAAAGTTTTCTTTACAGTCTCGATAGTGATGCAGATTATGAAACCGAGTGTCAGAAGTTTTTCTCCCAACAGATTGGGAAATCCAATGAAGCTACTTGGGAAAACTTGAAGGCGATACTAACAAGGCTGGTCGCGGTAGACGAAAAATGCCGAGGCGAGATTACAGATTTTATTAAACAAATGGATCGACTGAGTCGGACTAAGGTTACCCGGATTGCAGTTATCGGTGAATTCAACTCGGGCAAGAGTTCATTTATCAACGCACTTCTAGGAGAAGAAGTGTCCCGCACAGCTGACGATGAGTGTACCGCTATTCCCATTCTAATCGGCTATGACCCACAGACAAAATATTTTGGCATCACCACGGACTGGACTGAGAATCCATTATCAAAAGCCGACTTTGAACGTTTCCAGACTCAAGGCTGCAATGATTACAAATATCTCAAAGTGATTGGCCCCTACCCAACTCTTTCACGTCTGAACATTGAGATTATTGACACGCCAGGGGTATCCTCCAAGGTCAACGGTCGAACAGAAGTTACTTTGGGCGCTGTTACCGATGCGGATGGCTGCTTTTTGTTGATGGATTCAGCGCAGGATGGATCCAAGTCATTTCTGGAGTTCGCCGATAAGGCTCGCGAGATCCAACCAAGAATGTTCTTCTTTGTGTCTCGTGCTGATATGCGAAGCGACGAGGAGATCCTCGAACATATTGAGGTAACGGTGCCAAAGAATGCGAAACGATTCAAAGTGCCGAGTACCCACTTCCTCTTGATCGGAAAGGCTGAAAAAAGGCACGTTTGCACGGCCTCGAAGGCACTTAACGTCCTGACAAGTTACCTTCTTGACGAGCGTGCAAGTATTCAAGCCGAAAAGATAGGGAATTTTTCGATGTTGATACGCACTAAACTCGCCCCGCATATTACGGCCTTAGAGAATGTGGTGAATACGCGCATGTCAGATTTGAAAGACCGGCCCGATAGTTTTCGGCAAATCTGGCAATCCTGGCGGAAGGAAATCCATGACTTAGATTGGAAGTCGGTACTTCAGAACTTCAATCAAAAGATCGAAGCCGACACAGTAAGTGTTCGGCAGGATGGTTTGGCGCGAATTGCCCAGGTTGTGGATGGTATCCTATTCCTGGTTGACGCCAACGATATAGAGAAGGTTCAAAAAATTGTTGATAGTGCTATGGCTGGCCAAAAACGAGCTCTGTCGCTGGCGATCAAACAACTCGCCCCGAATCTTACGATCGGATCTAATGAGGCGGCCAGAAGGGTTTATGCCATTCTTGACAGCAAGGGGATCAAGCAGGAGCCATTTGAGCAACGAAGTTATGGCGGGCAGTTTTGTGGTCCTGAAGACATCGACCGCTATCTCAAGTACGGGCTCTACAAATTTATAGAGGATGCAGCCACAGGAGCAGTTGCCGGTAGCGAAGCCATGAGCAATACCGCGGCTTTAGGTAGGGGACTTCAGATCGCATTTCGCATGGACAGCATGGCAGTAGCCGTCGTCGCTGTGGGCGCTGCGGTCTTCGAAGGGCAAAACAAAAAAAGAGAACTTAAGTCCAAAGCCTCGGAATGCTTGAATGCTGCACTGACTAATTTGAATGGCATGGCCAGCGAGACGATTGCTAGGATCCCCGAGGTTACAGAATGGTTGTTTGAAAAGGCATCTCGAATCCTAATCGCGAAATATTCCGAGCTTTTTACCGATGAGTTTACCAAGGTCAAAATGGAAAAAGAGCGGCTACAAGAGCTGCAAAAGATGATCGGACTCACTTTTGAAATTATCGACACAATCAGTGCTTCCAAGCAAGAGTCAGGTCAAAGTCAAAAAGCGGCATAATAGATTTTTTCGTTCGACGGAGGTCGAGAGAATGAGGAGAAAAACAGTCAAACAATCAGAGGACTTATTCGCGGGGATCCGAGTACTACTTTATGTTGCATTCCAGTTTGCTTTGGGGGCATTGGCCGTCATCGAAGGCGCACTTAATAAAACTGAACACCTTGGTTTGATAATTTTGACTTGGGTTGTTTTTCTTTCCCTGACGTTTGTATTGCCGCGACGAATGTTTGACCTCACCACGCTTGACTTTAGGGCGTGGAAATCAACCTTCCGGCTCATCTTTTGGGGATCTGCCTTTCTGAGTGGGATCGTGGTTTATGTGGTAGCCAATCAGATTGGCGGATCGTTATGGCTACCGTACATGACGCTATACCATGGTCTTTTTTGTATTCTTGTGGGATGCTTTTGCGCATTTGTGATTCGGAAGAAAAGGATCCCAGAAGCAGAAACGTTGAGAGATCCTGGAACCATGGGTTCCAGTGTTCAGGCCGTGCTGCAAAAGTTTAGCTTGAAACGCGCGAAGACGCAGAATCATTCTCCTAATAACGAAGAGCAAATACTCCGACAAAAATCGAGTTAACATCGCTGATCGCCTTGTTTAGTAAGAGGAAACAGACCCTGATGATCCTAGGATTCATACCACTTAAAGAACTCAATGCGATTCAATCTTACTGCGTAAGTTATTGTACGACTTATTTACGCGATTTCCGGGAATGCGACGGCACCAAGTTTATTTCAGATTTCCCTAGTGAAAACATTCGAGAACTCATTGTGAGTATTGAGCGCGCATTTGTCGAGCAGTTCCTCGAGACTAAAATTCATGGCGTTGCTCTTAACGAAATAGACGCACCCAGGTGGCAGGAGTATTGGCGTATCGCTGTTTGGCTTGGGCTTGATACTATTAGCGAGCGACGATTCACTGAGTACGCAGGGCGTGAGCCTTCTGGGCTCTTAACATTAGAGGAATATTGTTCGCTGTCCACTGCGGAGGTTACAAAGCTTGTACCACCCGATGTTCAGGAAAAAATTGGCGGTGCGCTGCGAACCGCAAAAGCGCGATCTAAGGATGGTCACGAAAGCAGGATCAAGATAAAGACTATTTTGAAGCAGGAAAATTCTGCCACTGCAAGTGATTTTGAACGTATATCGATAGCGACGACTAAACTTTTTTCCTCCCAATGCGCAGGCCTGTTCGGATCTATGGTTATTTCGTTGAAGGCGTTTTTTGAGATTTTCGAAAGTTCAAATCGCTTTAAGAATCCTGTTGCCGCTGCTGTGGATCTGACAAACCATTTTTGCTATTTCATTGGATTTCCAGTGCCCGACCCTAAACCTCCCGAAGCTTTTGCCGCATCGAATTTTGAGATGATGAGCGAACACATGTCTGGCAAGAGCTGGACCTATCCATTGCCTCAGGCGTGGCAGGCACGTTTTCAAAAACACAAAGGCGAGTACGCTCAAACGGTGATGGAGGGGACTCTATTTTCTCCCCTGAGTAATCCCACAACGTTGCCTCTTGATGTATATCTTTCAGGATTAACCGCCTGCATCGCAGCGACTACGATTCTTCGCTGCTTTCATTTTGGGCAGGAATCTACTGAGCGCCTCCTGGAAGAGTTGTTTCCATCGGAGAAGTGAGAGCTCGCTGAATTCTGGCCTTTTGACGCTTTAGGCAAAATGAGTCCAAAAACGGGTATAGGGAATTTAGAGGCGATCATACCGCCCCTATGTGACGTGAGCGTACATTCAGATAATGTGTCAGCACTGACTTTATCGTTAGTTTTCAGCTGACTACAACACTGTTACAGAGCGCACCGCTTTTTCATTCTCGCTGCGATATTCTGAAATCAATCAGATTTTGGCAGGAGGTTGAAGACGGCGCTATTAACCCCCCTCAAGTCTGAGGAGAATCAAGGAGACTGCGATGACTGCTTTTACTCGAAAATGTTGTTATGCTTGCCTGCCGATATTTTCTTCCGCTTTGATGGCGTGTAACGACGGCACCATCGCTGCAAGTATATCTGGCAGCGGAAATCCCTCGGCTTCAAAGGCTGGTACGAACTGCACCACCACGGCTGAAGGCGAGAACATGGTCATGAAGTGCGACAACGGCATGACCATCAATGCGCCTATAGCGGCGCTTCAAGCATTTAAAGGCGCTGATGGAGCGAAAGGCGATACCGGAGCACAAGGCGAAAAGGGTGCCGACGGAGCGACAGGTGCCCAAGGCGCACAGGGAGCCAAAGGTGACACCGGATCTGCCGGAGCTCAAGGCGTGGCTGGGTCCACGGGAGCAACCGGTGCTACAGGATCTGCGGGCGCAACCGGGGCGACTGGCACCGGAAGCCAAGGCCTTGTTGGCGCTACCGGGTCCCAAGGTGCTACCGGCGCAACTGGACCTCAAGGCCCTGCCGGTGCCACTGGCGCAACTGGAGCCACAGGAGCTGCGGGTAGCAACGGAACACCAGCGATCCGTCTTGAGCTTCGCAAAGCCGACAACACCGTGGTGTCCGATAACGTGGTGTCGATTACGTCAACTGAGAATACGAATAGCCCGTATGTGACCGTGTACGACGCAACCAACAGCGCATACGCGGTCTACAATAATCAAGGGACAATGGTAGTTCCGGGAGCCGTAAATGGCATCGTGTATTACACGGGACCTAATATGACCGGCACTAAGTATCTCAACTACCAACTCCCTGATGGTTATCTCTTTGTAGTCGGCAATGGCGTTTATCAAACCAGCGGCGATAACACAGGCAACTCCATAGTTATCCAATCGTTTTTGGAGGCCTATTTAACCTTTGGTTACACCAATCAGTCGGCAACGCTTGGCTACCACGTTCGTCTTGTCGCCTACGCCGGCACGCTGCCAGTAAGCATTGGAAAAGGCTGGAAGACGGCGCAGGTCCAATAACTGTCAGTGGCGATAACAAAGCTCTCGGGTGGAAACACCTGGGGGCTTTTTCATAAAGAAAGGAGGATCAAATGAAGTCCGTATTATATGTGTCGCTACTACTGATGTCCGCGTGCTCCACTTTGCAGTCCATACCTTTTGCGCAAAGAGGAGATGCCATGGCTGGGATGGTTAGCGCATTAGATCAGGCCACGTTCTGCGTGTCCGGAGTCTCAAGGACTCTAAACCTGAAAATGAGTGCTGAAAACAACTGCAGCGGAAAGGAGCTGCAGGAATTTAAAGATGAGATGTTCGCGGTATTTATTCCATGAGGCACGGCCGCTCCCCATTTAACCAACACAGAAAAGAGGTGTAATATGAGCCAAATTCACGCACGTACCTCGTCTTTAGATGACTTGCTTAGGCCACTGAGGGCCGCGTTTGTTCGGAACATGCTCAAGGAACATCGGGCTGCGAAACTCAAGAAGCCAACTTATTACGACGAATGGGTTCAGACTCTTGGCGTGAGCCGCAAGGAACTCGATAACATCTTGAGTGCCGTTGTTGAAATGGATTCAATTTTTCAAACGTTTCAACACGCGCAACTCGTCGTGAAGCGTGGGACGGAGAAACCGGGCCGAGAGTTCTACAATCATCTTCAGCAAATCGCAGAGACTGTGGCCGCTGTGATTGAACAGAAGGATAAAGCGTTACACTAACCGTTGGGCCGGGGCAACTGCTTCGGCCCAGCCAAACCAAAGAAAGGAGATTTCCATGACTAAACACGACGATGACGAAGATGCCACCGAACAAAAACGGCTAGCCCTGGCGCTGGACGAGGCTTCACTGAACTACCTCGAGGCCCGCGTTCAGTTCTACCGCAAGAAAACGTGCCACGAGCCTTTGCATGAGATCGACGCAAAGCGGGCGCGACTTCATGATCACCTGCTCAAGTGCTTCAAGGCCTATATTAAAGACTTTGACGGCGATATTTCGGGGATACCAAAAGCAGATAGTGATCGCGTCGTAATCGGAAACTGGGCAATGAAGCACGCGCTTAAACTTCTTTGTCGGTAAATTTCAAAACAGTCGAAATTGGCGTCGACTTTAATAATTGCAAAAGTGGGCGGGATCCGCTGAAGGATTGTGATCGTCAGCCTAGTCCACATCAACCAAATTAGAGCGAAAGGATACTGTAATAATGGAAACCAATGTTCAAAGTCGGCGTAAGTTTTTTGCAAACGTAATTACTCATGGGGCCGTGGCTGGCGCAGCGATCACCGGAATGATCGGAGCTCCAAAACTGGGACTCTTTTCGATAGATCAAGATGCAAGCAAAAATGCAATCATTGATCATGATGGGTTAGCGCGAGCCATTTTTGAGGGAGACACTGTAGCTGCGGCGAGAATTATGATTGAAAACGGCACTGACGTCACCGTTCCCGTGATGTCGCATAAAGGCCCAATGCTTCCCATTCATCTCGCAATCATGAATGGTGATGCCACATTGCTTGAGTACCTTCGTGAGGAAGAAACAAAGAAGGGAATTGTTCGCGATTTGACTTTCTATGCACTGGGTAGACTTTCGCTTGGTCAAACCCATACAGACTATAATGTTAGTATTGAGATGGCGTTAATGCTTTCCGGCTTTGGGATCGATCTGGGAGCCCGATCCGCATTTGGGCACCAAGCCTTGCATTTAGCATTGCACGAAAGAAGTTGGGCAGTTGCGGAGATTCTCATCGATTTGGGTGCGCCAGTGGATGATCTTGACGGATCGGGAAAAACACCCCTAATGTTAGCCGTATCATGGCCAAAAGGGGTAGAGCTTCTCATTAAAAAAGGAGCCCGAGTCAACTATGTTGCCCCTAATGGTCAGACCCCTTTGAACCGCGCTGTGCTGACTGGAAACATCGAAAGCGTCAAGTTTCTCCTCAGAGCAGGGGCAAGTCGCGACATGGGGGCAGTCTGTGAACGTACCCTTTTTGATTTTCTTCACGACCATAATTTCGTAATGGGAGCTGATGTTAGGGCTCAAATGATCAGGCTGCTTCAAGGGTAATCCCTCACAATCATCCACAACCCCGTAGCAACAGAAAATATTGGCGGCAAACATTTTACAAAAGAAGGGAACTAACGAGTATGATTCGCGAGATTGAATCCATTGAACAATTCCACGCCATCAAACCGGGCACTGTCGCGCTGGTTATTAATAATCACGTTAACAGTGAGATCATCGAGGCCGTATATTCACGCGAACAAAACCGAGTCTGTTTGTTTTCCTCGTATCTCCTGCACGTCGGGTCAGTCCTATCATGGCTGGGAGTTGGAATGCCGACACTGTCATCCATGATAATACTGTGCGGAAGGAAGAACATCGATCACAGTTCATTGGAACTCCTGGAACAGCGCACTCTTGAATATTTTACTCTGAGGGAACGCCTAAAGGGAAACTGGATTTGTGAGCGCCATGATTCATCGCTCCAGAAACTTGCCGCCAGGTGTGCCGTTATTTCAGAACTGAATAACCGAATCGATAACGTGCTGGTGAATCACATGGGCTCGATCGCAAGGCTGGATGGTGGCAAGTCGAAAGTCCTTGAGGGACTGGAAGCAATCGCCACGCGACACCAGACTGTGGTCGTGGCTTTTGAGTCGATTTCCGCAAGTATTCAGGAGTTCTAGCTGTCCACGTTCACATTATTTGAAATCACACTTCTCGCCTGAGCCCCTCAAGAGACTAGGGCACCACCACGCAGGGTATTTGACCTGCAAACCACCAAACACAACGCAGTACTTCACCCGAAAGGAATCACTATGTCGTTCTCTGATCTCAATGCATCCCAACGTTGGCTTTACGCCGGCAATCTCTTTCTAATCGCCGGAACCGCCGCAATTTCCATTGGCCACCTTCTGGCCTTGGTCGCGGAGGGACGCATCCCTTTACAAACTCAATATCAACCCGGAGGAAATTATGGAAACACTTCACCTGCAACCGGCTCAAACCGCGCCCGCGACTATTTCGGTAGTTGATCATCACATTAAGCGTTTAGCGGATCACAGGAGGGGCTGGGCCAGTTTTCGCCCTGCCCTTTTTGATCTCAGCCACCGATGGCAGTGGTGGGCGCTTACCATTTTGAATAAGCGCATGCCGCCACCCGCAATGCCGTATCCGAGAATTGATTTCGCCCAAGGATTCCCAGAGGGCGCGGCTCCATTAAAAATGCTTCGTCAGTGTCTTGGTGGAGATGAGCGCAAATTTGATGGATTCCTGGATTGGCTTCTTTTCAATTTCGGCGCACCCGATCAACGAGAGTTACCTCGCGGCGTTGGAATTGAAGACCTGAAGCACTGGCGAGAAGCCTTTGACCTCAGCGTGCTGATTCAGAATCCCGGGGATTGGCTCGGCCATTATTATGAAACGCAGGTGATCTCAAGTGGCTATCGCGCGGCATCGGGATTCTTTTCCACCCCGCCTGCGGTGGTCAAGCTGATGGCGGAGCTCACTTTAAAAGACGCAAAGCTCACCGACTCAGTAAACGAACCCTGCTGTGGCACAGGGCGAATACTCATGGAAGCCTCGAACTATTGCGTAAATCTCAGCGGAAACGACATCAATCCCACGCTGGTGAAAATCGCTACCATCAACGGGTGGCTCTACATGCCGTCATTGGTGATGCCATGCCGGGACATCGTCGTGACAACGGAACACAAACTTGAACGAAAACTAAAACTCGTGCTTCAAAGGAGCAGCACATCATTATGAACAAGACCAAAGAGGAAATCAGGCACCAGGCCTACAAATGCATGTTGGAAGTGGAAAATCATTACCCCGATCATGTCCCACGACCGGTTCTTACCTATTATCTGATGCTCTCCTTGATTTACATGGGGAGCCTGGATCGGTTTTATGAACAGCACGGCTGGATAGAAATCGATCGCGGTGATGTCGAGGAGGGAAAAAATGAATTCATGCGGCATGGGCGCTTAACGGGCTTTGAGATCGAGGTCATTGAGATGCTCAATAATGAAAGTAAAAGGAGGGAAAATGTCCGACAACCACACGTTCTTGCTCCTTCTGAAAACTTTCGCGCTTATGGCTGATGGCGACATCGAGCAATTGGGCGATGAAGAAGCACTCGATGTGCTGCTTCGACTCTTGGAGCGGCAAGACCCGTTCATGCTGTTGACCAAGGACGGTCCGCTGCTCTTTGCGCTTCTCAGACGCTTTGGTTTGATCTCACCCTATAACGGACAACAGCGTATGGACACGCTGGAGCCTGAGTCGGTCTGCCGCGTGTTGGTGGAGTTTGAGAAGTGGAAAGTGTCCGTATTGAAACTCGATCAGGCTCGCGAATTCTTGGCACAAGCTGCAATCGATTATCAAGACCAAAGCAGAGCGAGACCGCCATCCCTGCAATAAAGCAGGGCTTTAGTGGGCTACTGATGATTTGTTACAGACCGCACTGCAATTAATTCTCACCTATAATACGATGCCGCGCACGTGAGGTACATATTCAAACTACATAATATGAAAGGAAATTCACATGAAGCCATTTAAACCAATTCTCGTATTTGAATTCGGGGCGGGAACCGATAAAGATGAAGAAAAACTCATCCAAGAAACTATGAGGTCGTACGGGATGACCCCTTCTGGGTTGCCAGCCAGTGATCGTGCGGACCTTTACCGGCATATGACTCGAACGACCAAGGGCCTCATAAACTCAAATACGATGCCGAGTATCTTTCCCATGCTTCTTCAAACAAATAGGTTCTTCGCTGATCGCAATGTCGGAATCTTAGGGGTTGAGGTGATGCGCTCTAAAGTTTTAGGTAAAGCGGATTTCCTAGGCTTAAGAAAAGCCCTATTGGAGGAACTCACTCAGCACATAAACGACGAGCGAGTGAGAGATGGTATCCTCGCTATAACAGATCAAATGGCGGATCTCGGTAGGTATTTTAACGACGGAATCCGAATATTTTATCGGAATCTTGACTGATTTTTGCCTTAATAGGTTGGTGCCCATAGAGGCGGGGCGCAGAGGCCGTTTGTCGCGTTATCGTGGAATTCGAGGCGTGGCGGCTTTCAGTGCTGAAGCTTGAGCGGGCGCAGGAGTTTCTGACTGACTTCGATGCCAACTACGAAGATCAACGCCTCGATCAATAACGGTCGTTTTCGTTACCAAAGAAAACGATCTCAATAACGCGGTAAAACAAGCCCAATGTCGGGCAATAAACTCAACAAAACAATCAACGTTACTAAAACGGTAGGAGGTAAAATGCTAATCGGGTACTGCCGTGTCAGCACGGCCGAACAAAATCTAGACTTGCAACTCGACGCTTTGAAAATCGCGGGCTGCGAGGAAATCTTCCGGGATGTCGCAAGCGGTGCCTTGGACTCACGCAAGGGGCTGGGCGACGCGCTGGCTCGCGCAAGCAGTGGCGACACCATCGTCGTATGGCGCTTGGACAGGCTCGGGAGAAATCTGAAGCACCTAATTGAGGTGGTCAACGAGCTTAATCAGCGGGGAGTCGCGTTCAAGTCTATGCAAGAGGCGTTGGACACCACCAGCCCTGGAGGTCGGCTAATTTTCCACATTTTCGGCAGCCTTTGTGAGTTTGAGCGGGACGTTCTGCGGCAACGGACCATGGCGGGGCTAACGGCTGCGCGCGCGCGGGGCCGGATTGGTGGAAGGCCTCTTGCCATGGATGCGGGCAAAATCGCGATGGCTAGGACGCTCTTGGAAAACAAGGGTCTCTCTATTTCGCGGGTATGTGAGGCCGTGGGTGTTTCCAAGCCAACATTATACCGAAGCTTGAGGAGGCAGTGAGGTTCGCAGCGATCAATCAAATTTCGTCACCAATATCGGTGTCGATCAACGCGTCCAATGGGCGCAACAACGAAGGGGTAAAAATGGAAAACCAAGTCAACGAGAAGGTCAGCCGAGGTTCAGCTAAGAAAAATGAAAGTGCGAAATCATGGGGCGATTATGCTCTCGATTTTGGGATGACTGTTTTGACTGGCCTTTGCTTCGGAGCAGGGTCGGCAGCTGGTGCACGCTTTGTGTCTTCGACCTTTTCAGGGCCGGTCGCTGGAAATGCGGAGACCGAAGGTAGGATTGTGCCTCTCAGAAAAGTCGGCTCGGCCTGAGTCGACTGAAACCCCATATGGATGCGGGGTTTTTTTAGCCCTCACCCGACGCTCAATGGAAAAAGACGTATCGTTATGACACTACTTTCGGTTTAAGACTAGAAACGTGGCGCGGCGCTGAAGGCCGAGAAATGATCTATGCTTACGTATGATCGAGATTAATTCCTGATCTCTTCTTGCGCTGCCAATTCAAAGCAGCCCATTCCAAGGCTTCACTTACAGAACGATCAGCCACGCGAGTGGCTCGTGAATATTTTTTAGCTTCGTCTTGCACTTTCTTGAGTCGTTGTTGGTAAGATAACGGTGGCGTGGAATTTATCTGGTCCGATACGTTAAGGACCAAACGCAAAGCTCTTTTGAACTCAGGAGTTCTTTTAACTGGGACGCGTCTTTCCATCTCGAGTTCCATCTGACGAAACTGTTGACATGTCGACATTCCAATCACTGCTTCAGCCAGGAAAGCTAATAAACTTTTTTCTTTGCTATCCATAATTCTAGTATAGCTCCTATCTCATCACTCGAAAACGTGTCAAATCAAACACACCTTAACAATTATTATATCTAGCAAAAAGTACGCCACTCAACTAGGCTCCAGCTCAAACATATTCAACACCAGCCAAGAGTAAATCGAAGGCCTTACCCTCTTCTCGGCCATCTGCGGTCCATTCTTTACGGCGGTGTGCGCAAAGTGTCAATATAGCTGCCTGATCGGTGCCCTCCAATGCGATCTGACGAGACCCCCCTTTTGAATCCTTCCACAACGCTATTACCCGCGACACAGGTTTCCCAGGAGGGCGACTCCTTAAAGCCATTCCAAGCGATGTCACGGTCAAGACAGATGAACCAGGATCATCTGCCAACACGCTTGCGTATCGTCCTGGCCACCTCTCGCTAAGCTGTGGTCCATCAAGGAGCAGCGCAATCACGAGATTTGGGCCGACTGAGCGTATTAAATGCGCCACAGGATCGTGTCTGGCCAAGTCCTCACAAATGAGATGACACATTGTTAGCCAGTCAGTTGCGCCCACAAAATTTACTGATCTGGGCAAAACCTTGATATCTTCCCAATAGTCTTGAGCCGGGTGAAGCGCACATCCCAAATCGTAAGTAAGAATTTGGGATCGATTGATTTGCCATCGATGGTGCTTGTCTTGGTTGTAAGTGTCATACCGCTTGCGCAGAGGAGAAAGTAGACCGAGTTGAGCGTAATTGCGACGAGCATCCCTGGCCCCAACCACGAAAAATGGAATCTTATTCGCTTTCAGCATTCGTCGAAACTGCACTAACTCCTTCTCATGTATCGCGCACTCTGGCAGAATTACACCGTGAATTTCCCCCACTTTTTTCTGAGCACGCACAATCAGGTCATTAGCTTTATGGAAATCAAATTTCTTTTCTGGATCATAATCAAAAAACCTAAACTTCTTAGGATCCATATTCTTCAAAGAGCCCCTCTTGACTCCAAAACTACTTGGATCTATCTCCGTTGGCCAGGGCAAGACAATGAGATTCAGACGTTCCTCCTCGGCGTTCATATTGCTTATTGGCTGCCAAATCCACTTAACTTCGACCTCTGATCGATCAACCGCCACATGGTGAGATAATGATCGCAGCGATATCCCCACTTGCGGGGTTCGGATTTTCGGAATTACTTTCACGCGACTTCTGTGAATAGTTGAAATTGTGCCACTGTTCTTTAGTAGTGCTGTCGCGATCGCATAGAAAGTCCAGTGTTTCGTCGGGAAAAATCCGGGAATACCTACGCCTCTACAGGCGGTATCCGCAATTGCGTGGAGTTCCAAAATCGTAGAACATAAAGCCGAGTACTTCCTCTCAGCTAGGCTGGCAATGGAAACGGAGATATTTAAAGAAAGGTATTCTATTTTTTTCTTTAGTTCACTCGGAATGTGTACCTTTTTTGTTTCTGCCCATTCCCGCCAATCCTCACTCAGTTGCTCGACACCATCAACCCATTTTGTATTTAAACGCTCCGGAGGCCAATGTTCAACGACTTGGCGATAAGCCCCGGATTCCGCAAGAATCATCGAAGTAAATGCAAAGGCATCAGGGGGCCATTTAAAAAATGCGATGAAATCTCGCTTTTCGGATATCTCTTGGAAAATATCTTCAATTGTTTTCGGGCCAGACTTGATAGCGGCTTTAGTTTTATTTTTGAGTCTTGCGGCTCGACTTGTTTTCACTCAGGCTGCCTCATGCGCACCAGAACGTTCCGTGGGTTTAAGCAAATAAGCGAGATTCACTATTAAATATTAATCCTCTATGGTGTTCCCTGCAAGTCCTGCATACATTGTCTTTGGATAAGAGTGGTGCTGCCAATAATCTGACGTGTTTCAGGGCCGGTCGCTGGAAATGAGGAAGCTGAAAGTCGTGGTGCGATCCCGATCCGCAAGGTAGGCAACGCATAAAAAGACCTCGTTCTCCTGCTCCTGCAGGAGGGTGGGGAGGGCGCAACGTAGCTGTCATCGAAGGATCTCCACCGTAGGGGGTTCACAAACACTTGGAAAATGTCCTTTTTTACTGATACCATTTGCCTTCTTCAAGGCACCTTGAAGAGGGTTTATTCGGCGAGGCAAAACCTCTGGTGGGTTACCCCCAGTACCCTTCGCTCAAGGGGGCACCTAGAAAATCAATCGAGACCCAGAAATATTTTTATGAGGATTCTTTCATGAAAGTAAGCCCTATCCGATCAGCCTTCGCAGACACAATATTGTGCCGTTTTCGTACACACTACCTCGCGTTGAACCTGACCCCCAAATGCAGTGCCTTGCCGATCAAAGTTATGATCGTGATTCAAGGCGGAGGAGCAAAAGGTGGCTGGCAAGGCGGCGTCCTGGAGGCATTGATCGATTCGAAGACGGTTACACCTGTGGCTTCCATAGGATCGAGTGCCGGAGCCATCAATAGCTGGCTTTTGTCCGCTAAACTTGGAGACCCTTCAAAGCCACTTTTCAGGAACTTCTGGACCACTCTACCATCTGAAATTCGGAAGGAATGGCGCGTGGCGGCCGGTGCACTTAATCGCCTACCCTATTCTATTTATCACGTCGCGAAAGATAAACTTGGATTCAAGGACAAACATCGGCTCAAGCCGATGCTCCCATTTGAGTCCTTTCGGGATGCGTTAGCAAAACACCTTCCCGCTACCCCCACAAAAATTCATACATATCTTCTTGCGACCAACATTGACCATCGTGCTCCGCTCCCTGTCTACGACAGTCAACGTCCGTGTACTTTTGGTTTTAATCCGGGATCTTTGAAGGCTGATATCTATGACAATGATATTTTGAATGTGAACGAAAACTGCTCTCCACTTGAATACGCTGACGCAATCGCTGTTAGTTGTGCTCTCCCAATGGTCGCCCCACTTAAAATTGCGGGTCTCAACTATTCAGATGGCGGACTTTACTCTAATCTTCCGGTGAATGTTTGCATTGGAAGTGGTGGGCTCGGCGGCGATTGTATAATTTGTATCTCGCCCTATCCTCTAAAGAAACTTAATCCAGCCGACTACATTCACTATCGAACGCTTTCAATGTTGAGGAGAATGCAAATTGAGTTAATTCGAAAGTCGAAAAACATTTCCCAAACGCCGCTCTTTGTTATCGAACCACCGTCAATACTGATGTCTGGAACACTCCTTGGGTTCTTTTCGGGCAAATTGCAGTCGTCGGAATACCAAAAAGGATATGCATCTGGCTTAGCATTCGCTCGCTCTTTGGTGTCTCTGTTAGATGGGGACCTGGGACCGATTGCAGCTTATGATCTCATACGAAAAAAACTCCCCCCACCAGGAAAGCTTGCCCGAATAAATCATTGGTGGACCAACTGGGTGAATCCTGCTTGGAAGTGACGTAATTGCTAATGCTTCAGAGTGGTATGTCCCGCGAAATTATCTGAATGGGTTACGACGGAACATTCCTGCGGGCGGCACGAGCTTCACTGGTTCGTTGCTCAACAGTCTTCCTGGTGAATCGATCATTGGTTTGATTCAATAAGGTAGGCTTTGCCTCAGATCGTTTAGCCCGGCGAACATATGCGTAGCTTCGGAATGCCGCTAGAGTAAATGCGATTGACGCAAGGACAAACAGGATACCCCAGAACTCCCACCTCATGGCTGATTGTAGCCATATCTGACTGACATTAGCCACTGTGTCCGCAAAGACCGCAAATGTTAATTCGCTAACTTTCTTCGTCCGGTGTGACGATAGATAATGCGATTCAAATATATTCAAGAGGGCGCATTACTATGGCGATTCGGGAATCTCGTGAAGATAAGCTGGTGAGACAGATGATTCCGCAACTCACGGAGTCATTAATTGAATTGAAGGCAATGCCGGTGGGCACCACGAAAGAAAGCGATGTGGAGGCTTGGTGTCGACGCGTTGTGAAGTCAGTTCTCGGGTTTAGCGCGAGCGCAGGCTACGATGTTCGAACCCAAGAAACCCGGGGAAAGATGCGTTTCGACTTGGTTGTCACCCGCCTCGATAAGCCGGAAGAAATCTTATTGGTAGCTGAGATCAAACGCTTGGGTGCGAATCTGAGTAAGTCTGACCTGAGGTCGGGCAAAGGTCAGCTCCAGGAATATCTAAAGCACCTTGGAAATGTCCGCTGGGGAATTCTTACCAACGGTTTCGAGTGGTGCCTCTACGATTACAAATCAGATTCTATTAACGTGATCTCCACCGACGTTCGTGACGAGGAAGAACAAATCGATTCCACCGCCAAGGGTGCTCTTGATGCGGCGTTAAACCTCATCGAGTTCTCCGCTCATTATTTCGAAACAAAGGTTTGGGAAAATCTGTCAGCTGAGGCACAGGCACTTTCGCCGGAAGCGCTCGCCCGAAGTATTGTATCAATCGATATCATGAAGAAGGTGGCCAAATACCTCAATGAAGAATTTGACTATAGGGTTTCGCTCGAATCGCTTACTGAAAAACTCTCACTGCTTGTTGAGAATGGTCTAAAAGGGCTTGTTGGTTCCTGGAACGAGGTTAAACGAGCTGAGTTTGAGAAGTATGTTCGTAGCCAGCAACGCCAGCTAAAGAAAAATAAACCTCAGCGAGTAGTGGCAGGGGCAGCCGAGACAGAGGCTCCAGCTACTAACGGAGAGGTTCAAGCATCAACCGGTACTTCGGAGCCTGCAATTGCTCCCTCGGTTGCTAGCGATGAGAAAAAGGCGGCTTAGCGTCACAGGACTTTAGAAGGCCGCATTAAGCTTTAACATCAAAAAAGGAATTGCATGACACAAAATAGACGTCCTATTTTGGACGCTCTTCGACAAAACCCAATAAAGTCTTCAGCTGGAGCAGGAACCGCTGCAGGGGTTGCTGGCGCCGCCGGTGCTTATACCGCCGTGGGAAGCATGGGAATGGCTACTACCGGAACCGCACTTTCAACGCTCTCAGGAGCTGCCGCCAACAGCGCAACACTTGCTTGGTTTGGAGGGGGCGCTTTGGGAACAGGGGGTGGCATTGCACTTGGGACTGTTGTTCTCACTGGGGGTGCTGTCGTTTTTGGCGGTCTGGTCTGTTGGGGCGCTTACCGGTTACTAAAGAAAAAAGGATAAGCTTGTTGTCATTTTTGAAGAAGTTTTCTCAGCAAACTTCGGGCTTGCCCACGCTTGTCCTTGCCGATCCAAGAGGAAGGGTGTGGTGCATACATAATAGAAGCTTGGGGCATAGCGAGCTTCGTGTATTTTTCTGCAATGCGACCAAGAGCGATGATTGTGACACGCGATTGCTGCGAAAAGGGCTTCAAACGCTTTCTTAAATCCAGAACCCGCTCAACTATTTTTTCGTGAGCATTTTTATCATCGGGATTCTTAAAGTTCGTCCCATAATGTTTACTGAGTAAAGGCATTGAGTGTTGCAAAGAATTAAGTACGGCGATTTCTTGTTCGGTACAGAATTTTAGCAAATCCACTCTATTCCGTTTCGGAGTAGGCTCATCTAAAATGTCAGCAAGCATTTCCCAGAACCGCCGCCCTGAGGGCCCAACAAATGGGCTTCGAGATGTGGGTGGGTTGGCTTGAATCTCTTGGTCCCCTGGTGATTCACCAATGAAGACAATCCGAATTTTTATTCCGCGCGGAATAAGGTCAGGAACAAAATTAGTATCTCCTATTTGAGGATCGGTCATGGGCCGTCTTGGTTTCTCGATTGGGATGCCGCGGGCTTAGGTTTGCGCTTACCTTGTGAAGCATGCTTCGCGGCCTCTTGCTCGTACAAAACATTCATCGGCCGCTCCATCGCTAGGTATTCCGGCTTCCACGCGCAATGATTTTGTTTCAGATGGCCGCAGCTCCAACCTGGGAAGCGATTCAGCCAGTCCTGATACTCTACGAAGGTGGGGGTGAAGTCTGCCGCCCTAATGACCTCGAGTTCACCGTACAGGGACTCGAGGAAGCGATGGTACCTTGCATAAGCCGCAAGATATGGATCGTTATATTGTTTGAGTTTCTCTCGTTCCGCGTAGTTCAGAAGTTCGATCATGGGAGTTTCCCTGCTTTCTACTCAATTTTATCATGAGGCCTGGTAAGCTGTCACATCCCCTCTGTTTAAATTTTGCGTGAGGCTCCGTCCCCGCATCTTTTTTTATCCCGAAGCGGCGGGCGCCCGAAGGGCCAGCGCCCGGCCGCGTACTCGTGTATATCTAGTGATAACTCGTGGTGAAATTTTGCAAGAAAAACGCAAAAGATCTCTTCGACTTACAACTTTGTGTCATTTTTTGAAAGTGAGTTTTAGGTTAATTCTGAGGGTCCAATAGTGACTTTTGGGTTAATTCCAGTCCTCTGAATGTTACCTTTGGGTTAATTCTTTTCTAATAGCCACCCTTTTCGAATCCGCCTAGCAAGATCATCCGGCAGCTTTTTTTTACCATTTAAAATCATGGAAATAAAATTCTCACTGCACCCGAACTCTTTTGCCCACTCCTTCTGTGAGCGGTCGCTGCAAGTGATTTTGTTTCGAAGATCTTCGACTGTGATTCCGCCCTCGGCCTCTGTGGTCGCACTGATTGCTTTGTGCAAATCTTCTCGACTTCGGGGAATACTAGAAAACCCTCCTTTGGTTTGTGCTATTGCCTCTAGCCGAGCCATATAATCGGTGGGAACAAAAGGTCTGATATTGACGGATAATGCCTCACGCCATTGATTCCCTGATGCGAGTAGTTCGATCTCAGGCATCGTAAGCCATCTTTGGTGATGGTAACCAACAGCGATCCCGCCCATATGATTGAGCACCACTTTTAAGTCATTGAGAAAGTCCCGGACGATCTGGCGAGAAACCTGATCTTGGTCAAGATAGCCTGCCTTTTTGAGCCACCCTTTGCGGAATTGCGCTGGTGCGCCAGTCAATGAAGGCTTCTTTGTTCCCCCCAGTGTGTAACTGCCACCAGGGCGATTCCCTCCACCTGCAAAGCAAACGTATTGGACATCTGTAAGTAAGGGGCACGGGAGGTGCTTTCTCTTTGCGATTCGAATGGGGATGGTCCTGTTGAATTTCATTGGGACGCGACTTGGTTCGCCGCGTTTGGACTTAGGCAGAATCTCATGACTCAATTCGAGAAAAAGTGTATTCAGCAGCCGAGTCTGCTGTGATGAAAACCCGCACCAGCTGGATCCGAGTAATACACCGATGAAGGCATCCGTGGAAGCGTAGCTCTTTTCTCCCCGAAACCCCTTCTTTTGGTCGGAACTCAACTTAAGATTCCAATCGTAGAGTATTTCTTTTGCGTTCTTGGTACTGACTTGAGGAATCGAAGCGCGGGCTTTCTGAGTAACTTCAAAGGCCCTCAGTACGCCAACAAACGTGTCGGCAAGTCGAATTGTGTAATGCCTGTGTGAAACCGATGAACCATGCAGTGGGCAGGGGTCCAAACATTCATCGCGTACACCGAGGCTCGAAGGGGGCTCATATCCAGAAACAGCGTTCCAGCATGGGCCATTATAATTCAGACGACCATCTTCATGGACGATCCAATTTCTAAACTCAAGTCTTTGAAGCGTGTGAAGAACTCTCTTGATGTCTTGTTGCCAATTCCTTGGCCACAAATCTTGATCCCCTCCCCAAAAGACTTGTCCGATGGTGACATCAGGAATAATTACTAGGTTCCGTTGTTGAGACCAGACCTCGGCGTGCAATAGCCAGAGTAGTTGTTCGCCCCGTCGCCCTAGCGCGGGCTCAAGGCGCTCTAGAGATTCACTGGTACTCATAGAGAAGCCAAGATATCGGCCGTCACCAAGTTTGATCAACCAATGATACGCCAACAGGGAAGGCAATGCGTTTTGATTGGAGCGACGAAAAAATCCGCCGTCCCTTTCGACGAGCTTAATCATTAATTTGCCCATGGCTTGAGATGACTCTCGCAGAGTTCGGATGTCCCCTTTGAGAATACCGCCCAATGTTCGCCAGGCCGCTTCGCCCTTGGCGCCATATAATTCCTCAGAAAACATTTCAGCATCTTGATCGAAATCCTTAAGCAGTCTTGAATGCCCAAGTCGACCGTGACTTGCAGAGGCTGCCTGAAAGCGCTCTAGGCTTCCCAAGCAGATCTTGGCAGCATCAGGAAGAACCCCGAGGAAAGGTTGTTTTATTTTCTGGGTTTTAGCAGATGTTTTCCTCAAAGACTCTTCATGGGCGCTCGTATAATACCGGTTGAGGCGCTCGAAGATGTGATCCCATAGATGTTCGCCTTCTGCTGTCGTCAGATCAAGCCTGCTTTCCTTGACGACCACCGTCGAGCCAGATCGATCCACGGGATACAATCCTATGAAAAGGGGAAAGAACGAATTGCCTTGGTCCTCGACGTACCAATAATGACCGATCTGAAAGATCAGTTCGACGTATTCGATTCCCCCCTCTCGCGGGATCTTAAATAACAAACCATCCCGATCTGATCCGCCGGCTCCAGAGATACTGATCCCAGCGGTAAAGGGCATGTAAAGGTCCCTTAAAAATTGCTCACGCTCATACTCAGTCATTGTAGTGGATTTCCCTTTGAGGCATTCCGGAATCAGGTCCGTTTGTACGCCGGCTGCGTATATCCGCCCCGCTGAGCGGGTTGCCCACATCAGAGTTTCAAATTCCATAGCGGCTTGCGTTTCTCGCAGGACCCGCCGCTCTGGATCAATCTCGTCAATTGGTAGCGGAAGCGGACGTTGGGTATCCGGATCCCACTCTATTTGGTACTTCCAAATTAGGCGAGGATTCGTCCAAGATGCGTCACCACAAGGCTTCGCAATTTCCTTTTGAAGTTCTCGAGTGGCGTGGAGAATCATGTGCAGCAATACGCAAGTCTTGAAGGTGCTTGGTAATTCAGGTTTATTAGTCACGGGTTGGTTCCTCCTCAAAACGGGATTCTTTAAAACTGAATCTCAGATCAAACGACTTGCGCTCTACACCGTCGCGGCCTTTGGCGATGTGAAGCGAATTTAGTGAGAAACCCGCATCCGCATATTCCCGCCTAATACGTTTCGCCCTTTCGAAGTCTGCCGGAGTCTCTGGAGATGTGTTCTCAGCGTGTTGCAGAATCCGGGTGTCGGAAAATGGCTGAAGCAGAAATACGATGTCCGGAGTATAACTTGCTCGAGCGGATCCCATCACATCGGCTAGATTTCCACCCCAAGCCCCGTCTTTTTCCGAAGGCTTTCTTGCTTCAGAAATTACGAGCACTGGGTCGCCGTCCATTGCGTCTCGGAGTCGCTTCATTCCATCAATACGCATTTTGTCGACCTCAATTTCACTATGAGCATCCCGCAGTTGATCGTGAGGAACCGGCCAAACCTGCAGATAATCTACCAGAACATAGGCTCGGCGTGCGCCGGAGCGTTTCTTGAGTGCATCGACTTGTTCCATGATCGTTTCAACGTTGGGTTCTGGAAATCTACGGGCATCCATGATGACAAGGCGTCTTCCGATGTCCATGAGCTTACATTCTGCTTTTGTGATGCGGTCTAGTTCGTTTTTAGAAAAATATGCACTGCGGCCTGGCTCCATTCCTTTTCTTGATCCAAAGATAAATGTACGCCAATCAATGCCCGCGAGCTTACAGAGCAGTCGTGCCATAATGTCCCACTGAGTCATCTCTAGCGAGACAAACACAAAACACGCGTCGGGATTGTAGAGAATAATGTCGAGACCAAACTGTGTAGCCAATGCTGTCTTACCCACGTTTGGAGGGGCGGCTATAAGCATCAGGTTCCTCAGACCGTAGGTGGCCTGATCAAGGCCCGGCAACGTCCGCTGAGGCAGTCCGATGAATTCAGCGCCGCGGTACTTACAGATCCTGTTTTCGTGAGGTTCTAGAGTGTCGGCGACGTTGAATGCCTCGGGTTTGGTATCGCGATGGGGATCTGAGAGACTCCTTGCCGTCATAATCAGTTCCTTGGCGGCGGCATCAGGACCTCGTGAGGCAAGTGTGATCTCGACGGACTTTATGGCGGACCCAACTCTCGCGATTTTTTCTTCTTTTGCTTTTTCCTCTTCGGACTTTCGCACTCCTGCGCGTCGCTCTTCGATCTTAGCGCTGGTCAATGGAGTGTGATCAAAGATCTCAGGCCAGAAGTAGGTTTCGAGTTCGGTTCGGCGCGCCTCCGTCCTTCCCTTGGCATCGAAAGCGATGGTCTCGCACATCAGCGCTTCTAGTGCCGGATCTGCCCAGGAATCACCGGACTTGTGTTTTAGGATAATCTTCTGAGCGATGTATCTGAAGCCATGCACAGCCTTTTTGATATGTTCACGCCAGGCTTCTACCCCAAACTTAATCACGAATTCGTCGGGATCCAGTTCGTCTGGTAGCGTGGGCGCGACATACGCGGTGATCCCCTCTTGGTCTAACGATCGCAGGCAAGACAGGATGCCGGCTTTACCAGCGGGATCCGGGTCCAAGCAAATCGTGACCGATTTAATCTGTCTTTGAACGAGGGTCGCGACCTGTGCCTTGGAAAGCTGGGCTGCGACGCAGGCTATAACATTCTTTTCACCTAGAGCCTGAAGGAGTGCGGCATCCAAAACACCCTCTACGAGAACCAGATCACGAAAGCCTGCTGACAACGCGCGATCCATATAAAGAGGTGTGCTCTTGCTACCCTGCCCCGGCAAAGCCATTGTTTTTGAAATCGTTGGCTCGGCCCAGGGTTGTTTTGACTTTGAGTCTTCGGGGAGCGCTTCCCAGGCAGTCCGCACCTCATTGCGTTTCTTTGTCCAAGCGGGATGATCGTTCATGAGAGGTGGCTTCTTTTGTGGGTAACGGACGTAGATCGTTAGCAGGCGACCCCGGTCGTCCTTCCATGGGAAGGTAATGAAATTTTCGAGCTTAGGCCAAACCGCGCCGACATCATGATAGTCGGACTCATTGAACCCGACTGCCTTAAGCGCAGTTTCGCACTCAGTTGCGGAGTAATAAAGGCCAAGCTCAAGATTCTTGATTTGATCGTCAGTTAGACCTCGTTCACTGTTGAGATACCGGCGTGCAAGTTCACCTTTCTCTGACCAAAGTGCGGTTTCGCAATACTGGGCGACCACATCCAACATTGATCGGCGGGCCTCCGTCCCTCGAAGTTCTTCATAATGGGTGGTGTCTGCCCAGGAAGGTTGGGGTTTTCCAGCTAGCTCGACAAGCTTTGTGAATGCCCTTTTGAAAACTTCACCTTTGGGCGGTGTAGTGCCACCTGCAAGAAAGGCGAGGATGCTCGCTTTATACCCACAAGAGCCTTTATGGCTACACTGAATGTGGAAACCGGTTTTATAAATGAATGCCTCACCTCTGCCACATGAGGGGCATTTCATTTTAAGGTATTCACCGTGATCGACGGGCTGAAGTTCTTGCACTACGACGCGCCGATCAAGGCAGGGATAGATTTCGTTATCAAGAAAAGATTTTAGGTCAAACTGATTGGACATTGTGTACTCCTGATTGGTTAGTTGTTTTGCCGTAGTCCCCTTGAATCGATGATGGCTGTGTTGTAGCTCATGCACCTGTGGGGGCTGCTGGCGTTGTGTTTTAGTTAAGTTCGATAGATTTTTGGGGCCGTGAAGCATGCGTAACAGCTTCAAACTCACCAAATCCATCTAGCAATCCTGTGATATGCTGTTGAAGATCTGACTTTACGTCATCGTATCGGTCGTCAGCATCGAGTTTGTCTTGTGCGTCCATGAGGGCTTTAATGAATCGTGGCAGCCAGTCTTTCTGGCAATTGCCCATAGACCTCAGTGCTCGAATATGATCGGCAAGAACGCGACGAGGACAGGTTTTTACGTTGATCTCACTTTCAACAAGATGTCCGTCGTCGGCCAGAACTCGTGGAGCCGTAGCATCCGGAATCCGGCTAATCATGACAATTCGCTCAAAATCCTGAACGTCTCGAAAGGCGGGTCGTAATCGCAGAAAGTCTTCCCCCTTCAAAAGTCTCGCTACCCAGGAATAGCTGATTTTGGTTGAAAACTCCGCGAGCTTGTTTGCTAGCTTACGCGTGCTCAAGCCAGTAAGCAGGCTAAGATCCCGGCAACGGGTCGCAAGACGGAATTGATTGCTAACGTGTTCCGATAGGATCTTTCCAATGTCGTCGGCGATTTCATGGAAGCGTTCATTTGGATCTTTGATGTCGAGCGCCGCCGCAAGTGCTGTGGCGAAGGTTGGTTCAGAGGCAAGAACCCGCCGTGGTTCGTTTGCCAGCATATTGGAGCCATCACAATCTAAAGCGGGACCCGGGTGGTTTCGATGGGAATCCTCCTCGCTTTCAGGAATTTGGTCAATATCGCTTTCGTCATTATTCATAAGTTCATCTCCTTGTGGAGACTTACATATTAAAATGAGCGTACGGAGTCATCGGAATCACTTTTGGCGAACTGGTTCCTTCTTTTTCTTAGTCCCGCTTGCGGGGCTCCAGTCAGGCGAAACACCAAGTGGGTCGACAAAGTTCCGGAATGCTTTCCTGCGCTTTTGAAAACGTTCTTGGATGGTTTTCATTTCTGCGTTCTTTCCGGCTTCCTTATATATCTCTAAAATTTTAGGATCGTTATCTTTTGCCCCACTTATCCATAATAGGTATAGATCAAAGTCTTCAGCGAAGGGCTGAAATGGCTGTGTTTTCCCACGTTGAATCTTTATGCCATGTTGGCCTCGATATTTTTCCCATTGATTGCGAAAGTCTTTAAGTACCGGCTCCCAATCTGTTCGCACATCGATCTCAGCAATAAATGAAAACGGATTTACGTTTGGCTCCGTATCATTGTTCCGAAAAAGGATATTAGTTACCTTTTCGTTCGGCAAAACATTTCTTGAACTTTCGTAATGTTGTGGGCCTACACATTCTATCCCAAGATCTTCAAGTGTTATTCTATCCTTCAACGCCTCGATCAAAGTCTTTTTCCCATCTAACTTATTAACTTCAACATTCAGTATCCTAATTCCATGTGAATGTTCCGCCTCAATATTGAGGGCAATTCCGTCCTCTATTAAAACAAGTTCGCCTTTACTTGAGCGAACAGGGGAGATCTTTACCTGCCAACGATTACATAGCGGTCCCACTTGCAGCATGAAGGCTCGATCAACTAATTTATTGTTCCATTTATTAGTCTGCTCAATCGTCGCCGTATCTTGAAAAAAGCGCCGAGCTATCTGACGTTCTTTTTGAATCCATGCCAAAAATGGAGGATAGTAGTTCAAAAACAGCAAACGACACTTAGCGAAATCTACTGGCTTAGATTCAATCAAACTTTTCCATTGCATTGCGTCCCTGTTTTTGTTCGATTTATTGATATCAGAAAACATTGCCTACGCTTCTCCATCAGTTACCAAATTCAGCAGAACCCAATTTTTCAAAGATGATTTCGGTGAGATGGGCATCTTATTGCCCGGTTAATGTCTTCGTCAATATATGGTTTTTTAGTCGACAGTTTGGAGTAATGCGATTTCTAAATGGAGCCGATTTAACAGAGTTCAAAAGGGAGGGCGCTATGGCGCGCATTCAAGGCATCCAGCAAGAAGATGCGCCGCTCGGGTCAATAAAGTTTCTATAGGCTTTCCGTCGTTTACCACCCTTACCAATTAGGGAAGCCTTTGATCCATTGTCTCCATGCTTTCTATAAATCTCTGCAATAACAGAATCAGTCGTGCTGCCTCCCGCCAACCAATGACAGAAAACATCAAAATCTGGCTTTTGGGGCTCAAATGAATCATGTTTGCCTTTACCTGATGGTAAGTTATAGGCGAGACGACCGAAGTTCCAATGTTTTTCGATTTCCTTCAGTACAATTTTTATATCCGTCCTGATGTCGATTTCGGCGATAAATGAGTATTCATTTTCGTCGTGAAATGGAGTCTGTTCAGTTAACCGCTGACTTTTCTTCAGAAATTGAACACCGCTGGGTTTCTTAAACAAGTCGTCCAAGTAATTCAGTTCAATCACCCGACCACGAACCTTGAGTCCACATAGGTTCCCTCTGAGTGGGATGAGCTTTATGCCCCAAGCAGCGCGCCGCTCCTCCGACGTTCGTCGGTAAATTAGATCAAGGATCTCGTCTCGCCCCTTGTCCGCTCCCATTGGGTCACTTTTTAGGCCATTGTTTTTTTCGTAGAAGCCAAAGGCTCTTTCAGATTCTTCCTGAAGCCATGCAATAAAAGGCGGGTAATATTTCAGCAGAATTTGCCGAAACTCAGAAAACTGTGGTGTTTTTCGGGACATCGCAGTTTTCCATGCCGATTGACCCCACTCAATCCCATCTATTTGCATCTCACTCCCTTTTTCTCAAGCCTAGAATTTTCGGAACCAGTTCGAAAAAAGTGATTCCGGTGACTCAATCACGGTTTTTTCATACATAGGGTTCGTAAGCAAACGGCCCACTGATC
>JBBCAV010000291.1:0-5151 GCA_051382305.1 Bdellovibrionota bacterium FG-2
TTATAAGCGCGAACCTCGTTCAAAAGAAAAGTCTCTAGCTGAAATCCCAGCTGACTCCGATCCAGGGGCTCGCGCACCAAACCCGCAGCTGCTCTCGCGACACCGGGATCAAAAAAATAGAACTTTGGGTGTGCGACCTCTTTCGTCTTTAATCCAGGCTGATAAGCGGGCAAGCGGTACCCGATCAAGGTGTCGATCAACACTTCAAAGTACTTATCCACCGTAGGTCTCTTGACCTGGGCGTCTCTTGCGATATTTTCGACGTTCAAGATTTGCGCATTCATCATGGCTGAGATTTGAAGGAAACGAGTAAAGGGTTCGAGGTTTCGTACAATTCCCTCTTCCACTAACTCCTGCCGCAAATAGTTGTCGACATAGGTCTCCAACGTATCTGCTCGATGCTCCATCTGATCGACAACCAGTGGGAGCGTCCCCCACTCCACACGATCCATCAGGGGGATCGCATCCCCATATTCAGGATAAACCAAAGGGAAGAAGGAAAAATTCAAAGCGCGCCCTGCCAACAGATTAACACCGGATCGCTTAAGCTTTCTTGCGCTTGATCCGGTCAACGCGAAATTAATTCCGCGCTCTTCATAAATGGAATGAACCTCATCCAATAACGCGGGAATTTTTTGGACCTCATCAATCAGTACCCAACCCCCTGAGGCAATGGGTGCCACGAGCGCATGAAGATGACTCGGATTGCGCTCAAGCTCCAGTCGGGTACGCGACTTGAGAAGGTCAATCACCAGATCAAACTTTTGAGTCCTAAGCCATGTCGACTTGCCAGTTCCGCGGGGACCGAGCAACAAGAAGGACTTCTTGGGCATTTGGAAGATGCGCTTAAACATTGATTCTATTTTATCATTTCCGGTATAGAAATAGCAGCACATTCTATACTAGACATATATAAGCAGAAGTAAGAGCTAACGACCGATTCTACTCTGGTACATATACCTAAAATGGCGTACAATATAGGTATATGTACCCAAGAATTTGCAAAGCACTATTATTAAACAGTTTTTTTATGTTCGGAGGCAGAGGCTCTGGCAAATCCACCCTACTCAAGACGATCCTTTCCGACGATAAATCACTCCTCTGGTACGACCTTTTAAACGAAGAGCTGGCGCGCCAACTCCTCTTAGACCCCATGCTTCTGGAAAGACAAGTGCTCGCTCAAAAACCAAAGTGGGTCGTCATTGATGAAATCCAAAAAGTTCCGGCGCTCTTGAACGTGGTCCAGCGTCTGATTGAAAATCAATCAATCCTTTTTGCGCTGACCTGCTCCAGCGCCCGAAAATTAAAACGAGAAGGAGCAAACCTTCTGGCGGGGAGAGCCTTCGTAAACTATCTGCACCCCTTGACGCAACGAGAGCTCGGAGATGACTTTAATCTTGAGACCATCCTCCCCTGGGGAAGCCTCCCGAAGACACTTTCCTTCACGGGCGAACTGGAGCGTCGAGAGTTTCTAAAAGCGTATGTCTCCACCTACCTCAAGGAGGAGATCAAGGAAGAGCAAGTGATCCGAAAACTCGAACCCTTTATTCGATTTATTGAGATTGCCGCTCAATGCAATGGGCAGCCCATTAATTCCTCAAAAATCGGGAGAGGCGCCGGCGTAGACGCAAAGGCCATCGATCGCTACTTTGAAATCCTTACCGACACTTTACTTGGTTTTTTCCTGCCACCCTTTGATCGCTCCGTGAGAAAACGCCAACTCCAGCGAAGCAAATTCTACTTTTTCGACCTCGGGGTGAAGCGCGCACTCGAAAATCAACTCACCGTTCCCTTGATGCCGCAAACCTACGGCTATGGTCGCGCGTTTGAGCATTTTTTCATTCTCGAATGCATCCGATATAATGACTATTACCGCAAAGATTATCGGTTCAGCTATTTGCGCACCAAAGATAATCTGGAAATTGATTTGATCATCGAACGCCCTGGCAAGCCTCTCGTTCTTTTAGAAATCAAATCCTCTACCAATGTGGATGACGTCGAACTTAGTAAACTCCAACCGATCCTTGAAAAACTTGCTCCGTGCGAACTTTGGATCGCATCGCAAGAAAAGGCGGAAAGACGTCTCAAAAAGGGAGACGGATTGGTCCTACCTTGGATGGAGGCACTTGAGCGGCTGTTCGGGGAATAATATTCGTCGGAAACCTAAGACTTTTCTATCCCTCCGTCGTCACAAAGCCACGAATAACGCACACCTCATTTGTCAAGTTAACTTGACAAAACCATAAATAGGTATAAACATTAACTAATGGATTTTAAAACCCTATCCATCATCGCAGCACTTCGAGGACTAAACCAAAGCGATCTTGCGGCCCTCGCCGGCGTCAGCAGACAAGCCGTTTCATTATGGGCTAAACAGACCGTCATCAGTCTACGATTAAAGAACATCCAACAACTCGCCCACGGATTGGGCGTGAGCCTGGACGCACTGGTTGAACCGCTTCCAATACTAAACACCCCCGCAGCCGAGACTTTGCAAACGAGTCTGCTCTGGGATCACCTTTTTCCCGCCCTCGAAAGCTTTGTTGTCGCGCTTGTGAAAGGCGACCTGCGCGCACTTGCTCGCTTGGTGCAAGTATACGGACTCTATGGCGGGGCAAAAACAATCGGCTCTTCTGTTTGGGAAAAATTCCCTCAATATAAAAACTTCATTCACCCAGCTCGACGCGAGCAATGCGAGAAACTATGGATGCTGCACGAAAACCCAGCCTTGCTTTAGCCAAGAAGGTTTTGCCAAAACCACTTCACATTGCACTTGCCCACCTCTTTGAGCAAGGGATTCAGGGATGCATGCTAGTGGGCGGCACTGCACTTTCGGGTTTTTATGCTGGCCATAGGCGCTCCGATGATTTGGATCTATTTACACGCGATACTGCAAGTTACAAAGCCACCGTGCTTGCCGCAAAATCCCTGGAAACCATCGGGGTCAAGTTTCTCGAAAAAGGGGCCGAGACGGCTCAGTACTTTAGATCGACCTGCGAACTCAGTCACCACCGCTTTACGATTGACGTCGTTTTAGATTCGAATTTGTTTCGCGTGGGCTCTTCCGTGAACGTCGCCGGGATTGAAGTCGCCGATCTCAACACACTTCTGATGACAAAAGCTGCGACACTCGTAAGTCGATGCAGCGAGAAAGATCTCTATGATTTAATTTGGCTGTTTCAACAGTTTCCGAAGCTGGATTTTTCCGGGCTCATCGAACTGGGGAAAGAAATCGACGCGGGGATAAATTCAGAGAATATCCTAATTGCTCTAGCGGGAACCAGCCTCGCTGAGAGCGCATGCGACTTTTCGCTCTCCCCTAAAATCACGAAGCAAGCGATCTACAAGGAGATCCTAAGCTTTAAGAAAGCGATGACTAAAGGGATCCAAAAAGTCTTAGACGAAGAACCCGCGCCTTTATTGAAAGAGCTCGTGCAAAGAGTTACGAAATTAAAAACCCGCTTCCAGTAAACCCTTTTCCCTCATTCCCGAAATGTCGTGCATTCTGGGAGCATGCTCCACTCAATAATTGGAGTTGACCGGAACCAAATTGGACACCCTGAAACAAGACTATTATGCAACAAATTCAATAATATACAAATGACGCACACACTCCTGTCGCGATACAGGCGAGTTGAATAACACTATCGGATAATAGCAAACCAACCCCTATTTCACATCGAAGTGAGACATGAAATATACGACCCCACAAAAGCAAAGCGCCTTAGTCCAATCAAGAACTAAGGCGCTAGCGTGATATTGTTTTCTAGAAACGATCTACTTAGAACAAGTATAGGAGTTGGCTTGTGCACCAAACCCAAAGGGACAATTTTTTGCATAATGCGCTTTTTTGAGTTTTTCAAAGCAAGCATTTTTTGTCTTACACTCAGTGATCCACAATGCTGTCATCCCCGCATCGCCTGGAGCAAGGCAAGCGCTTTCGACGGTACAATGTCTAATAGCGTAATCAACCGAACCCAAATCGCTGTCCAACATGGACATGATGTCCGCAAGACCTTGACAAGTCGTAGGCACCGAACAGCCCACAACAACACGATCTTGGACCTTACGCGGCCCCGGTTTCGTAGCTAGAATCCGCCTTCCCATAGCAGCCTTTTGCTGAATGATCTCATTAGGCGAAACTCTCAAAGGACTTTGCGCAAACGCAAAACTTGCCACAAAAAACGCCCCCAATAATACACTCGTCAATAACTTTGTCATGATTCCCCCGAATTAATCTTCAAATCCGAATTATTTCGAATTGGTATTTCCAATTGTAGGACGAAAAAAAAAAAAAACAAGTTGTGTCGCGCGCGACCCACCCAAAAGAACAAAACTGCGTCAACAAATTGCCGTTGAATTCAGGATCTTACCGCGCAGGATTCCACAGCCAGTAAATCCCTGGCGTCACACCTTGGGCATCGCGAGGGGGAACGGCGCCCTTCACAATGCCGGCGATTGAATTACCCAGGCTCCCGCCCATACCGCCAAAATTTGATGACGACTCCTCATCCGCCGAATCATGGTCATCCAGAAGCATACTCAACAAACGACTTCGTTTCTTTTCCGGATAAACCACACGCGGCTTGCCCTTGATCTTACCCAGCTTGCCCGCCTCGGCAATTGCATCATGAAGCGTGCCCAACTCATCCACTAACTTTACAGCCTTAGCTTGCGCGCCTGAAAAAATACGACCATCCGCAATCGCATCCACTTCGGCGGCCGGCAGCTTACGGCCCGTGACGATGGCTTGCTTAAACTGCGTCAACACATCATCGACCATCGCCTGCAAAAGCGCGCGCTCCGGCGCGGTCATTTCACGATACTCAGCGCCCGCATCTTTGAACACGCCGGTCTTGATCGAATACCGTTGAACCTTGGCCCACTCGTAAAGTTTTTCTAAATTAATAAACTCCATGATCACGCCAATGGAACCCGTGATGGTTCCCGGATTTGCAAAAACTCTTTGGGCGCCACAGGCGACGTAAAACGCGCCACTGGCAGCCACCGAACTCATCGAGGCGATAATGGGCTTCTTGTAGGCTTTGACCGCTTCGTAAATTTCTTGAGAAGGGGCGACTGCGCCGCCGGGGGAATTCAATCTCAGAACAACGGCTTTGATTTCGTCGCTCTCTTCAAACTGCTCTAAAC
>JBBCAV010000292.1:0-31400 GCA_051382305.1 Bdellovibrionota bacterium FG-2
ACTTTCGGGAGTGACCGTGGATTCTCCGATTATGCAGGAGGAGATTTTTGGGCCCATTCTTCCGTTGGTTTCGTATAAACACATTGACGACGCGCTAAAGACTATTCAGTCCAAAGAGAAGCCGTTGGCGCTGTATATTTTTAGCGAAGATGAAGAGCGGGTTGAGGAGATTCTTAGAAACACCACTGCAGGTGGAACGTGTGTGAATAGTTTGGTTGTGCATCTCGCAAATCACAACTTACCCTTCGGCGGTGTGGGACAAAGCGGGCAAGGGAACTATCACGGGTTTTATGGATTTAGAGCCCTGTCGCATGAACGTGCCGTTTTGACTCAAGGGGTAGTGGATGTTCTGAAGTATTTTTACCCGCCCTACAGTGAACGGGTGAAGAAACTGATCTATTTTGCGACGAAGCATATAAGTTGAGAGTGAGAAATGAATTTGGCTGAAATCAACATCCTTATTCAGGAAGGTGAGGGCCTTTGCGTCGAATTTAAGGAAAAATATACCCCTAAGATTGCTTAGGATATTTGTGCGTTCGCTAATTCGGTGGGAGGTAGGATTCTTCTCGGAATTAGCGACGAAGGCGAGATCAAGGGTGAGAGTCTTTCCGGGGCTATGAAAGCAGAAGTTTTTAGTGTTGGTAGGAACTGTGATCCACCCATTGAAGTTACGGTAGCTCAAGTTGGGCAAATCGTCGTAGTGAGTGTGCCTGTGGGAGATGAAAAGCCACATGCTTGTGGAGGGGTTTATTACAGGCGGTTTGATGCGGTGACGCAGAAACTAAATCGAAATGAAATAAAGTCTTTATTTGAAGCAGGCGCACATCTTCATTTTGATGAAAAACTGAATCCGACTGCCACGATCGCGGATTTGTCACTTGAAAAGTTTCGCGCCTTTATCAAAGAAACTGGTAAACTCATTGCGGTCACTAAAACATCTATGTCACTTTTGCTTGAAAGTCTGAGACTGATTCATGGAGGTCGCGTCACCAATGCAGGAGTGATGATGTTTGCGAATGATTCAGGAAAGTTTTTGATGCATTGTCAGGCTCACTTGGTAATCGGAGCGCATGGGATCTGGAATTGGGCGAATACGAAAGCTATTAAAATCGGCTGGAGTCAGGGCACCTAGGTTTGAGAGTGATTCGTTTTTTACAGTGACTTTTGAGCGGCCCGAGGAATACCGGTCAGTCAAAGAGGGCTTAGCTTCGGAAATGTTCCCAGAGGATTGTGGATCTTATCAGGCAAAACCCGGCGATTACGCTTACCGAAATGGCAACTCAAATCGGCATTAGCGATCGAGCTGTAAAGAAGCATCTCTTTAATTTGAAAGCCAAGGGAGTAATTAGTCGCGTGGGGCCCGATAAGGGTGGGCATTGGGAGTGTTTATAGTTAGCGCTCCTGATTCAACTCAGCTTGTGTTTGATAAAATTCCTCTTTTGTGATTGCAGTCCATTCGGTGGTGGCGCCAGACCTCCATCGATTCGTTTGCGTATCCAGAAGCTCAAAGTGTGTTTCTCGCGTTTGCTGCGACGGGATCGAAATGGCGAGATAACTATAATTCTTGGCAACCTGATCGTCCGTAACAAGTGCGACAATGAAAAATTGGCCGTTCCTTTGACCTAAGTGTTCTAAGTGTGGATCCATACCGAACCATGATCGTTGGGGCCTAGAAAAGAAACTTACAGAAAAATGTAGGGAAAGTGATTCAATATTTTGTATGTCGCGGGAGTGACTCGGCACAGTACTATTGCTGGTATCGAAAATGCGGATTCGACGTGCCCCTTCCGCTCAGAGAGAGATTTTGGCGCTCGAAAATAGGTGTCAATCGCGGATTCCTCAACCTTTTTTGAGTTTATCAAAGTAGGCAGATCGAAGTGTCGAAATAGGCAATTTTAGAAGATGACCCAGATTGTCCTGCCCGGACTGGACAGGCTCCCGTCCTTTTTCTATCTTTTTAAAGGGGGCGATCATCATATCGAGATCATCTTGTGCATTTACGTTGCCGCTACCGCGCTAAATCCCCAGTCCCGAAGGGACTGCATGGTTCCTGCCGTCTATATGTCCAAAGGGCTATTGAATACCCCCCAATGAACGAAACGAATCCTACGGCAACAAAAATATGGAATACATTGTTGCGACTCACTAATCTTGTCCCCCTGCGTTCCCAGATCATGATCGTACTCACCCAATCTTAATCACTTCTTCTTCCAGAGTTACGCCCAACTCCTTTAGCGCCCGCGCCTTCGCAAGTCCAATCAGTGCAACCACATCGGCAGCAGTGGCCCCGCCTAGATTAATAACGAAGTTGCAGTGCTTTTCCGCAAACTGAGCCTTACCGATCGTGTGCCCACGAAGACCCAATTTTTCAATCAGCTGCCAAGCAAGAAGCGTCGCACCGTCCGCCGTTTTTGGATTCTTAAACACGCTTCCACAAGAGGGAAAGTTCAGCGGCTGCGAAGATTTTCTCCGCTCCAAGATAGATTCAATCCCCCGCGAAACTTCGGCGGGGTCCCGTTTTGAGATCTCCCACTCCGCTGCCCAAAGAAGGTTTCCGGGCTGAATCAATAAATTCCTGCGATAAGCAAAATCAGTGGATTTAGTTTGAATTGATAGTAGGTGTTCCGATGGATTCGTAAGTGAAAAAAGCTCAATGCGTCTTAAGATGTCTTTCGCCTCGCCCAAATTGGTCCCGGCATTCATAAAGACCGCTCCCCCAACTGAGCCCGGGATGCCGGCCAAAAATTCCAGTCCGCCCCAGCCTTCTTTGCTCGCACGCCTTAAGAGGCCAAAGAGTTGAAGGCTCGCCCCGGTCCGCAGGCGAAGCCCGTCTTCAGATTTGTGAACCGAGATCTCTTTGTTCATCTTGTGGGTGCGAATGATTAGGCCATCAAACCCTTCGTCAGGAGCAAGAACATTGGATCCCGCTCCCAAAAGAAAGTAGGGGATACTCTGCGCCGAAAGAAGTTCTGCGAGAATTTGAAGATCCTCAAGTGAGCGAGGAACTACGAAAATTTTGGCCGGGCCCCCGATTCGATAGTAAGTGTGACGAGAGAGCGGCTCATCAAATATGATTTGACCCTTAAAATCCTTTTCTCGGTCGTTGATCCAGGCTTTCGCCGCTGCGGTTTTTTCGCTCATAATTTCTCAATGAGCTGCTCAGGAAGCCGGGTAATTGATCCCGCGCCAAAACAAAGAGCCAGATCGCCTTCTTTAAAATATTCCAACGTCTTTTTACAGGCGCTTGAAAGATCGCCTACATAATGGATTTTTTGGTGCGGGAGCGCCACCTTCGCTATTGCAGAAGTAAGCAAAGAGGCATGAACCCCGTCGATAGGTTCTTCGCCTGCGGCATAAATATCGGTCATCATGACAACATCGGCATGATGAAAGGCGGTGAGGAATCCGTCATGACAATGCAAGGTTCTCGAAAAACGGTGAGGTTGAAAAATCGCGATGATTCTGCCAGGCCAAAAGCCGCGAGCGGCAGCGAGGGTGGCGGCGATTTCAGTGGGATGGTGACCATAATCATCGACAATCGCACGTTGAGTGGCTTTGTCTTCCCATCGGATCTCAAAACGCCTTTTGACACCTTGGTAAGCTTTAAGTCCTGCCGCAATCACCTCGATACTAAGACCTAGCTCGCGCGCAATCACAATCGTGGCAAGAGCATTGAGGACATTGTGTTTGCCTGGAATGTTGAGTTGAATGTCACCTAAGCGTTCGTGCGCCCCAGTCGTGGGGCTCTTGGTAGTGACCTCAAACTTTGTTCCCATGCCTACCGAGACGATGTCTATAGCGGCGTACTGACATTCATTGGAAAAACCATAAGTGACATGAGGCTTCTTAAATCGACTCAGGACTCGGTGAACGCCCGGGTCTTCGGCGCAAACGGCCACGATCCCGTAAAAGGGAAGTTTCCCCACAAAATCGACAAAAGCATTTTCTATGGCCGCCAGATTTCCGAAGTGATCGAGGTGATCATTGTCAATGTTGGTAATAATCCCGTAAGTGGCGGGCAAGTGCAAAAACGATCCATCGCTTTCGTCGGCCTCAGCTACGAGGTATTTTCCTTGGCCAAGTTTTGCATTCCCACCCAAGAGATCAACTTTTCCTCCGATGACGAGAGTCGGATCTAATCCCGCGGAGGTAAGAATCGTGGCAAGCATCGAAGTTGTAGAGGTTTTTCCATGCGTGCCGGCAACCGCGATCCCGGTTTTTCCGCGCATCAACTCGCCCAGCATCTCGGCGCGAGGAATCACGGGAATGCGAAGACGAGTCGCTTCAATGACTTCGGGATTCGAGGGTTTAATTGCAGAAGAGATGACAACTACGTTTGAACCCTGGACATGTTGAGAGGAGTGGCCCAGGTGAATTGTGGCGCCAAGTTCTTGAAGTCTACGCGTGGTGTCCGATTCGGCGGCATCCGATCCGCTAATACGATAACCTTCTCGTAGAAATACTTCCGCAATCCCGCTCATGCCGATTCCACCAATTCCCACAAAGTGGAGCTGCATTTTAGCCTTTTTCCCGTAAACCATTAGGCAGATGTTACCTTTCTTGTTGGGATGCTGTCTAGCTCAGTTAGCAATTCTTTAACAATGTCGCGAGCGGCAAAGGGGCGGTAGAATTTCCGGACGCCTTCTTCGAGCGCTTCAAGCTTCTTTGGCTCCTCGATAAACGTTCTTATCACGCGCGCAAGATCCTCGCCTGAGGCCCCTTTTTGGGTCATTAAGATGGCGGCCGCCGGGTCGGAAAATACGCGAGCATTCTTTTCCTGGTGGTTGTCGGAAGCGAAAGGAAAAGGAACAAGAATAGCAGCACGGCCGACAGCGGCGATTTCACTTAAGGTAGAGGAGCCGGCTCGGCAGATTAAGAGCGAGGCTGATGCGTAAGCGTCCCTCATCTCGTAAATGAATTTTTCGACTTTTGAATTAAATCCCGTCTTTTCGTGTCCTTTTTTAACGCGCTCAAAATCGCGTTCGCCCGTCTGATGAATAATCCGAAGGCGAGGCTTTAGATCGATCAAGAAACTTAAAGCGTCCAGCACAAGAGTGTTAATTCCTAAGGCCCCTTGGCTGCCCCCAAAGATAAAGACCGTAAATGGCTCTCTTGGGGCCTGGGGCAATGGTTGCATGTCGAGCCGAATAGGGTTTCCTGTGACAAAGACATTAGCGTTAGGAAAACAGCCTTCGGTCCCTGGAAAAGCGCAAAACACTGTCTTCACAAAACGACCTAGGATGCGATTGGTAATGCCTGGAATTGAATTTTGTTCGACAATGGCGCGAGGAATTCCCAGAACCCAAGCCATGAGCACGACGGGACCAGAAGCATATCCGCCGACACCCACGACGCAGGCAGGTTTCTCGCGGCGAAGAATGCGAAAAGACTTCAGAAGCGCGCCAGGGAGTTGGCTGAGGGTCTTGAGTTTTTTGCCAAGCGAGACCTGATTGAGGGAACCCAGCGAAAGAAGCTCAAGGGGGAACCCGGACTTTGGAACGAGTCGTTCTTCAATTCCATTTTTGCATCCCACAAAAAGAATGGGGGCCGACTCATGAGTTTGCTTGCGCCACTCCTGCGCTATGGCGACCCCAGCGAGAATATGTCCCCCGGTTCCACCACCCGCCACCATAAGTTTAGGAGGATTTTGCATGGATACTCCTTAAGGGGCCTTTTGAGATATTGAGTAGAACGCCCACGGAAAACAAATCAACAAGAAGAGCCGATCCACCGTAACTGACAAAAGGAAGCGTCAGCCCCTTTGTGGGAAGAAGACCCATGACGACTGCCATATTTATAAACCCCTGGACCGAAAGGGCAAGGGTAATGCCTGCAGCTAAAAGCATTCCAAAGGTGTCTTGATAGTTAAAAAAACTTCTCCAGGCGATGCGAAGACCACGATAGGTAAAATAAAGATACGCGCCGGCTACTGCGGCGATTCCGATAAAACCCAGCTCTTCACCGATAACAGCAAAAATAAAGTCATTATGAGCTTCGGGTAAGTAGAAGAGTTTTTCTTTTCCGTTACCTAGCCCCGCGCCCCAGAAACGGCCATTATGAAGTCCCACGAGAGATTGAAGGATTTGAAATCCTTTTCCACCCGGGTCAGACCAGGGGTCCAAGAATGTCGTGACTCGGGTCATACGATAAGGACTCTTTAAAATCAGAATCGCGCCCGCAGCGGTGATCAAAAAGATGGCACTGAGCCAATATTTCTTGGGGACTCCCGCAAGAAACATCAGCGCGAAAATTACGATTCCGATCATGACGGTGGTGCCAAAGTCAGGTTGAAGTAACAGCAGAATCATTGTGGGCAGGGGTACGATAAAGTAGGCTAAAAAACCTGCAGTAAAATTATTAAATCGATCTTTCTTCGCGTGCAGCTGTTTTGCGACAAAAAAGATGACGGCAAATTTGGCAAGTTCGCCGGGTTGAAAACTCAGCGGCCCCAATCTAAGCCAACGTTGAGCTCCACCCGCCTTCAATCCTATGCCAGGAATCAAAACAGCAATCAAAAGGAGAAGTGCGCCGCCCAAAAATGGGTAGGCCCACTTTTCCCATTTTTGATATTCAACGCGATAGCTTAAATAGAGTGCGCCAAAACCAATGCAGGCGAAGAGTGCCTGCTTCTTAATAAATGAAAAACCATCCCCGGTGCGCTCCTGCGCAAAAATAAACGAAGAGCTGTAAACCATGAGGAGTCCAAAAAGGACGAGCAAAGTGACAGTGACCAGCAGGAGGGCATCAAAACTGCCGGGAGAAGGCGCGGGGCCTTCCGAAGGAACGAGGCGTCTAAACAGAGATTTGAGCTTCTCTTTGTTCATGGCCTCTCAAAAGTCTTAGAGTTGTGTAACGAGCTTTCTGAAGTAGTCTCCCCGCTCTTCGAAGTTTCGAAACATATCGTAGCTGGCACAGCCCGGAGATAAGAGGATTATGTCGCCACTTCTGGATTTTTGATAAGCCAAGAGGACCGCTTCTTCGAAGGTCCCTACAAGATAAGTCTCGGCAAGATCCCCAACGGCTCGGTTAATCTTTTCTTTGGCCTCACCCAAGAGAATAATTGTCTTACAGCGTTTTTTAACAAGGTCGCCCAAAACGGTGAAGTCACCGTTCTTGTCTCGTCCACCTGCAATTAAAATGATGGGGTTGTTCATAAAAGAAGCCAGGCTGCGCTTTACGCTCATCACGTTAGTGCCCTTGGAGTCATTAAAGAAATAAACGCCGTCTTTTTTGCGGATGAATTCGAGGCGATGAGGAACGCCCTTGAAGGTGTTGATCACGGTCTGAATCGCCTTGGGGTTGATCCCCATCGCGCGGGCGGCGCAGATCGCGCCTAGAAGGTTTTCTTTGTTGTGATCCCCGAGCAGTCGGTACTGGGTGAGATCATAGGTTTCTTCGCGGCCTAAAATTTTTGCGACAATTTGGCGGGCGGAGGAGTTGTAGTAGGCTCCGTTAAAGCCCTCGGCAAAAGCGCCGCTGACTTGAATAGGGTTCTTCTTGGTAAACCAAATGAGCTTGCCTTGGTTATCGCCAGAAAAGTCCTTGATGTTTGGATCGTCGTGATTGAGGACGACGTAACTGTTCTTGTCGCAGAAGTTTAGGAACTTCTTCTTTGATGCCACATACGACGACATGTCGCTGTAGCGGTCGAGATGGTCTTCTTCAAGGTTTGTAAAGACCGCGGTGGCTGGGGTGCATTTTTCAAGAAGATCAATTTGAAAACTCGAAACCTCAGCGATGACGGCGTCACATTTCATGCCTTCGGTGACATAATCGAGAAGGGGTTGACCGATGTTTCCTCCGACATAAACAGCCTTATTGTCAGCTTTAAACATTTCGCCAATGAGCATGGTGGTCGTGGTCTTGCCATTGGTGCCCGTAATGGTAATTAGGGGCTCTTTGAGGGCGTTAATGGCGAGTTCAAGTTCTCCGGTGATGGGGATGTTCTTTTCGCGCGCTTCATCTAGGGGTTTGGTGTTCAGGGGAATCCCAGGGCTCACGACAATGAGTTCAGCGGCTTGAAACGTCTTGGAATTATGCTTTCCTAACTCGTACTCGATTTTGAGATCAGCGCAGGCTTGAATCGATTCGGAGAGTTCACTCTTTTGCTTCATGTCGGTGACGGTGACCTTGGCGCCTTGCTTGCTCATGTATTTGGCAGTCGCGACCCCCGACTTTCCAAATCCAACAATAAGTACTTTTTTTCCCCTAAATTTACTCATTTAAAACCTTTTCCTATCTCAGTTTCTATCTCAGTTTCAAAGTCGAGAGCGTCAGCAAAGCTAAAAGAATCGAAATAATCCAAAACCGCACAATGACCTTTGGCTCCGCCCAGCCTGTGAGTTCAAAGTGATGGTGAATGGGAGCCATTTTGAAAACACGCTTCCCAGTCATCTTGAAGGACGTAACCTGTGCCATCACGGATAGCGCTTCCACTACAAAGATTCCGCCACAAAGAGCAAGGATAATCTCATTCTTAGTGATGACCGAGACGACCGCCAAGGCTGCGCCGAGCGCAAGCGAGCCGACATCACCCATAAAGACTTGGGCAGGGTAGGTGTTGAACCATAAGAAGCCGAGACAAGAGGCGGCAACGGTCCCGCAAAAAATAGAAAGCTCTCCAGAGCCCGGGATGTAAGGAATTTGAAGGTATTCAGCAATTCTCGAGTTTCCGGCACAATAGGCTAAAATTAGAAACGTCGCAGAAGTCGTGATCGTCGGACCCACGGCCAGACCATCGAGGCCATCAGTGAGGTTGACGGCATTTGAGGCGCCTACGATAACAAAGGCCGCAAATGGAATAAAAAAAGCGCCCAAGTAAAGCGACCAGCCCTTAAAGAACGGAAACTTTAGATCAGGGGTGGTGTCTCTTAAATAATAAATGAGATAGGCGGCGCCCAGTGCGATAATCGTTTGAGCGATGAGTTTCTGTTTTCCAGAGAGCCCTTTTGGGTTTTTCTTGATGACCTTGCGGTAATCGTCCACGTAGCCAATTACGGCAAAAAGCAGAGTCGTGATCAAGGCAATCCAAATGTTCTTGTTCGTTAGATCCGCCCAAAGAAGAGTGGGGATGGTGATTCCAAGAAGAATTAGGGCTCCTCCCATTGTCGGGGTTCCTTTTTTTGAAAGGTGACTTTTGGGGCCATCCTCGCGAATGACCTGCCCCATTTGTTTGCGTTGAAGAAAGCGAATAAAGGCGGGGCCTACCAAGAGACAGAAAAAAATGCTTGTGATGCTCGCACCAAAAGTTCGAAAGGTGATGTATTTAAAAACGTTGAGAAAACTGTATTGCGTGTGCAACGGAAAGAGGAGGTGGAAGAGCATGTTTGGATGCTACAGATTTTCAAAAGGCAATGTCAAGTATGCCGGAGGGCCTCGGCACAGACTTCTCGATCATCGAAGTGTATTTTTACGGTTTGGCCCGGTTTTGAGGGGTCGGCGATGATCTGGTAGTCCTCATGGCCCTTCCCGGCAATCAGTACCAAATCGCCCTGTTTTGCCTCAGAAATGGCTGCAAAGATCGCTTTTTTTCGATCGGGTTCCACTGAATAATTGCTGTACCCAACCGTTCCGCTCAGGATTTCGTTAATGATTGCCGCCGGGTCCTCGGTTCGAGGATTGTCTGAAGTGACCCAGACGTGATCGGAGATTTCGCAGGCAGTTTTGCCCATGACTGCTCGCTTCAGCCGGTCTCGATCTCCTCCGCAGCCAAAGACGGCGAGTAGGCGGTGAGCGCCACGAATTTCTCTGAGCGTCTGCAAAACATTCTTAAGGGCATCAGGTTTGTGGGCGTAGTCGACGAGAACACGAGGAAGTCCCGTGTTTTTTGGGTTTTCAGCGAGGACGACAGGTTCTAATCGTCCCGGCACACATTGCAAGGATGTGAGTCCCGCTTCAATTGCGGAGTTCTTAATGGGCGCGCGCGAAATCCCTCTGACGGCAGCAATCGCTGTGAGGATGTTGGAGGCATTAAAGCGACCCATAAGCGGCGATTGAATGTGAATCTCTCCCACATAACCTTCAATCCCCGTCGAGGAGATGTTGAGAGATTTTCCGGAAAGCTCTCCTTTCTGGATTCCAAAGCAGGTGCGGGAGATTTTACTGAGAGATAGGTCTTTCTTGAGATCATCGGCCATTCGAGCTCCCGCGGAATCATCGCAGTTGAAGGCGCCTTGCGGAGTTTTCCCCGCCTGAAGAGAGTATTTGAGGCAATCCGTAAACAGTAAAAGTTTGGATTGATAATAATCTTCCATGTCCGAATGAAAATCGAGATGCTCCGGTGAAAGGTTCGTAAAAACAACCGAATCAAAAGCAATACAGGCAACTCTGTGTTGTTTGAGCGCATGGCTGGATACTTCCATGACGACCGCCGTGCAGCCTGAAGACTTCATTTGAGCCAGAAGCGCTTGAAGTTCCACGGGGCCCGGAGTCGTATGCGTTGAGGGGAGAATTTTCTCATCAAAGCGAAAATTCACAGTTCCTATGACTCCCACTTTGTGCCCTGCGGCCTTTAGAATTGATTCAATGAGGTAAGTCGTCGTTGTTTTTCCGCTGGTCCCGGTGACGCCAAAGACGAGCATGCCGTGGGTAGGGTTGTGATGAAACTCTGCGGCAGCCTGCGCGAGGGCTAAGCGAGAATCGGGCACGATAAAGTCTGCAGGTGGTTTCTCTCCCACAGTCATGATGGCCCCTTGTTGCTTGGCCGTTGGAATAAATTGATGACCATCTTGCGAAAGACCGGCAATCGCAAAGAAGGCGCATCCCGGAATAACTTCGCGCGAATCAGAGGTGATCCGGGTGGGGTTGAGTCTTCTGATCGCTTTCAGAAAATCAAAGTCGCTCATGAGCCCTCAAGAGTAAGGCGAATCGTCTCGTCTTCCGAAACGCGCTTTCCTGCCTCCGGATTTTGGGTCTTGATCAGGCCCTTCCCGAGGATCTCGATTTTGAATTTATGCCCCTGAAGTGCTTGGAAGGCTTCACGGGGCGTGAGACCTTGCAGCGGGGGTATTGTCCAAATCAGTTCTCCTGATGGAGCCGCGCCCTGCAATTCGAGCGCTTCGAGAGGGGGTGTGAAGGGATGGGCTTGCGTTGTTTTAAGAAGTTCTTGGGGGACTGGGGACGGGAGCGCGAGAGGTTTGGAGTCATTTTCGGCAAGAGTGCGCGTGGGCAGGCTAAAGCGGCCGGCTACGGCGTTGAGGACTTGCCGGAAAAGGGGAGCGGCCGTTTCAGAGGCATAATAAACGCCTCGAGGCTCATCCAGGGCTGTGAAAATCACAATCTTTGGGTCCACGCCCACGGCATAGCCGATGAAAGAGGCGACAAAGCGAGAGCGCGAGTAATGCTTAGAAACGGGGTCCACTACTTGTGCGGTTCCTGTTTTCCCCGCGACTCGATAGCCGTTCAATTTTGCTTTCGTCCCCGTTCCACCCGTGTCAGTCACACTTTCAAGAGCGGAAAGAACGTCGGCAGCGACTTTGGGTGAAAACACACGATGGGGCGCCTCGGGTTTTGCGGCATTTGTGGGGTCTTTAATGAGTGAGGGCTGAACAATCCATCCCCCATTTAGAAACGAGGCATAAAGTCGGGTCATTTGAAGGGGCGTCACGAGAACGCCTTGACCAAATCCGATATTCGCAAGTGCAAGAGGTTGCCAATCTTTCTTAGCGGGGACTTTTCCAGAAATTTCTCCTGGAAAGCCTACCCCGGTCTTCGTGCCCAGACCAAAAGCGCGTAACGAGTTCCAATAGTGATCGGCGCCGACTTTGAGGGCGAGCTTTGCGGCGCCGACGTTGCTGGAAACTTGGATGAGTTTCTTAAGCGTGATCCATTCAAACTTCTCATGCGCCTCGGCTTCCGAGATCGAGTGGCCTTGAATCGTCATTTTTCCGCGCTCGGCGTAAATCTGGTCTGAGAGTTTAGCGCCATGACTAAGGGCGCTTGCCAAGAGCGCGGCCTTAAGTGTCGATCCGGGTTCGTAGCCATCGGTGATGGCGCGATTTCGCTTCTGGTTTGTAGTCTGACTTTTTTCATTAGGGTCAAAGACGGGGTAGCTCGCCATGGAGAGAATTTCACCGCTGACGGAATTCATGACGACGACGGTTCCGCTGCGGGCGCGGGATTTAAGGACGGAGTTTCGAAGCTCTTCTTCAACGGCGTATTGAAGGGAGGCATCGAGTGTGAGTTGAACGGGCTCGCCATCTTGTACGTGTTTTGCGGCAACGGCGTCGATGAAGGTCGGACGTCCAAGCGCATCTTTGATGGCCGAAACGGACACGATTTTCCCTCGCATGCGTTCATTAAGCCAAAGCTCTACGCCCTCAAGGCCCTCAGAATCCACATTGACGCCGCCTAAAATTTGGCCTGCGAGTTCCTTATGGGGGTAAATTCGTTTACTCTCGCGCACGAGCCAAAGACCGGAGACCAAGTCTCCTGATTCGTCTTGAATATGCCATTTTTTGAGCGACAGGAGTTCTGCTTGGGTGAGATGGCGTTTGAGCCAAACGAACTCCCGTTTTTCCCCTAAGCGGCTCAAGACCTTGGAGTAGGGTAAATCAACGGCCTTAGAAATCAGTCGCGCCAGCACGGCTTTGTTTTGCGCTTTGCCTGGATTGGCCGCAAGACTGTGGATCTCCACATTAATGGCAAGAGGCTCCCCATTGCGGTCTAAGATGGGCCCTCGACGAGGACGGGTCAGTATTCTGGATTGAAACTGTCTCTTTGCCATTTGCTCAAGCCGGGGATCTGAGTGAATTTGGATCATCGCGGAGCGCGTGATGATGGCAGCGGCGAGCAGAGTAACACAAACGACGAGCGCGACCATGCGGCGCTTTTGTGCATTCTCAGAAGGCGAACCCGAGTTAGTCTTGGGTTTTTTTTGGTGAAGCTTGTTGCGTGTGAACTTCATCGGTTTCCTTCATATAAATGACTTGATCAGAAGAAGGCTGAGAGAGCCCAAATTTTGTTTTTGCAATATTCTCAAGCCGCCGAGGGGACCTAAGTGCGGTGACCTTGAGGTGAATCTGTTCTCGTTCTTGTTGGAGGTTTCGCTCGGTTCGATCAGCTTGGTTAATCGCGTAGGTTGTTCTAACGATGGCGAGCCTGAGCCAGACGGTTCCAACCGCGAAAAGCGCAAATACGGGAAAAACCCAAATCGGAATTCCCAAGAAGGTCCGGCGGGTGAGATTCACGGCGTTCCTCCATTAGTGGGGCCTATTTGTGCGATTCGAAGTTTTGCGCTTCGCGCTCTGGGGTTGATCTCGAGTTCTTCTTCGTCGGCAATGATTGGCTTCTTGGTGAGCGGCTGAAGGCGAGCGCTCTCCTTAAAGCAGTGCTTCACTTTGCGATCCTCCAAGGAATGAAAACTCAATATTGCCACATGTCCCTCCAGCTTGACTCTGAGTATAACATTTTCTAGCAAACAATCGAGTTCGTCCATTTCTTTATTCACCGCAATTCTTAGCGCCTGAAAAGTGCGCGTAGCCGGGTGGATCCGGCCCTGGGGCTTGCGAGCAAATAAAGGCAGTGCACGATAAATCCATTCTTCGAGTTGAGCCGTGGTCGTGGGGGGGCCTTCGCGAAGGCGGCGCTCACAAATAATGGCCGCGATTCGGCGGGCGAAGCGCTCCTCGCCGTATTCAGTGAGGATTCTCTCGAGCTCTTTTTCGCTAATGTCGGCCAAGAGTTCGGCCGCACTCGGGTGGCGCGAGGGGTCCATGCGCATATCCAAGGGGCCATCGACTTGAAAACTTAATCCTCGGTCGCGATCGCCCAATTGATCGCTTGAAAATCCGAGGTCGGCCATAAGCCCCAAGACGTTAGAGCCGCAAGAGGAATCAATGACGGCTGCCGCTTCACTCATTCGGGCCCGCTCAATGCGGATGTGGCCTTCGGCGAGCTCTTTTGCGAAGCGCTCTCTAGCTTTTTCAATGGCCGCTGGATCTTGGTCAAGCGCGAGCACCTTGTGGTGCTTGAGTTTTGGGTTTGAGGCTAGAGCTTCTAGGAATCCGTTGGTGTGGCCTCCGCCGCCTAAAGTGCAATCGACGATCCAGTGGGGAGTGGAGTTTTCCGGCAAGCTTAGAAACGGCTCGCACAACGCCTCTACGATGGGCTTAAGCAAGATCGGAACGTGCTTTGTCGTCATGTCTTTATGTCGCCTGAGGAAACCACTGCGGGCGAGCAGGGTCCGCGGGGAGACCTAGGCCCGCTTCAGCGCGTTTTTTTAGGAGCGAGGCCACTTGCGTGGCGCTTAGAAGTTTGGGACCGCCCAGCGTGGCGGAGGAGAGGAGGATCTTTGCGAGGTGTTCCACTAATTCCATGCGAAGAAACGCTTGTTCAAGCGTTTTTCCCCAGGAAAAAATACCGTTTCCCGCGATCATGACCGCATCGTAGTGCGCGAGCAGCGGATCAAGTTCTGCCCAAAGTTCCTTAGAATTTGGGAGGGCGAGTCCAACAAGTGGAATTCCAGGGCCGATACTGACCACGGCCTCAGGGAGCGCCCACGTGAGAACCTCTTGGTTCGCACAACCCACGGCGGTGGCCGAAGGGGCGTGCGAGTGAATGACCGCCGTAACTTCGGGGCGTGCGGAATAAATGCGAAGATGGACAGCCATTTCGGAGAACGGCCCGCCATTGCCTGCGACTTTTTTTCCTTCAGCATTCACTTCGATCAGATCTTCTTCAGTGAGATCGGCTTTGGAGCGTGCTGTGGGTGTGGCGGCGTACGTTTCACCGCGTGCAAGCCTGGAGGAGATGTTGCCGTCATGATTGGAAACCCAACCCCTCTTATCCATGCGATGCGAATAGTGAACGATTTGCGAGCGTACTTCTTTTGGAATCACCTGAGCAGATTACTAGGAAAATAGGGGGTGGGCAATTGAAATTTGGGGGGCTGTCTATACCGATATTTGAGAGGTCTCTGTGACTCATTAGTTAATTTTCGGGATTGTCCGGAAATGGCAGGGCTTCCAAAATTGGATTCCGAACAAACCCGAAAATTAACTAGTAGAATTTGAATGAGCGATGATTTGGTCCTTGGAAAAGTTCAATTTTCATAGCACCGATTTTCGAAGAACAGTCCAAAAACCAAACTAAGCAGCACTCTTCATGAGTGACCTTCGGTTAACGCTGTACCCGAAGTCCTCCTCATTATTGTCTCAAGTAGTGGTCAACGAGATTCACTAGAAAAAACAAAACCCCAACTAAGACGCGGAGTGTCTAGATTATAAACTAAAGAAATGAAGAAACTCCTTTTCCTCGCGGTTTTCCTTGTGGCCCCACCCCTCGCCATGGCGTCTATCTGTGGACACCTGACTTATCTTGTTACTTAAGATGAGCGTGCATTCGAACAATATTGCCAATTCGGAAACCACGAGGACGCCCAAAGGCGGTCCTTTCCAACGCCAGGAACTGGGCAATTGCTACGGTTGGAATTGTGAAGTCGTGTCTATTCCGGCCTTCACACAGCGCTACAACCCCGCCCACCCCGATGCGGACGAGATGGGGTATGTCGAATTTCCAGACATCGACCTCATTGAGGAAATGGTGGCCATCATTGACGCCCAGAGGAACTACGAAGGATTGATCGCAGAAAATCGTGAGGCGGCTGCTGCGTGCAAGCGTCCCCCCGAATAAAACTCAGCGTGCTTTTCACAAATCAAGGTCTTAGACTTATCTCATGAACACAACTACTCTGGCGTCACCGGTTTCTTTGAGTTCCGTTCAACGTAATTGGCGCTGGCGCATTTTTGCATCGACTTGGCTTTGCTACGCCGGAATGTATTTCTGCCGTAAACCCTTCTATATTACGAAAGCGGCGCTCAGTGAAAACCTGGGATTTTCCGCTTCGACTTTGGGTACAATCGGCGCGGCCTATTTGATCGCTTACACTGTAGGACAGTTCCTCTCTGCGGCGCTAGGGGAGAAGGCGGGTCAGAGAATCCTCCTGCTTTCGGGAATGGCACTCTCCATCGTTTCAAACCTCGTATTTGGGTTCACGAATTCGACCGAAGCCTTTATTGTTTTCATGGCGATTAATGGACTCGCGCAGGCAACCGGATGGTCGGGGACGGTGGGGGTCATGGCGAACTGGTTTCGCCGCGGCGAGCGAGGCACTGTCATGGGTTTTTGGGCCACCAATTTTCAGGTGGGCGGCGTTTTGGCCAACGCCCTTGCGGCCTATGCGTTGGGCGCTTATGGATTCCGCTATAGCTTTTTTTTAGGCACGATTGTGCTGTTTGGAATTTGGATTTTCTTCTTTTTCAACCAAGCGGATAAGCCCGAGGATCTAGGCTTGCCCGCGATTGTGGAGGAGGAGGGGGATTTGGTAGCGTCCGGCTCGGCGCAGAGTTCCGTTGCTAGCGGTTGGACCCGCGCGATGATCACTAACGTTCTTTTGATCGGTCTGGTTTACTTCTTCATGAAGTTCATTCGTTACGCCCTTTGGTCCTGGGCGCCGTTCTTTTTGGCCCGCAATTTTCACCAGGACGGTGGCAACGCGGGTTACCTTTCAACCGTGTTTGATCTCTTCGGAATTCTAGGGGTGATCGTGACAGGGTACCTTTCTGACAAGGTTTTCAAAAGCCGTCGCGCGAAGGTGAGTTTGATCATGATTCTGGTTATGGTCGCTTCTTGCGTCCTCATGTATACAGTGGGTAGATTTTCAGTCTTTATGTTCTCGGCTTGTCTGGGTTTGGTAGGCTTCTCACTCTATGGTCCAGACGCCCTTCTCAGTGGCGCTGGAGCCATGGACGTGGGCTCCCGTAGGCATGCGACCCTGGCCGCCGGCGTAATTAATGGTTTAGGTTCGCTGGGTTCGGTGGTTCAAGAACTCGCTATCGGGAAAATGTATGACAAGACCGGGGGGGAGCTGGGACCTGTATTTATGCTCTTATTGGGGGCTTCCGCGTGCTCCGCAATTGTGCTAGGAATCGTGAATTGGCGAAATATGAAAGGGCGATCCGATGTTTAAAGTCTTGAGTAATGAAATACTTGCTCCCGAGCTTCATAAGCTCGTCGTGAAAGCTCCCCGCGTTGCAAAAGCGAGAAAAGCAGGACAATTTGTGATTGTGCGCGCGGATGTAGGTGATGAACGAATTCCGCTGACGATTGGGGATGCCGACGTTGAAGCGGGCACGATTTCACTTTTCATTCAGGCGATCGGGGCTTCGACTCGAAAGTTAGTGGCCATTCCAGCAGGCGGAAATATCCGAGATGTGGCCGGCCCCTTGGGTCTTGCGACGCACTTGGAAAAATACGGAAAAGTCGCGTGCATCGGCGGCGGGGTTGGGACGGCGGTCCTTTATCCGTTGGTCAAAGGGCTTGCTCAAGCGGGCAACGAAATTACCACCATCATTGGTGGTCGCTCGGCTCCTTACGTAATTTTACAAAAAGAGCTGGGTGCGCTTTCCAAGAGCTTGCGTCTTACGACGGACGATGGAAGTTTAGGGACCAAGGGTTTTGTGACCAACGTTCTCAAAGAACTAATGAGTGATCCCGCAACCTGCCCTAAGGCCGTTTTTGCGGTGGGCCCGGGACCCATGATGAAGGCCGTGGCGAACATGACCCGTTCCGAAAAAATTCCTACGATTGTCAGTCTCAATCCGATCATGATCGATGGCACGGGGATGTGCGGCGGTTGCCGCGTGGATGTGGGTGGTGAAGTGAAATTTGCTTGCGTCGATGGCCCGGAGTTTGATGGGCATCTCGTGGATTTTGATTTGTTACGCGATCGGCTGGATACTTATAAAGACCAAGAGCGCCGTGCTTTGGATCGTTGTTCAGCAGAAAAATGCAAGATCGGACGGAGTCAGTCATGACGGAAAACATTAATAACGACAATAAGCCAAAACTAACCGCAAAAGAACGTATGGCGCTTCCACGTGCGCAGATGCCCGAGCGGGACGCGACCATTCGCAGTCGGTGCTTCGAAGAAGTGAATATGGGCCTGACCGAAGAGATGGCTGTTCTTGAAGCGCAACGATGTTTGAAGTGCAAGAACCGCCAGTGTGTCGAAGGCTGTCCTGTGAGGGTTTCGATTCCGGAGTTTATCAGTGCGCTCGCTAATGGAAATATTGCGGACGCCGTGAAAGTCTTGCGCAAAGATACGGCTCTCCCGGCTGTTTGTGGCCGTGTTTGTCCGCAAGAAACTCAATGCGAAGAAAAATGCATTCGCGGTGTTAAAGCAAAGCCCGTGGCCATTGGTTACTTAGAGCGCTTTGTTGCGGATTGGGCGATGAACCATCCGGCTGAGACTCACGAAACTTTGAGCGTGAAGCCTACCGGAAAAACCGTCGCCATTGTGGGCTGTGGCCCTGCAGGTTTGACGGCAGCCGGGGAGCTCGCGCGTTTAGGTCATAAAGTCAGCATTTTTGAAGCGCTTCATGACACGGGCGGCGTTCTTCGATACGGAATTCCTGAGTTTAGATTGCCCAAAGAGATCATCGACAAAGAAGTCGCGCATTTGAGTGAATTGGGTGTGGCTATCGAATGTAACGTCATCATTGGAAAAACGATGACCTTGCAAGAGCTTCGCGATGATTATTACGCGGTCTTCATCGCCAATGGGGCGGGACTGCCGATGATGCTTAATATTCCTGGCGAAAACCTCAAAGGTGTTTACTCTGCCAATGAGTTTTTGACACGCGTGAATTTAATGGGTGCAGGGCAAGTGGCAGAATCCACAACGCCCATTATCCAAGGTGATAACGTCGCGGTGATTGGCGCCGGAAATACCGCGATGGATTGCGTGCGTACCGCGCGACGATTGGGCGCAAAGCGCGCCATGATTATTTATCGCCGAACTGAAGCTGAAATGCCTGCGCGTAAAGAAGAAATTCATCACGCCAAAGAAGAAGGCATTGAGTTTGTTCTTTTGACCGCTCCTCTGGGGGTTGTGGGCAACAGCGAGAACTGGGCCACAGGCTTGCGCTGTCAGAAGATGGCACTAGGCGAGCCTGATGCTTCAGGCCGCAGAAAACCGGTAGCGATCGAAGGTGCCTTTGAAGAGCTTCCGGTGAACGTCGTGATCAATGCGTTGGGAACTCGGGCGAATCCTTTGTTGACCCAAACTGCGCCTGATTTGAAGCTCAACAAATGGGGCAATATTGCGATTGATGAAAACACTACGGCAACGAGCCTTAAGGGCGTGTTTGCGGGTGGCGACATTGTTCGCGGCGGCGCGACTGTGATTCTGGCGATGGGTGATGGCAAAAAAGCGGCGGGGGCGATTCACGAATATCTTTGTGGGCTGGGTAAGTAGGGGGTGAGAATCTTAACGGCTGGGTTTATTGCTCTGCTGCTTGTTTCCTTCCTGCTTTCTTGTAGTCACGAATCGCAGAAAAAAGAGACCTCCACCGAGACAGTAGTAAAAGACGTGGTGGCGGGTAGTTTGATGGTTGCAGCTGGGGTTCCGATTCCTGTTGGGGCTCCGCTGTACCGCGATGGCAGTACGCAAATTGAAGGAAAAGCCCTTCTGAGCAGTGCTGGTTCAAGTTTTCCGCTCCTTGCTTCAGGGGTGCGTGTTGTCCTAGCAAAAGGCGATGAGATTTTGGGTCGCGCAACAGCGGAGAGCGACGGAAGCTTTAAGTTCTTTTTGCGGATACCCGAAGGCGATTACCAGATCCGAGCTGATTCTTCTCGGTACATGGGTCAGAGCGAGCTTGCGCTCAAAGGATTCAAGGTCACGGACGTTCTTCTTAATCTTTCGATTAAATAACGCAACTACTCCTGTATCGAGACAGGCTTACTCGTTCAAAAGTCGAAAAAGGATGGGTTCGCGCTCGCGAATCAAAGAGATTCTCCCCAAGCTCAGCGTGGCCGAAAGCGAAGGAATCTCATCAGCTATCTTGCGCGGCGATTGGTAATGCAGCACCCGCATTCCCATTTCGCACTCCGGTGCCAAGTCGAGGCTCCAGGAGTCGCCAATCATTACCGTCGTTTCGGGAGTGGCCCCAGCCATTTCCAGCGCCTTTTGAAATATTCTGCGATCCGGCTTTCTAACTCCTTCGTCGTAGCTGTAGAGCCGATTTTCCCAATAGGGTAGTAGGCCCAGCAGCTCCAGTGTCCTGTCATGGCAATAACCGCGGATCGGTGTATTTGAAATCACACCGAGTTTAATTCCTGCCGCCTTGAGATTTTTCAGAGTCGCCTGCGTTCCCTCGTCAGTGACTGCCGCTTGCGCCGAAGGTTCATGAAAAATTAAGAGAAGTTCCTTGCTTTGATCCGCGGTGAGCATGTCCATTGGTAGCGTGCTGCCCAAGAATTCGACCACGTCGAACTCCTTCAATGCGGATTTCCGTTTTGGAAACATCGCTAACCAAGGATCGTAAAATCCAGTTTTAAGCGCTTTTTTAGAAAGAGAGTAACCCCAGGCGCGAAGCTTGTCTGCCATTGCCGAGATACCTAGTAGATCCTTCTCCTCATCCGTCAGGGGGCCTGCATGATAATCCACAAGCGTATTTCCTAAATCAAAGAAGACGGTGGTTAGCATGAGGCAACTCTATCGCTGAGCGGTACCATTCGGCAAGATGCTTGCCGATAATGCCTTACTTGATCGAAGCGAAAACCACCAGATCCTCCCAACCCGATTTAGTTGGAAAAAATCTTTTCCGGATCCCTTCTTTTTGCATTCCTATTCCGCGGGCCACGGCCTGAGATGCCTTATGATCAAGCTCCATTGCAGCCTCGATACGGTGTAGCTTCAAATGTTTGAATCCAATTTGCAACGCAACCTTTGCTGCTTCTTTTGCGTATCCCTGGCCCCATTGATTATTGTGGATCTCATAACCGAGATTAGCCCAGGAAATCGACCGCACCCAAGTGCGCGCCAGTCTCCTTATCGAAAACACCAAACTTATAAAGTTCATCGAGGGCGGCTTGTTTTTGGTAGCGCCGGACTCTCGTCTTGAAAGCGGATAACGTTAAGAATTTTCCAGCTAGCTTACCGGAATCGAACTTACCCTGCTTGGGGTGCGTGTTACGGTGCCCTGCTACCCAGACGGCATAGTCTTTAGCGCAATAGGGACAAACGATCAGTCGAAGGGTTGTCTGTCTGATCCTATTGAATGAAGCAGGCGTAAGCGAGAATTTAGCATGCATTTGTGAAACACCTCAATGCCGTGATATCCGGTCTACTTCAGACAAGCGATTTGAGTTCCTTTGTTCTATTGGGGAACTAATTTAACGCAACCGCTCCTGTCGCGCGACAGGCTGGCTATTTTCGAACAAGTCCACCGAAGTCTCGAAGTTCATAGACGATCGTTTTCGCTAACCAAATTTCTTCTGTTCCGTGAAACCTTCGAAAATGCCCTTCGTTCACGTCGCGGCATTCGGATGTTTCGTGGCGATACTGAAATCCACCCAGAAATCTTCCTTCGCGATACATCGCGACCAATGCTAATTACAGCATGCTAACAACAGTCTGAGCACTTGTGAAAAGCTCTGGTCTAACGATATATCCAACGTAAGCCATGCTCCATACGGGTTCGCCGTTGCGACAAATGTGCTCCTGGCCGCAAAAAGCGGTTAATCCCACAAATGAATCTTGATAAAAGAATTCGTCTTCTTCAAAAGTGATATCCAGCGATCCAAGACGCGATGGGGGATCCTTCTTCCGTCAGACGATGCGCCCACCCAACCATTTGCCTTGGCTTTAACGATGAATCTCTCTAAAGTTTCCATTAAGAACTTCTATCCGTACCATAAGAGTTGTGTCCATCCAAATTGAGGGGCGTTAGAGGCACTTTAACGGTGTATTCTGCACATCCCTCCGCAAGCCTATGTCACGAAACCGGGGCTATTTGTGAGGCCACAAAATTAGATAAAAAGATCAGCGCTACCGTCTGTGTTTCGCGAGACGATCAAGGACTCTTTCATATTTTGACCCCTTGTGGGATTTGTCAGGAGAGGTTGATGGTTTGGGGCGATGATGTTGAAGTGGCTGTTCCACTAGACACAGATTCAACGCAATGGCAGGCAAAGCAGTTAAAGGAGATTCAGCCGTTCTACTGGCGAAAGCCATTTTCTAGGGGTTAGCATGATCTAATAAATCCATCGGGGAAACAGCGGAATCTCAGGAAGCTCCACAGGATGATCCAATTCGTATTCGAACGTTGGAGTAAATTCAGGATACCCATTGCCGCCATCATCCTCTAACTCAATGAAGGCTTCGGTGATATTGTGCTGGATAGCCTTATCAAGGGATGCTTCGTCAGGCATGAGAAGTATTTCATTTTGAATTAGCCTGGTGTAGGTCGCAAAAATATTTTCAATCAGAGTCGATCGAATCATCGGGAGGAGTTCGTCTCGATAACGTTGAAACAAAGGTTCCATTCGCTCGATAATCGTGCGCTTCTTTTTGTCACTAATACTTTTCCATCCCCCCTTAAGACTGCTGAGTTTGTTGGCAGCATCGAAGCAATCCCCAGAGGGCGATGCAGGTGTGAAATGGGTGTAATCGTTGTAATTGTTTAAAATGACGTAAGCCTCTTGGACAAATTTCTCACTAAAACGTGCGGCTTGCGGGTTTCCCTGCACAAATTCATGGGCTTTCTTGTAGTCATAGCCTGTGATAAGTTGCATAGCTGAATACACGTATGCCGCCCGCATGGGCCCAGAATCGTCATGAAATCCGAAACGCTCTAATATTTCGTAAAGTTGCCGATCCGTAAAGCCAGGTTTTCGCGTGATCAGACTCCCAATGATCGCTTGTTCCCTGCGGCTGTCGCTTTCGTTTAGCTTATCGCGCGAATAGGCATAGAAGGCTTCGTGCAATAAAAGTACACCTTGGATAAGGTGCGAATGCTTTTCGTGAAAGAATAAGCGAGAATCAAGGTGAAGCGTAAGTTCCTTGCCAAGGACATACTGCGTGGCAAGTGTGACCATCGCACAGTGGCTGGCGTCGATGTACCCCGGCTCCGCAGCATCATCAATTCGTCTGAGGCCATGGGTTTCATTGATGACGTTACTCCCCTTTTCTATCGCGTCCAGTTTGTAACGAATGTTGCTTGCAAGACTCGCTTTTGCCCACCAGAGTCTCGTGATCATCCGCTTGGCGTAGTCGAATGAAGTTTCGCTGTCTTGAATGGGAATGATCACGGGTTGAAGTTCGGGAATTCCGCGCGGAAGTTTAGCTGCGTAGAGATCATAGGCTTCAACACTGGTCACGTGCGAGATGAGTTCGTCTGGGATGTAGCCCTCACTTTTCTCAATCGTCTCTCGAAAGGATGGCGAATCAAAGCACACAACCGAGTTGCCGCCGCCATCGCTTGATCCACCCGCAGCAAAAGCATTGTGCGATAGGAAAACCGAGATAAGGACCACATGTATCTTGTTCATATTCAGCCTTTCTAATTACCGTGACCGACTCAGCGAGTTAATCTGTTAATGCGACGTATCATGGCAGCTATCACTCCCTTCCGGGGTGGGGTAGGTTAATTTAATTAAGCAGTGGCCTTCAATTTCAGTAATTGATAAACTTAAGCCGCGGTGGCGGCGGCTCTGCGTTGCCAGCCTTCGTATGTTTCTCAAGTCGTAAACGGACCAGTCGACCTGAACTTGGAGCAGGCCGAAATGCTGAATCAGTTCTTTGGTCATTCGACGAATGAGAGCCTCTACTTTTACTCCTCGTTCAAAAAGAGCGGGCGGGCACTTCGGCCTTAAGGCGTATTTTTCAGAACCAAATCGACGAAATGCTCCCGCGACACGCTGGGGCGCTACCTCAATATCCCCGTAAAACGGGTAAGTGAAATTCTAGATTTTCTCGTATCAGTCGGTCTTGCAAGGCAGACTGAAAAAGAATTCGAGCCGGGCCTTGCGCAGCTTCGAATCGGCAAAGACTCTCATCAAATCATCAAACATCACACACACTGGCGGCTACAAGCGGTGGAGGCTCTAGAGCGCGAAACCAATAATGACCTGCATTATTCTGCGGTCGTTAGTCTCTCGCGCGAGGATGCTATTCAAATCAAAAATCGAATTCTCGACGAAATTCGCGACACCCAGGCAATCATTAAAGCATCAAAGGAAGAGGAGCTCTATGTTTACGACATTGACTTCTTTTCGTTGAGACGGGATGCGAAGTAGTGATACAGGCTCAGTTTAGTGAACTTTAAACGAGATAATGCCTTCTACTTTTGAAAACTTTCCAATGAGGGTATCGAAGTCGCTGATGGGATGAGCTTTAACGAGAGTCAGAATTTCAATTTCATTTCTGGAGAGCGTTTTTTCGATCTCAATCGTTTTGATCCCAAAATCAAAATCGCGAAACAATCCTTTGATCTCCATAATAAAGCCGGGACGATCCTGACCACGAATAGATACGCGATGTGTTTGCGTAGCGTTAACAAAGCGTTTCTCGATGATATCTAAGATAATAAGGGTCGCAATGACCAGTAACGTAGCAAAGGCCGAGAGCCAATAATAACCCGCCCCCACCGCAAGCCCTACCATGGCCATCGTCCAGAGCGATGCGGCCGTCGTTAAACCTTTTACGGTTGCCCCGTATCTAAAAATGGCGCCTGCACCCAGAAAGCCGATTCCGGAAACGACCTGCGCCGCAATTCGTTCGGGATCACCGTTGGCTGTAATGCCCTTGTATTGTGCGGATATGTTTATCGATAAACACATCGCAATTGCCGCACCTAGGGTCAGGATAATGTGGGTGCGCAGCCCCGCAGGCTGGCTATGTTTCTCTCGTTCAAATCCAATAATTCCGCCAAGGAATGCCGCGATCAAGAGCCGGATAACAATTTCTTCGATAGGGAGCATTACCGGAATATACGCCGTGACGTTGAAATTGGTAAACGCATTTTATGGTAATTTCCGCGAAAATATTTCATTTGATTTGGTATTACTATGGTAGTATAGTAGTAGTATGAAAAAGAAGACATCCATCAGTGTCTCTGATCAATTATTGAAAATGATCGACAGTCTTCCTCATAAACCCACTCGATCTGCAGTCATTGAAGAAGCACTGGTGCTATATTTCCGAAGTCGTAAAACCATAGAGCGTGATCGCTCTGATATGGATATCTTGAATTCCAAAAGCGCCTCGCTGAACCAAGACGCTCTCGATGTGCTTGAGTTTCAGTCCTTTGAAAGAAAATAGCCCATGCGTCGAGGAGAACTCTATCGTGTTTATCGAGGCAGCAAGCATGATCCAAAAGACTTTCGAGTCTTTATTATCATAAGTCGGCAGCTTCTGATTGATTCCAAGTTTTCCACGGTGATTTGTGCTCCCGTGTATTCCCACTTTGAAGGGCTATCCACGCAGCTAAGCATTGGCATTGAAGAAGGCCTAAAAAAGGAATCGTCGGTTTTTTGCGATGAGATTTTCAGTATTGAAAAATCTCGCTTAACCGATTTCGTTGGCTCGCTTTCCCCCAGGAAGATCGCAACACTTGAAAAATGCCTGAAGATTGCGATTGCCGTAGAATAGACTGCCGCCACCTACCAAATCGAACACCTCTCCACCGGCGCCATCTTGCTCCCCGCTTTGCAGCCAAACGACTCAGCAAACTCAGGCAGATTTTTTACCACCCCGTTGACCCGAAACTCTTCGGGCGGATGTTCGTTGGAGCCCACGATCAGGCGAAGGCTGGCCTCAGAGCGTTTCGCGCACCAAGCTTGTGCTTGAGACAAGAAGAATTGTTGGTCTTCGGCGAAGGCGCCTACCTTCGCAGCAGGAGGCCGCGTGCCCGCGATCTTCTTGTATGCATTAAAACCAATTCTTGCCCCACCTTGGTCGGCGATGTTTTCCGTGATGGTCGCTTCACCATTTATGAAAAGGCCCGGCAAGATCTCGTAGGCATTAGCTTGCTTCACCAGGCAGGCGGTGCGTGTCTCAAAGTCCTTCTTCACTTGAGGTGCCCACCAGTCTTTGAAGTTTCCGTTTTCATCAAACTGGCTCCCGTTGCTATCAAAGCCATGAATCAACTCATGGCCAATGGTGGTTGCACCGAGTGAGCCATAATTCGCCCCGGTGCTCGCAGTGAGATCGAGGATTGGCGGAATCAATTCCCCGATTGGAAGTACCATTTCATTTAACGAAGGATCGTAATACGCGTTGGCTTCCCAAGGCGCCATGTACCACTCGGAGCGGTCTACTGGTTTGCCGATCTTATTGAGGTTCCGATGAGATTCAAAAATAGAAGTTTGAATGGTGTTTTCAAGCAATCCAGAAGCCTTAATCGCAAGCTCGTCGTAGTTTCTCCAATGATCAGGAAAGGCGATCTTCTTTCCAAGGGTCTTGAGCTTCGCTATAGCTAGAGCTTTTGTTGGTGCATCCAGCCAGTCCAGCGCTTGAACGTCGGCTGCGAAAACGTCTCCGATTGCAGCAAACATGGATTCCGTTTCTGCGCGAATCGCATCGGCCGAAAGCTGGCTGACATAAGCCTCGCCGAGAGCCTCGCTCATAGTGCCTTCGATCATCTTCGTGCAAGTTTCCCAACGAGCTTCTTGAACTTTTTGGCCCTTGAGGGTTTTCGTGAAAAAATCAAAATGCTCGGCTGACAAGGCTTTCGAAATCTCCGTCGCAAAACCGAGAACAATCTGCCACTTCAAATAAAGGCGGATCTTGCCGGCAGGGGTGGTTGCCAGGAGCTTATTCAAATCACCCAAGAAAGTAGGATCGCTCAAATTGATCGCTTCAACCGAAGTAGCGCCTAACGCCTTAAAGTACGTGTCCCACTTTATGTTCGAAACGGTGTTCGCAAGGCCTGCACGATCCGAGAAATGATTGGTTTTTGATGAGTCCATGCGATCCGCAAGTGTCATGGCACTCTTTGCGAGTTGCGTTTCAAACCCTAGAATGAACTTCGCGTTTGCGCGTGCATGCATTTTGGATTGACCCAATAAATGCAGGGTTCGGGCGATGTGGCGTTCATATTGGGTGAGGAGGTCCTTTGATTTCTTGTCCGTTTTTACATAGTAACTTTGATCAGGCAGTCCTATGCCGCCTTGATCGGCGTAGCCAATCACTTTGGTGGAGTCGTTCAAATCTGAGGACGCATAGAAATTAAAAAGTGCGCCGACGCCCATCAGATGCAGTTCAGCAAGCGTTTCGGCAAATTTGTCTGGAGATTTCGCAGTATCGACTTTTCTAAAGAGGTCCCTGAGAATCGGAGCAGAAGCTTTGTCGATGGCGGCTTCGTCCATGCAACTTGTGTAGAGATCCCCAAGCTTCTGTGCGTTTTTGGTATTTATGGTAAAATCGCTTTTGGCGTAGGCTTTTAGAATTTCATTAAGTGCTTCATTGGCTTGGTCCTCAAGCCCTGAGAACTGTCGGTAGTACGAAGACTTGTCACCAGGTAGAGTGAAGCCGTCGATCCAGTTTCCGCAGGCATAGTGATAAAAATCATCGCAAGGGTCGATTTTCGCGTTGATCGCCGAAAGGTCGATGATCGCCGGAGTGGCGACAGGATTCTCAGTGGTTGCCAACGCGTGAGTGGCGGCATTTAGGAGTGTCAGAGCGAGTGTGAAAAGCAAAATCAGGCTGGGTCGAAACATGGCGTAGATCCTCGAGTTAAAGTTCGTGTTTGCAATAGTGATGGGCCATCTGTGCAAACTTCGTGCAAAGGGAGATAGAACGAGGAGAATAATAAATCTAGCGGAAAAATATAGAGTTATCCAAGCTACGCTCACTATGTGAGACTTCGATCCCCCCTCCTTTTTGCCCCTGGGGCCAAGATGAACCTAGTTATCTGCATCAGAAAATAGAAAGGGGCCTCGTCAAACTTCGACGAGACCCCTGTGTGCTTGTGGCACTAATGAGAAGACGATGAGACCGGTTAAAACGAGCAGTTTGTTACAGTCTCACTTTCCTCTCAATGTTTTTGCGGCCTTCTTCAGAAAGCTGCTATATGACGTGATTTTTGTGTAAATCGATTGGTGAATGCAATCATCAGGAGCATTCGCAGGGTACCCACGGCTTGTGACACCGACCAAGAGTAGGTCAGCTCCAGATTTAATGAAGGCAGGCCCCCCTGAGTCTCCGTGGCAGCCCCCACGACCGGAGCTTTGATCAAAGAGAATTTCAGTGGTCGAAAACTTAGGATTGAGAATCGTGACATCAGCTTTGCGAAGCGTTCCGGCGCCGACTTGTGTGTAGGCATCGGTGATCCCGTAACCTGCGAGTGTGATGGATCCGCCTTTTTTGAGAGCAGCAGCCTTCGTGAGAAGTTTCACTTTTGAAAAGCCCGCTGGAATTCCACCGGCAAAACTTACGAGCGCGATATCGCCCGTATTCTTTTCGTTCGACTGATTTGACCACCAGGTGGGATTCACGACGACACCAGTTACTTGAACAACTTTTGCTTTCGGCGCGCGCATATCTTGGGCAAAAACAAGTCCGATTCCCTCATCCATTTCCACGCAATGCGCGGCCGTGACTGCAAGGTCCACGTCGATGATCGAAGCCGTACAGAGTGCTCCACCATTGATGAGGCCGACTGTTGATTTCGAAATCACGTCGGTAGCGTTGACAAGGGAGCCTCCTACGATCCAATTATTATCGTCGGTAAATTTGTCCCAGTTGCCGGCGAACGCTGTTTGGGAAAGCGCAAAACTTAAAGCGATGACAGCGCTTAAGCTGAAACGTTGATTGGATCCTCTTTTATTCTCTCTTGATTTGGTATTCACAAAACCTCCTTGGTGAAACCTGTTGTGGCGTCGCTTTCGCGACACGTGGCATAGAGCAACCGCTGTGCCAGGGTGATTTGCTTGAATTGATTCGTGATTATAGAAAATGAATAAAAACTGGTGGAATCTGGCACCACCCCTTTTATAGGGTGGTTGAATCTGGGGTGTGCCGGGGGTGTGAAAGATTTTTGTTCAGAATGATAAGTATTCATATTATCGATTTTAGTTTTATAGTGCTCCGAGTTAAATGACGTTTCATGGAGGTTAGATTTTATGTTCTATAAGAGTTTTTTAGTGGTGGTTTCATCGGTGTTCTTGGTGACTTCGACACTTGTTCCGCAAAAGTCTTACGCCCTCGTAGCAGTTGCGACGGCAGACGCGCCGGTGGTCCTGGGTGGCGTTGCCGTGAGCGCGCTGGGGTGGGGACTTGTTGTTGGTGGAGCGAGCAAACTGAACAAGGGTGATGGACGAGGGGGCCTCGTGTTTCTAGTAGGAGCGATGATCACGGGGATGGGACTTATCATGCTTGACGAAGAAGGGGGTCAGCGCGTTCAATTTGCGGAGCTTGATACTGCTCATGCTGAGGCACTTGGAGTTTCTGTTCCTTCGTTGGAAAAATACAACCAAGAACTTGATGAGCTTAATGCGATAAGCAATTCAATCAGTGCTGAGTTGGCGACATACGAGAGTCCTACCATCGAAGATTCTGCTAAACTCTGGAAAGAGTATCGCGAAAATCTGAGCCCAGAGACTTTTGAAGTTGTCGTGAAAGTTGTTTCTCAGATTTAGTAGTTTATATGAGAGCACCAAGGACTGCGGCGACTAAACTCCCGCAGCCCCTGGTGCTTTTAATGGGACAAGAACTAAGACGCTAGAGTGTAAACGGAAGCGTCGGAACCGTCACTGCTGGGATCGTTTCCGCTGCGGGTATAGCGACGAGTTCGTTAGTTGTTACGGTATGTGCGCCCAAAAGATAACTTGGAGTTGTGCTTCCTGGCGAGGTTGAAGCCGTTACCGTGAAGGTTCCATTGCAACTAACAACCGGTGCGAAGTCGATGAGACTGTCGGCGCCAGCGATGGTAAACAGTCCGGCCGCATCCTTAGAGAACGTCTGCTTTTGGAGTTTGGTCACATACGAGCTCACTGGAAAACTCGTCGCTCCGGGTGTTTTGAGTCCGATAGCCCCAAGCCAATCGCAGAACATCTTGTCAGCCCAAAGGCTGCTGGTGGTGTCTGTGATTGAGGCAATGTCAGCGCCAAATCCAAAGTAAGCGGTTCCAGCTCCGGCGGCATTTACTGAAACAGCGAAAGTGCGAGTTGCTAGATCCGCGCGTCCTGCTTGCCAAGCATAGTGCATCGTAGAGGCTCCAGTCGTTTGATTGAACGTTGCGATGATCTTGTTGGCGTCAGAACCGTAGGCGTCCTTCGAGTAGTCGATTCGACCTGAGGTGGTTGAAAAGAAATCAGCACTAGAGGTTTCTCGGTTTTGCGCCGAATCCAACGCAAAAGTCAGGACGTCGCCTGTCTGCTGGTAAATGAGAGAAATTCCACGATAAGCGACCGAGCTTGCAACGCGGGCAGGAGGGGGGCCGTTACCGCCAGAAGTTGTTCCTTCAGGAATCGTCGCCTTGAGGTATCCTACAAAGTCAGTGTTATTCGCATTTTTGGGGTTGTGAATAATCGTGACCGCCGATGATCCTCCACTTGTATTCGTGTATGCGAAGGTGGTCTTATAGACCGCGGTTGAATCGGCCGTTACGTCTGCAAGGCGCTCGAGTGTCGCGACTGTGAATGTGACACCCGTAACTGCAGGCATGACCGAGAGTCCATCGATCGAGGCGCCCACTGCCGGGAGTGCTTGTCCTGCTGCACCAAGCGCCGTAATAAGTGTCGCTTGCATTTTTACGAGTTTATTCGCGAATTGAGGCGTTCCTGACATCAAAGCGTTCAGCTGAGCAGCGGCGCAAGGAGTGGAATCCGTGTTGCTTGCGGTATCGTAGACTATTCCGAGGTCACCGACGGGTCTACCGCCGCCGCCACCGTTTGCTGTATTGTCAACCCATGCAGGGCCAAAACAATCGGCTGAACTTCGAGTAACTTCCATTTTTCCAATTTTTGCTGCAAGCGCGGTAGGATCGGCGGCAGCAAGGTCCGCTTTAAGTTCGTCGACCATTTGACCCATGGGCTTTACGTCCGATACGCTCGAAGTTGTTTCAGCGGCGGTCACTCTAAACCAACCCGGGAATATATTTACGGCAAACGCAGATGATGAGCTTGCGGTAGGAGATGTGATTGCAACAGTCGCTACGGCTGCCGAAAGACTACTGGCAGTCGACGTGGCAGCAGGAGATGGTGATGCTTCAGCCGCGGGCGCGGCGGCCGTTGATCCACAGCCGATTAGGCTGGGTGCCGTACAAATTGACAGAACAGCGATGGTCGCGAGTGAACTGTAAATAAATTTCTTTTTACTAATATTCTCACTAATATTCATGGTGCTCCTCCTATGAGCGAATGGTTGCAGATCTGAATCTGCTATGTTTATGCTTTCCATAGAGTGTAACAAGACATTAGATGAAAAAAAACAAATAAACGAGCCTATTTTAAGCGGAATCAGCAGTTCGCAAACCTCCAAAAATGCCAATGGGCCTGGCATGTTGGGGAGATGGCTTTCGCAGGATAAATCAGAAAAAGCCAATCATTTTGTGATCCACGCTGGATGATTCACTTTTCTTTCGCAGATCGGCTTTAAAACGATGACATCGCGTATC